>JANMZO010000093.1:0-3572 GCA_031383405.1 Acidimicrobiia bacterium | reverse complement strand
CGATGGAACCTCAGACCTGATTAAGCAAACCGCCCGATTTTCAATCGGGCAGTCGCAATCCATCCCCCGGCCCCTATATACAAGGCGCAAGCAACGGGGTTTTCCATGAAAACGGCCAGCGAACGGAACATGTCTCCCGGTAACCTACGCCTCAGGCGCGCCCGTGCGGCGACAGCACGGGTGATGGATTATCTCGCCTCCCTGTTCGGTGGCGGCCAGACCATGCGCGCCTCGCATCCGTGGATCGGGGTCGCATTCACGGTCGGCGTCCTCGCCATGTTCGTCGTCTGGGTCAAGTCGATGCTGCCGGAGCAGGGCGACCTGCAGTGGTTGCGCCGGCTGCGCAGCTACATCCGAGACGGCCACACCGGGCTCGACACCGGCCGCTTCAACGCAGGGCAGAAAGGCTACTTCTGGACTGTGTTGGTCCTCAGCGTGGTGTTGTTCCTCACCGGGCTGCCCCTCTGGGTCACCTCGCTGCTCGGCGCCAGGTGGAGGGAGTGGGCACGCCTGATCCACCAGGCCAGCTATCTGGTGATGCTGGCCGGGTTCATCATCCGCGTCTACATGTCGACGGTCTTCCTACCGGGCACGATGTCGTCGATGACCACTGGCAAGGTCACACGGCGCTGGGCGGCGTGGCACCATCCACGCTGGTACCGACAGGAAACGTCCGAAGACAAATGAAGGCTGCGATACGTGGCGGGCCGGCCCGCTTCGATGAACGGCTCCGGCGTTGTGAGTCGTTGTTGTCGGCTTCGACCGCAGAGTCGGCAACCGCACCGCTGACCACCATGGCAGCGGTGCTGGCCCACCAAGACCGGCGGGCCGCCGACGCGTCCGTCCGCGCCGCAGCGCACTCGCTGGCCACGGATGCGGGCCGGTCAGCATCTGGCCGCTTCCCGATGTTCGACGCCGCCACCGCACTCGGCTGCATCAGTGCAGAGCTCACGCTCGCCATCCACGCGCTCGCGCCCGGCCCCGTCCCTCGCCTGTTGGCCGAGGAGGGACTTGCCATCATCGCATGGCCCGCGCATGAGCGACTCCGAACGATCGAGGCCTGGCTTGACGACACCGATACGGTCGACGCGCCTCACGATTTCTGGATCCGGGTCGCCAGCGCGCCGTTGTTCGAACTCGCCGCGGCGACACTCGACGTGCCCATCCCCGACAACTGGCGGGGGGCAGCGTGCCCGGCCTGTGGCGGACCCCCTCAGGTGTCGTTGATCGCCGAGGAGTCCGGCGAGTTCATGGGAGGTTCACCCCGCACTCTGATGTGCGGTCGGTGCGCGTCCAGGTGGCCATACCCCCGTATCACCTGCGCCCTGTGCGGCGAGGAGGATCCCCGGCGCATCAACGCATTCGTCGCCGGCGACGATCGTGTCGCGCGCGTCGACACGTGCGAGACGTGCCACGGCTACATCAAGACCTTCGATCTCCGCGCACCCGGAGCCAAAGGTGTGGTCCCCCTCGTTGACGACGTGGCTACTCTCCGGCTCGACTTGTGGGCCCAAGAACGCGGGTTCACACGCCCCACTCTGTCGTTCGCCGGCGTATGAGCCGTCAACGTGCCACGCGTCGTTCCCGATGGGCTGACCGATGCCCAGCACGAGGAATTCATTCGCGAAGACATCGCCTGCTACGACGATCGCTCAGCAGTCTCACAACCGCGCGAAGAACACCGACCGCCCAAGACGACGCGGCCGCCAGTGTGCTGCAACTTCAACCGAACATGCAGGGAGAGAGAACCCACGCTGAACCGCCCCGGTATCGGTGACAGCTCTCTCTCCGGGGTTGGTGACAACTTACGATTCGTCGTGCGAGACGTTTGGTCGGTTGCCGTTTGGGTATCTCTACCCGAGAAGCGTCGGCACCCGCCCGACAACTCGCTAGCCAGAAGGTTGAGGTGGCCGGACTATGCCCGAGTCAAGTCTTTACGAACGGCTCGGTGGAGCCTTTGCCATCGCAGCCGTCATCGACACTTTCAGCGACGCGCTCGTGAAGAACCCGATCGTCGGTCAACAATCGGAGAACCCTGCGCTCCGCGAGTGGCACACCAACAATTTGGGCAGACTGCCGGGCCTTAAGTTCATGCGTACCCTCTGGGTATGCAACGTTTCCGGCGGAGAATTTCAGTACGTCGCCACGAAGCCGGGCAGCACGGCGCTCGGTTTGGAAGAGGCTCATCGCCAGCTGCATATTTCGTCTGAGGAGTTCGACGAAGTCGCCGCTGAGCTCGGACGCACCCTCGACAGCGTGAAAGTGCCCGCGCGGGAGAAGGAAGAAGTGTTGGCGGCGTTCGCCGCACACAAGTCGGAGGTCACAGCCGGATCCCTTGCCACCGCGGGCCGATAGCGCGCATTCGGCGATGCCGGTCGCGAGCGGGTGTGACTTCTCGCCCAATTCAGGCGGTGTACGGGTCGTGTCGTGTGGCCGCAGGTGGCCAGGTCAACTGCGGGATACGGTGGGGCCGGGAACGCGAGTGCGGTGCGTCCGGTTGTGCCGGTATTGGAGAGTCGAGTTCCTCGTCCCCGCGGAAGTAGGCCAGCGACCCCACGTCGAAAGCCGACGTGTCACCGTCCACGGTCAGGGGGCCGGTGCCTTCGACGATGTAGATCATGAGATCGGAGGCTGAGTGGGTATGGGGCGGGAGAGTCTGGCCCGGGCTCAGCCGGATGACGCGCACTTTCGACCGGCTGCCATCGAGCAGTGGCCGGCGACGGATCGCTCACTAACGATCCGCCGACCGGCGATGGACAAGGAGGAATGGTGAGAAAGTTCTCGATACGCCCGACGCTCAGTCTGAAGGGCCGCACGTTCAAGGGTCTGCGAGGGTGGTCGGGCAAACCGTTGCACCCGCCGCTGACCGACTTCCCGATCGCCGCATACATCCTCGCCGCCGGCTTCGATGTCATTTCGGCGATCGGTGGCAAGGACCATGCGTGGGCGCGCGAGTTGTGGCACGCGGGCACGTTTACGTTCATCGCCGGAGCGGCGGTGTCGGTGTTCGCCGCGCTGACGGGCCTGTGGGATGCGTGGAAGTCATCGGAGGCCGGCACCCAGGCCCGGCGCACGATCAACACCCACGCCACGGTCATGCTCACCGTCACTGTGCTGGCCCTTGCCGAAGTCGCTTGGCGGCTCAACGACTACCACACGGAATCGGTCACACCGATCGGAATTCTTGTCCTGTCCGTCGTGATCGCGTTGCTGGTCTCGGTGGGCGCGACGTTCGGGGGGACTCTGGTCTACGACTACGGCTTCAACGTTGAAACGGCCGGTGATTCGCCCGTCTGGCACAAGTCCGAGACCGACGTGTTCCCCGGCCAGCACGACCACACAGAAACTCCATCGTGACGAAACTGCAGCGCCTGTACGGCGAGCAGGGTCAGAGCCCATGGCTCGACAACCTCACTCGCGGCTATCTTCGAGACGGCTCCTTGGCTCGTTTCGTGCGCGACGGTATCCGAGGGGCGACCACCGGCCTATGCCGTGCAAGCGTTGCAGGTTCCGGGTCGCGTCTTCTCGACTCATCAGATCGAGCCCGTCCAGGTCCAACCCGCCGGATGAGA
>JANMZO010000064.1:0-4905 GCA_031383405.1 Acidimicrobiia bacterium | reverse complement strand
CAACGGTCGCCGGACGGTTCAACCGCCAGAGTTTGATCCATCCGAGGTCTGGTGCCGCCGCCTGTCACCCGGTCGTACTCAGGGAACTACCATGCCTCGAGGTGACAGGGAACTTGGATCTGGTCGCTCCCCGCGTCGACTACGCAAGCGCAGAAGACCTCATTGAGGACTACTTCGAACGCGGGTGGACCGACGGTCTTCCCGTGGTGCCTCCCACTCCCGCGAAAGTCGAACGCTTCCTGGCGACCGCCGGACTTGCACCGTCTGAAATTCTTGGCCGGGTGGCCACCCGGGAGGTCGTCGTGACGGCCGAACATGCCGCAATCAACGCGGTCATGGCGGGATGCCGCCCCGAGTACTTTCCGGTGGTCGTGGCCGCCGTTCGCGCCCATCTCAGCGAAATGGGCAACTGCCATTCCACAACCGCAACATTGAGCGGGGCGGTGCAGATCGTGATCATCAACGGACCGGTGCGGCAGGAGATCGATGTGGCGTGTGAGTCGGGTTGCTTCGGTCCCGGCTTCCGGGCCAACGCAACCATCGGGCGGGCCCTGCGCCTGGTGATTCGCAACGCATGTCGGGCGGTGCCCGGAGTCATCGACCGGGCCAGCTTCTCGTCACCGATGCGGTACTCCTTCTGTTTCGGGGAGAACGAGGAATCGGGCAACTGGATTCCCCTCCATGTCGAGCGTGGCTTCGCGGCCCATGACTCGACGGCGACCGTGCACTCGTCGATGGTCGTCATACCAGCAACGGATTTCACCAGCCGGCGACCGGAGGGTGTCGCGGACACGATTGTTCTCACGATGCGCCGACGTGGTCTCATCGGCGACAAATGGCTCGGCGACCGACACAACCTCGTCATGGTCGTCGGGCCTGAACATCAGCGATACTTCCTTGAAGCGGGGTGGTCAAAAGATGATCTGCGCGCATATGTATGGCCCAGACTGATGGCGCCGACAACGTCCGAGTACGACCGCTCGGTCAACATCGGTCGACCGGACGGTCTACTCATCGTCGCAGCGGGCGGACCGGGAATGGCGGAAACGTGGCTCCTGGTTCCGCATCTCGCGCTCGCGTTAACTGAGCGCATCGTCACCGCTCCCGGTACCATTGGCCCATGACAGTCACCGGTCTTGACCCGACAACGGGACCACTCGAACGGCTAACGCCACCCGGTACTGATTCACATCGTGTGCTCGCGATCCGACCACCAAGCCTTTCGGGTCAGGTGATCGGACTCGTCGCGAACGGGCTCGGCCGGGGCGAAGTCATGCTCGATGCGTTATTCGATGAACTCCGCGCAACCGATGACGTCCTCGGCGTTGTCAAGGTCGTGAAAGGCAGCGTGTCGATCCCCCCGGATGAGACTGACTGGGGCAGACTGACCCGCAGTGCGACCGTGGCCATCACCGGGTTCGGTGGTTGAGGCAGTTGCAGTGCCCGCAGTTTGCGGGACGCCATCGAACTGGAATGGGCCGGCATTCCGGCAATCTGCATAGTCCACAAGACCATGACCGTCGGAGCTCGGTCCATCGCAAAGATCGCCGGTCATCCTGAGTACCCGATGGTCATCGTCGACTATCCGTTCATCCCGATTGCGGTTTGGACCGACGACGAAGCCCGCGAAATCGCACGACTCGTTGCGCCACAGGTACGCGAAGCCTTGACCCGCTCCTGAAGAACCGCTGACACACATCGAGAGGTCGGTGGCCGAGTTCGCCGGGTAGATCACGCGCGTTGGTGGCGTTGTGCGAACACCGCGCCGAGACTTATGCTCACTGATGAGGCCCTTCGGATACATCGGCGTGTTCCGAAACGTTGCCGAGCACAACGGGCCGAGGCGCAGCGGGCGAGTGTCGTTCACGGTCAAGCGGGGAGGCTCACCGTGCATCGCTCTGCAAGCTCCTACAGGAATCCGAGCGGGAGGTACCTTGCATCGAGCGACATGGCCGGGTCGGCCCCCAGCACACCGCTCAGGAGCGTGGCGTAGATGCGACGGAAGTCGGTGGTGAACTTCAGGTCGCCCTGATCGAGGTCGGTCAGTAAGGGTGGATCGCCATAGAAGCCACCCTTCACGCTCGGCCCGGCGATGAGCACCGGCGCAGCAGTCCCGTGATCGGTACCACCGCTGCCGTTGGCTGCCAGCCTCCGACCGAATTCGGAAGTAACCGCGACCGTGACCCGTTGCCCGCGGGCGTCAGCCGCCATCACCTGAACGAACCCGCTGATGGCCCTGTCGAGGATGCCCATCAGGTTGGCGTGGTTGGTCTTCTCGTTGGCGTGCGTGTCGAAGCCTCCCAGACTGACGGCGTAGACCCGCGTGGGCGCATCTGATTTGATGAGCCGGGCCACGATGTTGAGTTGGTCGGTGAGCGCGTTCCCGGCGCGGGCCGCATTCGGGCTCTCCAGCGTCGCCGCTTGGATGGGCGTGGGCGGTTGACTGGCGAGCATGGGGCGGAACACCTGCTCGACACGACCGAGTTCGTTCCCTGTCGCCCGGACCCGTGCCGCGAGCGCGCCCATCGAATCGTCGGCCCGGTTGAGAATCGCCGTGGCGGCGACCACATCGGCGTCCGGGCCCTGTTTGGTGTTGACGGTATCGATGACCACACCGTTGCCGGTGCTTCCGGTGAACGAACGAGGAGCGGCGCTGGAGATGGCCGCCAGCCCGAGCGGATCGTTGCTGACCTTGTCGTACCAGCGCCCGATCCAACCCGTGCGTTCGTAGCTGCTCGGGACGGCTGAGCTCCAGATGTCCTGCGATCGGAAGTGGCTCCTCGACGGAGACGGATATCCCACGCCCCGCACGACCGCCAGGCGTTGGCTGTCCCAGAGTGACTTCAGGCCCGTCATGGCGGGGTGGAGGCCGAAGCCCTCGCCGAGACCGAGGGCTTCCCCGCCCTGATAGGCCAGCGCGCCGCGACCCGACAGGTAGGGACCGGCGTCGAGAGGGATCAGCGTGTTCAGCCCATCGTTGCCTCCATAGAGCGTGACCAGCACCAAGATCCCGGGCGTGACGGGGACACCTGCGGGCGAAGCGGTCAACACCTTGGAAGTTGCTGGAGAGGTTGACGGTGCTGCGGAGCTGGCCGATATGGAGCTGGCCGGTGCGGTGGCCGCCGCCGCTGGTAGCGGCTTGGAGGTCTTCTTTCCGACAGGCACGCGTCTGGTCGCGGCACCGATGCCCATGGTTCCTGCCAGGCCCAGGAAGGACCTGCGGGTGACCTTCGCCGCTGGCTGCTGCTCCGGCTCGTTCTGTTCGGGTTCGTGGTTCATCGAGGCACCTCAGTCTTTATGTCCGGTGGCGCAGACGTCTTGAGGACGTGAAAATCGGTGGCCATCTTGGGATCAGTTGAGAACGAACTCTGGGCTGGTGAGCGCTACGGTTACCATCGACGTCGAAGAGCGCAACGTGGCCAGTGCAGCGGCGGTGGTGGGACTCCATCGGTCGATACCCAACCGCATCGCAAGTGCGTCGACTCGTTGTGGTCCGGCGACGCTGTCGAGCCAAGAGAGGTCCGCCACGGCGGCGACGCTCTGAGCAAACCGCTGTCGAGCGAGGCTGGTCTGCGTGGAGAGCCAGTAGGTGTTCTGCGGCCAACCACCGACGCTCGGCGGGTAGAACGGTGTCTGTCCCAACAGGTCGAGGGCGGTGAGGACCGGGGCCGCTCCACTCTGCATCCTGGTGGCGCTGAGGCCCAGAGCACGAAGGATCCCGACGACCCATTCGACCGGTTCTTTCACCAGGCCCGTGCGCGCCTCGGCTGACACGAACTGCGGATGGGTGACGATGGACCGAACCAGACGCGCGAGGTCGAGGTCGGCCGCGTACCTGGGTGCGAGCTCGGCGATCACCGGATGATCGCGGCCCACGGGCCAGGCCAGGCGACTCCACAGCCGGTGGGTGACGTGGACTGCGCTCGACGGCTCGTGAGTCAGCAGAGCAACCACGTCCTCACCGCGGAACGTCCCGGTGCGCCCGAGGAAGGTCTTGGTGTCGTAGTCGGCCTGTGCCCGAACGAGTTGCGTGGAGACCGCTGCGCTGTCGACCACCCAACCGGTGAATGCCCTCGCCCCTTCGCGCACGTCGAGATCGCTGTAGTTGCCGATACCCAGCGTGAACAGCTCCATGAGCTCCCGGGAGAAGTTCTCGTTCGGCTTGCCCTTTCGATTGGTGTTCGAATCGAGCCACACCATCATGGCGGGATCCTTGAACATCCCCTGCACCAGGGTTTCGAAGTTGCCGAGCGCTCCCTGTCGCAGACGGCGGTTCTGCTGCATCATGAGCTGAGGCGAGCCCACTTTTTCGTTCGAGGTTGCGAACAGGCCGTGCCACAACCAGGTGAGCTTCTCGACGGCCGGTTGCGAGGTGGCCACCATACGGTCGAGCCACCACAGCGTGAGCTGTCGACCCTGGACGGAGGTCTGCTGCTGGATCTTGGTGCGCTGCTCGGCCGTTGGGGTGGGGCCGAAGTAGGCCGGCGTGAGGTCAGGGATGGGGAGGCCGTCGGCTCCGTCTGGTCCCGACGGGGACAGCAGCTGATCCAGCGTGGTGTTGTACGTGGAACCGGATTGTGCGAGTTGACTCGGGGTGCCGCCGAAGCCGAGACGCCGGTGAAGATGGGCCAACTGCCATCCGGTGGGGTCGGAAGTACTCACTGAAAGGACACTGCCACAGAGTTGTTAAGGGAAAATGAGGCTGGCCCGAACGCGGTTCTACTGGTGCTCGAGCGGTGGCGAGGTAGCGCGAATGTGAGCGGGCACGACAAGAGCCCGCGGAATCTGGTATAACTCGCACGTGGACGCGTCGCCTGGGCAAATGACATGCCTGCATTTTCGCCAAAAACAGTAGAAGGAGAACGCAGTGGAGACTCGTCGATTGTTGATCGGAATTGGAACGGT
>JANMZO010000482.1:0-1505 GCA_031383405.1 Acidimicrobiia bacterium | reverse complement strand
CTCGCGGCTCGCTATCAGCCAGTACGGGGCCGGCGTTGGGCCGAGCGCCCACACCGGCTCGCCGAGCGATTCTGGATCGGTCGCGACGTAGAAGTCGGCCGTCAGCTCACCTGTCACCCGCAACAGCTCGATCAGGACGCGTGAGCTGAGGAAGAACCCGGCCGCCACCCACTGCTCGTTGAAGCCGTGCAGAAGCTCAAGGAACCCGAGTCCGGGATGGGACGCCGCGTAGCCGAATAGTCCACTCGGTGTGGCGTCGCGCTGGCGTGAGAGCAGCGACACGTCGTCGCCGAGCAGGTGCAGCGCGATCCCGTGCACAGTCCACGCGGGGCACTCTGTCGGACGTGTCCAGTCCGCCGCATCGATCCTATCGAGGAGCCGGAGCAGCGATGCCCGCTCCGACCGCATCGCATCGATCAGCTCGGGATACATCAGCGAGGCCACCGTCGAACCATACTCTCCGCCCCGCCTGCCCGGTCGTAGCGCGCCGAGCAATTGAACGAGCGTTACCTAGGTGCCATGCGAGCCGTTCGTGGCTAGCTGGTCTGCTGTCGGTAGGCGGTCACGTCGGAGTAGTCAGTCATGCGGCTGATCTTGCCGTCGCGTAGCTCGCCGACCATCACGTTGCGCAGCGTGAAGCGTCGGCCTGACGGGTCGGGGAGTCGAGCAGTTCGACGACTGCGTTTCGTCCGTGGAGTGTCACCCAGGCCCGGTCAGACCAGTAGGCGTAGGTGACGTCATCGGTCATCAACACGCCGATTGACGGCGCGTCGTGGTCGTTGAATGCTCGGATGAGCGCCTCGAGCCACGCCGACTCTGGGATCGGCTTCGATGCATCGGTGGTCATGGCCGTGTGTCGGTGTCGGCTGAGGTGATGTGGGTGGTGACGGTGTAGGTGGGGTGGGCGTCGAGTCGTTGGTTGGTGCGGTCGTAGCGCATGGTGGTTCTCGGGTCGGCGTGTCCGACGGCGTTTTGGACGTCGCGGACGTCGACGTTCGCGGCGCGTGCGGTGGTGACGAACGTGTGCCGCAAGCTGTGCGGGGTGATGGTCTTGTCGACGCCGATGGCTTTGGTGAGTCTGGCGACGATGCGGGTGGCGTCGTGGCGGTCGAGCCGGCGTCCGTCGCCGTCGATGAGGAGCGCGCCTCGTGCCGGTTTCCCGTCGACGGTTCGTGATTCGATATGTGCGCGTATGGCTGCGTGTGTTCGCGGCGCGAGGACGGTGCGGGCGGTGATGCCGCCTTTGCGGCGGATCTTGAGCACCTGATGGTTTTCGACGGTGTGGAGGTCGCCGATGTTCGCCGCGCATACCTCGGACACGCGTAACCCGTTCAAGAGCAGGAGGCAGATGAGCGCGTGATCGCGTGGCCCGGCGGTGTCGGCCTGGTCGAGGACGCGGTGTGCTTCGACACGCGTCAAGGCTTGGGTCATCGATTCATCTGACACGCGTGGCCGGCGGACGAGGAGCGCGGGGTTGCCGATCGTGATGCCTTCTTCTTCGAGCA
>JANMZO010000414.1:0-85463 GCA_031383405.1 Acidimicrobiia bacterium | reverse complement strand
GCCGGTTCCAGTAGGCGGTGGAACGATTCCGATCATGGTTTGGGGAACGGGAAAACGAGGCGTAATCAACAACCCCATCTCGTTGCAGCGAAGGGCGAAAGGTTCGAGTAGCTGGTCGAGCTGGGGTGGCATCACTAGTTCGAACGACCCGCTCATGCAATCCGCTGTCGGTCCTGAAGTGATGTTCACTGCTACGGTTGGAGTCTTTCCCAACAAAGCACAGATGTCCTACGCTGTCGTCGGTCCGTTCGACCAGTCTTTCGACTATCGGGTGACCGTGTACCCGGGCAAGAACGCTCGACGGAACATCCAGCCGTGGCGGTTCGTCTCCGGGAGCGGTCCGACGTTTCGTGCCGATGACGTATTCGACATCGCTCCACCGGCGGGAACGCTTCGTCAGTGGATTCGGCGTCTCGGTTGTAACGGTTGTGATCTCCAACGCTGGGACGGCACTGCGTGGGTAGCGACGAAGCGGACCAGCCTGGTCACGCGCGACCTGTTCGCTTTCCAACGCAGCGACGGGCGCTGGGTCCGTGCCATGGTCCCCGGGGGAACCTAGCCAGTTTGGCGTTTGACAAAGTGGGTACTCAGCTCGATCAATTCCAGTCCGGGATTTCGAGCGCGATACGCCAGCAGCGCCGCAGCCCCCTTAGTCATCAGCGAACTCAACCGACGCACGGACGCAGAAGGACTCGGCGACAGTGAAACGAAGGAGGTGTGGATGCCGAACCAGTCGAGCGCTCGCCCCAAGTCACCACCAGTTCTACGCTGAACGAGACAAGGCATGAAGAGACTCGGCTCACTGTTGTGCGACAATCCGACCGGGCGGTACTTAGTAGATTTCCCATCGCAGTCCACAAAGATCCTGGTCTACATCGCGTCCACCACGATTCTCCTGGCCTTCGTCTCGGCTGCGATCGCACGGACGTTGTGGGGGGTACTACTCGCGGTGCTACTGCCGACAGTCGTTGGCCTCATCGGTTGGTTCTGAGGAGGATTCAGCAATGAAGATCACACAGCCCATTGTTCGACTCGCCATACCTCTCCTGGCGCTGTCGGCCCTCGTCATCGCCGGGTGCGCAGCCGACCAGAGCAGCAGCATGGAGATTTCCGAAGCTGCTCCGGCGCCTCAGTTGTCCGAAGCTGCTCCGGCGCCTCCGTCACCTGCCGATTTCAAGCCGCCTGTAGCGAGGCAGCTGCTGGGCACGGTCGATGTCTCGGTGGATTGGATTCCGGCCGGCTATGTGGAAACAAATGGTCAAATGTCGAACTTCACACTCGGTCGCACTCCCTCCGAGAACGAAGCCCCTGGCCTCGTTCGAACCTGGATGCGCGAGGGGGCAAAGCAGGGAAACCTAAGCGTGATTGGTATCGTCATCGAATCTTCTGACGTTGCCAACCTGGCAGTGAGCCCCCGAGCGATTGCTGCCGTGGGAGAGTCCCTGCGCGACGTCCGAAGTGGCACGGAGGTGTTAAAGGTGGTTCAGTCCACGGGGTCACACGATATTCGTTGGACTG
This sequence comes from Acidimicrobiia bacterium, assembly GCA_031383405.1. Classification (GTDB taxonomy): domain Bacteria; phylum Actinomycetota; class Acidimicrobiia; order Acidimicrobiales; family JANYDT01; genus JANMZO01. Next base: position 83,945 of record JANMZO010000414.1, on the reverse strand, counting down.
AGGGCGGACTAGACGTCAAGGTTCTCCTGATCGGAGACGAATGGGATGATCCGTCAGTCAATCGCCTCGTGAGCGGCATTCGATTGATCCAGACCTGAATCGCCCCTTTCACGGCTCCTATCTCCACGGTTGACCCCGAAGCCCGGCACGGGCAGGTACAGCTGCGACCGCCGCTTCGACGACTACAAGGGCCACGTGTGGATCGATCCGGACTCCGAGATCATCGACGCGGTCACCGTTACTCCGGCCAACACCGCAAAACGGGCTGTTGGGCACCGCTCACGACATGTCTCCAAGGATCAGCGCCGCAACCTTCGCCGCGGCATCTTCCTGCAGCGCTGGCAGCACGTGGGAGTACGTGTCGAGCGTGATGGCGATGTTCGCGTGTCCCAACCGTTCGCTGACGACCTTCGCCGGCACGTTCGCCGCAAGGGCCGCCGAGGCGTAGCTGTGGCGGACATCGTGAAGCCGGATCGCCGGTAGCCCGGCCCGCTCGCCGTTCCGCACGAACACTCGACTGATCCGTTGCGGGTTGGTCGGTGTGCCGTCTTCGTTCGTGAACACGAGCCCGCTGTCGGTCCAACCCTCGCCCCACGCCAACCGCTCCGCCGCCTGCGCTGCGCGATGCGAACGCAAAGCACCGGCCGTCACGGGATCGAGCGCCACCGACCGCCGCGCCTTGTTCGTCTTCGGCTCCGAGAACACGAGCTTGTACTCGACGACGTTCAACGCCTGCATGACCTGAACCCGCGAGTTCCGATGGTCCACGTCGCGCCACCGGAGCCCGAGCACCTCGCCTCGCCGCATGCCCGTCGTCGCCAGCAGCAACCACATCGCATACAGACGATCGTCGGCCATCGATGCCAGGAACGTCCGCAGCTGCTCGGCACTCCAGATCTTCATCTCGGGCGACCTTGCCGTCGGCGGCTCGGCGAGGTCCGCCGGGTTGCGACCGATGCGTCCCCACCGCACGGCATCGTGCAGCGCCTTGTGCAGGATCGTGTGCACTTCCTTCACGCTCTTCGGTGCGAGTCCGCCGGTGCCGTCGGCTCGACCGTTGGCGAGAAGGTCTGCGTACATCGCATTCAGCGCGGCGGGGGACAGGGCCGACAGGCGCTGCGCGCCCAAGCGCGGGACCAAGTGCTGGCGGACGTTGCGCCGATAGTGCGCATGCGTCGACTCCTTCACACTGGCCTTGATCGCTGGCAGCCACTCGTCGACGAGGTACTCCTGCAGCCGCACCTTCGACGTGTCGACGTGCCCTCCACGACGCACCTCGTCTCGGTACACGGCGAACGCGGCCTCGGCCTCGCGCCGGGTGCGGAACCCACCCCGCGACACCTGGCGACGCTTTCCGTCGGGCCCGGCATCGAGCTCAGCCCAGAAGTACCACTTCTCGCCGCGCTTCTTGAAGTGCCCCTTCACGGTCCCAATCGTACCGAGTCCGTTAGCAATCGGTTAGCAATTGCCAAAACCGACCAACCGACCAGAACAGCCAAGGAGCCATTTCTCCTGGTCAGAAGCTTGTGCGGGTGACAGGAATCGAACCTGCACGTCTTTCGACACCAGGACCTAAAACCCGTGTTGGAGGACCTGGTCGATCGCGATGGCGCAGAACAGAAGTGTCAGGTACGCGATGGAATAGACGAACAGTCGCATCGCTGGGCGGACCGTAATGCTCGATGCCGGCGACAGTCCCGCTTCCCCCGAGGCGCCCACCCTCCACAAAACTACGGCGTACCAGAGGAACACCGCTCCTAGGACCACCGCTGAGGTCGTGTAGAAAACGCCCATGTCACCCACCCAGGCGAATACGAGGGTGAGGGCCCACATGACGACGCTGTACGACACGATCTGGTTGGCCGTGGTCCGAAACGAGGCGACGACGGGAAGCATCGGCACGTCGGCAGCGGCGTAGTCATCGCGGTATTTGACGGCGAGGGCCCAAAAGTGCGGTGGCGTCCAGACGAAGATGACGAGGAACAGGACCACCGGCGCCCAGTCGAGCCGATTTAGCACGGCCGACCAACCCACGAGAACCGGAACGGCACCCGCGGCACCGCCGATGACGATGTTCTGTCTCGACGTTCGCTTCAACCAGAGCGTGTAGACAAAGACGTAGAACAGGCAGGCGGTTACGGCGAGAGCAGCGGACAGCAGATTGACCGTCGTCCAGAGGAAGACAAACGCCAGTACTTCGATGGTGATCGCGAAGGTAAGTGCCGCCTGTGGGGTCATGGCTCCCGTGACGAGGGGCCGACCCTTCGTGCGTTCCATCAGCCGATCGATGTCTCGGTCTACGACCATATTGATCGCATTGGCCCCACCCGCGGCGAGGGTACCCCCGACGAGGGTGGCCGCCATCAGCCAGAAGCCGGGTACCCCACGGCGGGCGACAAACATGGTGGGGATGGTTGTGATGAGCAGTTGCTCAATGATGCGCGGCTTGGTCAACGCGACGTAGGCCCCGAGCTTCTGGACCGGGTGAAGAACCTTTCCGCCGACAGCCGCTTCAGTAGCGCTGGTGGCATCGAGCCGACGGGTGCGTTCGAGCGGCGCTGTTCGCAGGCGTGGCATAACTTTGCCAGCCTACCGGTGACTTGAACGTACGCGGAATCGACCATGCGCGGTTGGGTCGAAAGAACCGGCAAACTAGACACATGCCAGCAGCCGCTCCCGTTGAAATCGACGAGACCAGCACCGATACGACCACCGCCCCTGACCGGCCGTGGATCGTGCTCGTGTGGAACGATCCGATCAACCTGATGAGCTATGTGACGTTCGTTCTTCAGAAAGTGTTCGGTTATTCGAGAGAGAAAGCCGAGTCGCTGATGTTGGATGTCCACTTGAAGGGCCGTGCCGTCGTGGCGTCGGATCGGCGGGAGAAGGCCGAGATGCATGTATTCCGACTTCACGAACATGGACTGTGGGCGACGATGGAGCAAGACAAGTGAAAGACCAGAACCCCTCGGGTATCTCGATCAGTCTCTCCCCTCCGTCCACGCCGGGGATCGGCTGAGTCGTGGCGATCAGAAGGCCCAAGCCGCCGTTTCTGATGCTCACCAATGACCGCGTGGCCGTGAACCTGGCCGATTGGGAACGTGGTCTGCTCGCGAACCTTCCGGGTCAGTTGCGGGAGCTTCTCACCACAGATGATCCGTCCCTGCGCCGGCTCTTTCCCGTGGCGTACCTGCACGACGAGGAACGCAACGACGAATACCAGCGCCTGATGCGCGATGAGCTCCTCTCGAGCCGGATGGCCGCTGCGGACGTGTTGGAGGCCCACGCACACGATACCGAGATTTCCGCTGACGACCTGGCGGTTTGGATGAATACCGCCAACAGCATCCGCCTCGTAATCGGCACACAGCTCGACGTCTCGGAAGAGGAGCTGGAAATCGACGAAGACGACCCGAGAGCTGCCGCCTTTCAGGTCTACGGCTGGCTCGGTTATCTGGTCGAAAACGCCGTCCGTACCTTGTCGGGCGACGCTGCCGTCCAGTGGTAGCGGGCCGGACCCTATTCTCATTTCCATCCCAATAGAACGCTAAGTTCACTGTATGGCTCCGGCTCCCGCTTCGCCGAACGTGCACGAAGAGATCGACCGTCGTCTGGCGAGAGTCGGCCAGCGCTGGACCAGGGGTCGTCGGGCGGTGGTCGACGTGATGGCAAAAAGCTCCGCGCCCGTTTCGGTTCCGGAGCTTCACACGCTCGTGGGGCCGGGCATTCCGCTCTCAACGCTCTATCGGATCATCAGCGATCTCCTCGCGGCGAACGTGCTGATCAAACTGGAATTCGCCGAAGGCTTCGCACGGTTCGAACTAGACGACACCCTTTCGAAGCACCATCACCATCTCGTATGCACCGGGTGCGGAACCGTGATCGACCTGGAACTCGCCGATCTCGAAACGGTCCTCGATGGAACCACTGCGCTGATCAGGAAGCGCACGGGTTTCAAGGTTGCGTCGCACCGTCTCGATTTCTTCGGCCTCTGCAGCAGTTGCGCGAAGGCGGCCGGATAGCAACTGCGTTCGACTGAGTCAGCTCACAGGAGTACGCGGCGGATTCTTGTGCCGATGAACTCGACGGTCATCACGATGGCAAAGATTCCGATGATCACCGCGGAGACCGTTCCGTATTGCAGCACCGCAAGCGTCTCATCGAGCACACGACCGATGCCACCGGCTCCCACGATACCCAGCACAGACGACGACCTCACGTTGACATCGAAGCAGTACAACCCGTTCGCGACCATCGTTGGCACCATCGTCGGGGTCACTCCGGAGGCGACCTGTTGTAAGCGGGTTGCCCCGGTTGCCCGAACCCCTTCGAGGGGTCCGTCCGGCAACGACTCGATGGCATCCGCGAGAAGTTTCGAGGAGATCCCGAAAGCCCCGATCGACAACGCAACCGCTCCGGGCAACGGGCCGAGTCCGACAGCGGACACGAAGAACAGCACGATCACCAGCTCCGGGATCGAGCGCAGAACCACCTGAACCAGGCGCGCGATCGACCCGACCACGCGGTTCGGTGAGGTGTTTCGGGCGACGAGGAGGGAGAACGGAATGGCGAGCAGGAAGCCGATGAACGTCGACGCGACGCCGAGCGCGAGCGTCTCTTTGAAGCCCGTGATGATAGGCGCCCGGTAAGTCGTGAAGTCGGGGGGCAGAAAGCGTCCGAGCGTACTTGCCGATTTCATAAGTGCACGTATGAATGAAACCGGGTTCAATCCCACCTCGAAGCACGACCAGGCAAATCCCAACCCAAGCACGCTTCCGATGGAGCCGAGGACCTTCCGGTCTCGCGTCCACGGCGGTCTCAGTGACGTGAGTGTCGTCGTCGACTCGCTCTTTTCCACCGTTCGTTCACGTTCTTCGGAGCGGACCTTGGACGCACCGTCGAGGGCTTTGCGGGTGCGCAGTGCGACCCGGTCAACCACAAGTATCAAGGCGAACACCATGAGTGCCTGCCCGATCCCGACCGGATACCGCAGTGGATTGCGCAGGTTGGCCCGAAGTTCCTGGCCGATGCCTCCGGCACCGACGAAACCCAGAACCACCGACACCCTGGTGTTCACATCGAGCCGGTAAAGAAGATTCGACAGATAGCCGGGTGTCACCTGCGGCACGACCGAGTTGGCAATCGCCTGCGAACGGGTCGCTCCTGCCGCGAGGGCAGCATCATAGGAACCGAAATCAGTCTCCTCGATCGAGTCAGCGAGGAGTTTGGCCAGCATTCCGATCGAATGCACTCCCAGTGCCAACACACCGGGTAGTTCACCAATCGACAGTGCAGCGACAAAGAAGATGGCGAAGATCAGGTCCGGGATCGCCCGGGTCGCCACGATGAACGTGCGGGCAACCGACGACACAACCGGATGGGGTGCGGTGTTACGGGCCGAGAGGAAAGCCAGAGGAATGGAGAGTATCCCCGCGAGACCGGTACCGGCGACGGCCATCATGAACGTCCGCAGGACCAGGTGGAGAGAGTTGGGCCACAACTCGAATGACGGCGGAAGGGCTCGACCGAGATAACCCGACGTGCGGAACCCGTCGATGATCACCCTCGGGGAGAAGCCGATAAACCGAAGGGACGCGATCGACACTATGAGCCACGCGACACCGAGACCGATGAGGACCGCACGTCTACGGTCGAGCGGCACCCGTAGACGCGACGTTCCCGGTGTCGCACGGCCAAGAGCAATTTCCGACATAGTAAGCGCGCGAACTTTCGTTAGAGCAGGACAAGGACGTCGTCGAACACGCCTACCGGTCGTCGCTGGGGCGTGTCGACCTGCGGTGGTTCAGCCTCAATTCGCTGATACACGCCGAGCGCATCCTCCATCGTCATCTCGGACGTGGGCCGATCCAACACGACCCTTCCGTCGCGGAGTGCGACGATCCGGGTCCCGTGGGCGAGGGCGAGTTCAACCTGATGAAGACTGCAGACGACCGTGAGACCATCTTCGGAGCAGATCCGGAACAACAGTTCCATCACACTTCTGGAGGCCTCAGGATCAAGCGAGGCAACGGGCTCATCGGCAAGAACGAGTTTCGGCCCCTGCATGAGCATGCGGGCGATTCCGACTCGCTGCTGTTGACCGCCCGACAGCGTACCGGTCTGTTGGAACAGACGGTCACCCAGGCCCACCCGTTCAAGATGCGAAGCCGCCTCGCGACGGAGTGACTGCGGGTACCCGATCACTCCGAAGCGAGGACCGCGTATGCGCCCGAGCGCTCCGGTCAATACGTTCTCCAACACCGTGGCGCGACCCACGAGGTTGAACTGCTGGAAGACGAACCCGACCTGTCGCCGCAGCGACCGCAACTCCCGGGTTCCGGCCGACGACACGTCGGTACCGAGAGTTGACACATGTCCACTGGTCGGTCGGTGCAGACCGTTGATGTGGCGAAGCAAGGTCGACTTTCCCGACCCGGACAACCCGAGCAGCACACAGAACTCGCCGGCCTTGATGTCGAGGCTGACGTTGTCGAGAGCCGTGGTCGGCGAACTGCCACCGAACTGCTTGGTAACCGAGCGCAGCGTCACCGTGGACGCGGCAGGCGAAGGTACAGCCGGGTTCATCGGCTACTTCTTTGCGGGGAAGCAGGCCGCCGCTTTGGTCTTGTTGCAGACATCGGCGATCGGCTGGAAGAACGTCTCGTTGACCTGGACCCAGGCGTTGGATCCGCCTGCGTTGCATCCGAACCGGTTCGCCGACGAGCAGAAGCCTCCGGCCTGGAGATACAGCGTGTCGAGCTTCGGTACCGCAGCCTTGATTTTCGCGACGAGAGATGCGGGAAGTTCGTTACGGACGGCGATCGGCGAGTTCGGGATGGCATTCGACTGCCAAATCACCTTGAGGTCACCGGGCTTGATTATTCCGGCTGTGACCGCCGTCTTGTTCACCATGTCGTCAAAGGCGAAGCCAACGTCGCACGTACCTGCCTTCACGGCCGCAACGGACTTGTCGTGGCCACCGGCGAAGACCGATGTGTAGTCCTTGCCGGCTTCAAGTCCGACATCAAGAAGCCCGGATGTGGGGTACAGGAATCCCGAAGTGGAGAGGTTGTCGGTGAAGCAGACCTTCCTGCCCTTGGCGTCGCCGATTCCCTTGGCCGTACTGTTGGCCGGCGCGATCATGTAGGACTGATACGACGGCGAGGCGCCGATATCGCTCACCTGAACGGCGATCGGATCAATTTTGGCCCCTGCAACTTTGGCGACGTAATAGCTGAAGGGCCCGTACATGGCCAGGTCTACCTTACCGCTGAGCTGTCCTTCGACAACGGCCGCGTAGTCACTGACCGACACTTGCTCGACCTTGATACCAAGCTCCTTCTCGAGCGCCTTGACGAACGGCGACCACGTAGCGAGCGCGATGGAAGAGTTTTCGGCAGGGACCGGGGCGAAGACGATCTTGTCGGGCCACTTGTCGGACTTCGCAACCGTGGTGGCGGGGGCTGCTGCTGCGGCGGCGGCTGCGGCCGCGGTGGTGGTCGGCGCCAACGTCGTTGTGACGAGGGCGGACTTCGAAACCTGCCAAACGTACCTGGTGCCGGATTTGATGCAGTCGAGGAGGACACTGGCTTCGCCGGCCACGGGGATTCCGACGTTGCTGGCTGCGCAAGGTTTCCCCGGAGCGGGGACTACAGGTTTGGCCTTGCCGACAGCCTTGGCAGCCGTCTTTGTCGCGGCCTGCGCCGAGGCGCTCATGAGTGCGGTGAGGGCGAACATCGGGAGGGTGGCTAGCGCGACTGTCGATCGTTTCATTGACAATCTCCTTTGTGAAGGGTGTTGGGGGGATGGACTTCCGCGCTTCGGCGCGAGAGTTTCTGACGGGGATCTCGTGGGGCAACAGCAAGCTAGGAAACGCAGGTGAACGGCAGGCAGCGAGTTCGAAGACACTGCGAGAAGGCAGTCCGAACTCCTCGACCTCGCTGTTCACGCGTGCAGCGTTACCGCTTCCGCCAGTGCTTCAGCCAGCTCGGGAGTAGCCGCGACTATGCCGCTCCAACGTCGCTTCAGATTCGTGTCGAACTCGATATCGCGGCCGAAAGCGTCGATCACAACTCCCCCCACCGTCGGCAGAAGTACCACGGCCGCCGCCAGGTCAACCAGCCGATGGGTGTCGCTGCCGGCGTCGACGAAGGCATCCGACGATCCTTGAAGTACCAACATGGCTTCGAGTGTCGAGCAGCTGAGAATTCGTATGCGCGCAGATGTACTGACCACTCGCCGCCATGCCTCGAAATTTCGGTCGTGCGGCCGAAGGAGCGAGACGGCGGCCTTCGCATGATCAACACATCGGGTCGTCGACCACACCGCTGACGAACGGGAACCATCAGCGGAACCGGCCCAGACCGAGCCGGTGGCCAGCCAAACCGTCGCCGCTTCGATGAACTTCCCGTCGTCGACGAGTGCTGCACTGAAACAGGCCAGGGGGACACCGGCGGCGGCATTGGCTGAGCCGTCTATCGGGTCAACGACGAGTGTGAGCGATGAGCGACGATCGATGAAACCTGCCTCTTCAGACAGAAGATTTACGCCTTGGTGGATGACCTCATCGATGATCGCCTCCTCCACGAACGCGTCCACGTGCATCGTGGGCGTGCCATCTGCTCCCATCATCACTTCAGCTTCCAGTTCCGCCCGGCTGAAGCGCGTCAGCGCTTCGTCATAGCGGTTCAATGCCGCGACCGCTGCGGCTGCGAATACCGGGTGCACCATCGCGCACCCGCGTTGAATCAGCATCTCCTTCACCGCCAAACCGTGAAGTCGCGCATCACCGGTCAAGCCGCTCGTCATGTCGGAGTCTGATTCAGACCGGGCTGAGCACAGCGGACGTGGCTCGCCACACATGACGCACGGTTGGCCACCTTCCGTCGAAGTGACACAGCACCAGGTCAGCCCTCTGTCCGACATCAAGCGAGCCCCGATCAGTCAACCCGAGCATGGTCGCCGGCCCTTCCGTAACGAGACGCACCGCTACCGGCAGGCTCGCGCTTCCCCGTTCGGCCAACTGGAATGCCGCAGCAAGCATGGTGGCCGGCTGATAGTCGGAGGCAAGGGCGGTGCACAGCCCGAGCTTGACGAGTTCTTCGGCCGAGACATTTCCCGAATGCGATCCACCTCGCATCACGTTGGGCGAACCCATCACGGTCGGCAAACCGTGATCCCGGGCCGTCTGAGCTGCCTCGACAGTGGTGGGAAATTCGGCTACCGACGCCGGCCACAGAGCTGCATTTTCGATGTCCTGCCGCGAGGTTGGATCGTGACAGACGAGCCGAACGCGCCGTTCTCGCGCGAGTGCGACCAACCACCTGAGGTTCTCGGCCCGGTGCTCGATCAGCGCGTCGCGTTCCGCGATCACCCGGGCCAGCTCCTCATCCGGGTCCTTGCCGGCATTCTCGACGCTGCCCGCGATCCAGGACCGGTAGGTCTCGGGGTTCTTGTATTGGCCCTGCCCGGGAGTGTGGTCCTCGTAGGAGACGTACGGGCAAGGCTCGAGAGGACCCATACCGCTGTCGAATCGCGCACCCAATGCCCGGTAGCCCTCGGGATAGCGGGCATCAAGCCGGTAGAGAATGCGGTGATCCACGAGTGCGTCAGGCTCGACGCGACGGTTGTGGAGTTCATGCACCATCTCCTCGGCCCGCTCAATGGTGCGGCTGTGTCTCGTCCCGTTCTGATACCCGACCCCGTGATAAAGCGTTGTGACTCCGGCCGCGCGAACCCGCGCTTCGTAGGATCGGAGCGCGAAGTCAACCGGTAGCACGACATTCAGCCGGGGCGAGATCTCCTTCTCGAGGCCATCGCTATGACAGTCGACCAGGCCGGGGAGACAGAACGACCCGTAACCGTCGATTGAGTTGTCCGGTCGGGACGAGCCCCTCTCCCGAACTTCAGCGATGTACCCGTCTTCCACCACGACGATTGCGTCATCGACGATCCGGTCGCGCATCACCGCCCGCACGTTGTGGAGGGTGAAGTCGGCTGTGTCAAATCGATACGCGCTCATATGTTTCCTTACGACGGTGTTGGTTCGAAGATGGACTACTGAAGGGCAAGCACGTCGTCGGGGGCCCCGTTGTCGGTCACGACACCGTCGCGGAGCATCACCACGCGGGTCGCCAACCGACGCATCGCGTCAAGATCATGAAACACGGAGAGCAACGCCACATTGCTCGCCCGGAGTCCTGCGATCCGCTCAAGAACTGCGTCGCGGTTCTCGGGGTCGAGAGCCGAAACGGGTTCGTCGAGCAGCAGGAGTCGAGGGGCCGCGATCGTGCCCTTGGCGATGTTCACGCGCTGGCGTTCGCCGCCCGACAGAACCGAGGGAAAACTCGACCAGAGGCTTTCCGGAATGCGAACTTCACGCAATGCCTGGGCTGCAGCGTCGACGGCCTCGGATCCAATCATGCCGCGACGGTTTCCCGCTCGACGGACCACATCAAAGGTCGTGCGACGGGGTTCAGCCCGCAGAAACTGGGACACGTAGCCGATCTCACGATCGCGGAGATCGGCCATCGCTCTCTCGTCGAGGGTCGCAAGGTCGACCCGCACGCCGGCGCGGTCACGGAACAGAATCTGCCCGGCCGACGCAAGATAGGTTCGGTACACGCACTTCAACAGCGATGATTTGCCGGCACCGCTCGTGCCGGCAAGAGCCACATGTTCGCCTTCGCGGACTGTGAGATCAACACCGGACAGGCCCCGGATGAGTTGACCACCCCGGTTGTGAAGGGTGAATGACTTCTCAAGTCCTCGAACCTCAAGAACTGGAGAAGTGGGAACGGGTTGTGCAGACATCGTGTCCTTCACGCTCTGGCCGCAGCCACGAGGCGCTGGCTGTAAGGATGTTGGGGATCTTCGAGGAGTTGGTCGGTCAGCCCGGCTTCGACCACCCGACCGTGCTGCATCACCATCACGCGTTGCGTGAGAAGTTCGATGACCGAGAAATCATGTGAAACCACAACAGCCGACATGGCGAACTCATCCAAAAGATCCCGGATCAGATCGAGGACCGCTGCGGCGACGGAGGCGTCGAGCCCGGTTGTCGGCTCGTCGAGAAGCAGAACCGGCGGGCGGTTCGCTATCGCCTTGGCCAACTGCACCCGTTGACGCATACCTCCGGAGAAGTTCCGCACCACGTCGTCCATCCGGTTGAGAGGCACTTCAACACGCTGGAGCAATTCAGATGCGCGCTTACGAATCTCTCCATAGTTGCGCCAACCTGCCGCAGTGAGGGACGCTGCCACATTGCCACCCGCCGAGGTCGAAAGGTCAAGCCCTTCGGCCGGGTCCTGGTAGACGACGGACAAACGGTCGATGCGGAGGCGACGCCGAGCGGAAGGATCCAGCGTATTGATGTCACTCTCACCGGAGTGGTGTGACCGCAGAAACACCGACCCCATCGTCGAGGTCAGGTCTCCGGCGATGCATCGAAGCACCGTGGACTTCCCACTTCCGCTTTCTCCGATTATGCCCAATGCCTCACCGGGGGCGACGTCGAAGGAGACGTCCCACGCCGCGACTATGGCCCCGGTCGCCGGGCTGACCACGGTATCGAACTCGGGCCCGGTTTCGGCCAGCGTGTCGGGTTCGAGCGGTCCGAACACCCGCCCGAGATCCACCACCTTCATCGCCCAGTCGATCATGTCGGGGTCCGCTGGTTGAGGTTAACGGGGGGATGAGTCGGCCTGGCGTCGGTCGTTGCGTTGCGGCGGCACCAGTCGGTGTCGCTGCACGACCACCGCGACCCTGACTCCGAAGGGGACTCGACGAGATACGTGCGGTCGCTGCCACATCGGGCGCACGCGACGCCAGATGTGTGCTCGACCTGGAAGGGAACGTCGTCGAAGGTGAGCGGAACCACGTCGGTGTGCGGCGGAATCGCGTAGATCCGCTTTTCGCGTCCGGCCCCGAACAAAGAAAGATGCTCGGCCTGATGGAGTGTCGGGCAGTCCCACCGCGGGATCGGGGTGGTTGCGATGACGTACCGGCCGTTGACCAGACACGGATATCCGGTGGTGCGGGTGATGACACCGTTGCGCACGATGTCTTCGTAGAGACTCACCCACATTCGTGAGTAGTCCGATTCGGCGTGCATACGGGCGAGTTCCCTCATGTCGCGCTCGACACCGCGCAGTGGCTCGGGCACCGGAACCTGCAACACAAGGATCTGACCGGTGGTCAGCCTGTCCTCCGGAACGCGATGGCGGGTCTGAATTATCGTGGCCTCGTTGACATCGGTGGTCTCTTCGATTCCCGTCGAGGAGACGATCAGGCGCCTGAGGTTCGCGGCATTCACGCCTGCGTCGTCGCCCTGATCGATGACCTTCACGATGTCGCTGTCTGTTGCTACGGCGAGCGTGATCTGCAGACCCCCGGAACCCCATCCGCGCGACACCGGCATTTCCCGCGACCCGAACGGAACCTGGTAGCCCGGCACGGCGACTGCGACGAGAACGGCCCGACGCAACTCCCGCTTCGAAGATTCGTCGAGGAGAGCGACGGGGCCATCGGCCGTATTGGCATCGTGCGACCGGAGAAGTTCAACGACGCTCATGATGTTGCTCCCACCACTGCTTCACTAGTGTTTCCCAACCCGTTGCCCACTTTGTTCGCGTGCTTATCATTTGCGTTTGAGGCCGGTGTTGACCCGTTTTCACGACCGCCCATCGAAGCAGCATCCCGTATGGCCATCTTGCGCTCCACCATCGAACGGAACGTCACATAGTGCGGAAGCTTGAGATGTTCAAGGAACCCCGACGCGTCAAGACCGTCGGTCGTCATGAGAACGGACTGCTCCAGTGGACTGGCACCCGCATCCCGCGAAACAGCGATGTCGAGATTGGCCATGGCGATCGCTTTGCGCTCGTTGTGACCGAAGCAGACACCGAAACCGACGTCGAAGCGCGCCCGGTCTTCGGCCGCGCCATTGAGATCTTCGATGGCTTCGACCTCCGTGGCGCGGATCTCACCGATCGAGATCACGTTGCCGGTCATCGGATTCACGACCTCAACGGGCAGTGCACCATGCCGGACTTCGCCGAGCGTGATCTCGTGAAGGTGGTTGTCGGTCCCGAGAATGTTCCGATACCAAAGATTGACAAGCGCTCCGGTCTCCGCCCTGGCCATGGTCGACAGCACGGCCGAACGGGGCACGCCCGGCCGAACCGGCTGCCGGGTGATGTCATACGGTTCGGGGTCATCGGAGCGGCGGCGATCCACAACGAGGTCGAGCTTGCGCAACAGATCAAGCAGGCGCTGTGGTGATCGGTCCACAACGGCTGAGGAAACAGGTTTCTGGATCGATGCTTCCGGAGAATCCGCCACCGGATCGACCGACATAGGTACTTCCCGTTCGGTCTCCGGTCGCGCCGAGGGGGACGGTCGCGCGTTGGAGACCGAGCGGTCGATCAGGCGTCCGACGTAGTCGAGAGTGCGACCGAGAATTTGTGCACCCGGCGGTTGCCGGTACGCAGGGACGATGCGACGCAAAAGGCGTGAGCGGTCGACATGCGTCGGCAGCGAGTAGGCAAAACGAGGCAGTGTGGACCGATGCGAACGGAGAAGTTGCGACGCTTCGATCACGTCGCCTTCGGCCTGCCGGATCGTCGCCGCCGCAAGCTCCGGGGCCCAGAGGCCGGCTTCGCCCATGACCCGGTCAACGGCCAGGCGCTGGCGTTCAAGAATCTGCGCATCGTCGAGCGGCCCGGCGTCTCCGCCCAACCGCTTGTTCCGCACCAGCTGCTCGGCGGCCAGAATTGCTTCGAGCCCACCCTTTGCTGCTACATATCCCATGGTCTGTCTTTCGTGGTGTTGAGCGGGTCGGAGTTGGATGGCATTGTGTGAATCAGCGACGTAGGCAGAACCGTCATCCGGGTCGAGCGGGGGAGTGACAACATCCGACCGGTGGGGTCGACCAGGTGGACGTCTATCCCGCATGATGGCAGCGCGTTGACCGTTCCGAGGCGCACGAACGTCTCCTCCGGCACTCCGACGACCACGACGCGGCACGTTCCCCTCACGCCCGGACCGGTGAGCTCGAGAAAGACGACGTCATCGCCGAGCTCATCGGTCGAGCACATGGTCGGTAGGGCGAACAACCCGCCACAGGCCAGAACCAGGCGAGCGCCACGCTCAGGATGCTCGGGCGTGCCCGGTCGCAACGCGGACACCACCGTCGGATCTACCCGGTTCAGCACCGTGACGATGTCGGCCAATGGAATGTTTGCCGGACTCGCATCGGTAGCACGACACACCAGCGACAACCAGCTGTCCACCGTTCCGGCGCCGTCGTCATTAGACCCATCAAACCGATCAAACCCATCAAACCCATCAAACCCATCAAACCGACCGACCACAGCGATCCGCGTGTCGACGTTCGCAAGTGCCAGGGCGGGAACGAGCGCGTACGGCAAACCAACGAACTGCGCGTCGATGAACCGGGCTATGAGGCCCGGTCGGCTCGTCGTATCGAGAATCGTCCGAAACGCGTCGTCGGAGCGCGCTCCGAGGAGGCGGGCCTGAGGTAACAGTTGCTCGATCCGGGCGACCGGCGATCCCTTCATCGTCGCCTCACGACGAGCATCAATCGATGACATCGAAGTGCACCTCGGTAGGGGCAATCTCGGCCCACTCCTGTTCGCGTGCCCAACGTCGATCCGTCTTCACCTCGTGGCAAAGACCGACCACGTGGTCGGCAAACTCGCCGCTTCCTTCGACCACCGCATCGAGGATCGCCGCGGCCAGTGTCGCAGCCCGATCTTCACCCATGCGCATCGCCCATCCCCGAGCACCGCACAACTCCACCTCGGCGCGTGTCACGAGCACTTCACCCAGAAAGAAGCGTTCCTCGCACACGGGTTCTCGAATCTGCATCATCACCAGCCCGACCTCCGGGCCGGCGATTACCGTCGGCGGTTCCGATCCCTTGAGTACGCGATCAGCCAGGTTGAGAAGGTCCTGGCTCGGCGCCACTGCCAGCAGTTCGATCCGGTAATCACGGGTGAGCACCGGAGTAGTTCACCAGCCCGGCCTTTCCGGCTGCTTCCATCAGCGTGAACAACGAGCGTCGGTGTAGACAACGTTTCGGTGTCCTGGCACAGCAACGTTCATTTCTGGTCCGGTTACCTCACGCTTTGGATAGCGAGCCGTCGGCGAGCAGGGCATCGAGTTGTTTGGTCAGCATCCAGGAAAGCTCCGGATGGGTGAAGAGCCAGAACGTGTCGCGCTGGATACCGTCGAGGACGAGGTGGCCGACATCATCGGGGTGCATACCTTTGTCGAGAATGGCCTGTACGTTCGCACCCGCCTTCCCTTCGGCGGCGCTGTTCGTCTTGGGCTTGGCCTTGCTGGGCCTGTACGACACTGAATGACGGCTGATGGCCGTGTTGATCGGGCCGGGACACAGGACCGAGGCATGGACCGGGCTTTTTCGACCGCGGAGGTCACGCTCAAGGGTCGTCATCATCGCCACGGCTCCATGTTTGGCGACATTGTATGCAGCCATAAAGCCACCACCTACGAGACCGGCCAACGACGCGGTTGTGTTGATGTGGCCTTCGCCCTGCTCCTCCATGATGGGAAGAAACGTCTTGACGCCGTAGATCGGACCCCACATGTCCACGTCGACGATCCATCGCCAGTCTTCGAGCCGTATGTTGTGCGTCGGTGTGGGGAGACCGATTCCAGCGTTGTTGCACAGCACGTGAACCGCGCCGAACCGCTTGATCGTCGTTTCGGCCAACGCCTCGACATCTTCAAGCTTGGAGACATCACACCGCGTCGATTCGACTTCCACATCCTTCGCCGAAAGCTCAGCGACCGTCTCGGCCATCATGGCGTCGTCGAGGTCGGCGATCATCAGCCTCATTCCCGCGTCGGCGAAGGCCCGGGCCATACCGCGCCCGATCCCGCTCGCTCCGCCGGTGATAACCGCTACTCGTCCGTTCGTTTCCATACGCGGACGTTACCCGGCGACGACGAATCCGTCGATTGCTCGGTGAGCCACGTGCAAACCGTGGGTGCGCAACCCCTCGGTCACGAGGCAACCAAAAACGTTGATCCACTGCTCGTTGGGCGGCGAAGGGTTTCCGTAGGCACCTCTGCCTACCCAGTCATTACCAGGGAGTCCACATGAGCACTATCGCCACAGTTCAGTCGATGTACGAAGCCTTCGGACGGGGCGACATTCCGTTCATCATCGATCAACTCGCCGACGACGTAAAGTGGGAGGACGGCGGAAGCGATCACGGCATCCCGTGGTTGACACCCGGAGTTGGAAAGGCCCATGTCGCATCGTTCTTCGGCGAAATCGCCAACTTCGAGTTCCACCGCTTCGACGTGGAGGGTGTCATGGGCGACGGCAACATGGTCGTCGGAGTGGTCCAGGTCGATGTCACGGTCAAGACCACCGGCGGACATTTCGCCGGTCTTGAGATCCACCTCTGGCGGTTCGGATCAGACGGCAAAGTGACATCGTTCAACCACTGCGTCGACACGATCGACCATCTGGCTGCCGCACCACAGGCCATGCAGAGCGTCTGATAAAGCACCTGCAGGGCGTCTGATAAAGCAACAGCCCGAACCTCCGACAGCGGGTTCCTTCTCCGGTTCGCCGGAGTGGAACCCGCCCGGTTCGCACTGGTCAATCGCGGGCGAACGCTCCGGCCGCCACCAGGATAAGGTCGGCCAGTTGTTCGCCATCACCTTCGATGGTGGCCGAGAGCGCAGCGGGACGTATACGGCGGGCCGCCAGCCGGCAGAACTCGACAACGTCGGCCACGATGAGCACGTCGGGCGGGCCGACCGGGGAGTCGGGAGCCATCGGTATGTCGAAGGTGCCTCCGCCCGCCCCGGTGAGAACCACGCGTGCAGTGCGGTCGGGGCGTGACTGCTCCATCAGGTTCAATGCGACCGGGAGGACGGCAATCAGATCACCCGACATCCGGCGAAGTCGTCCGGCATCGAGGCTTGGAAACGGTCGACCGGTGGCCCGGCAGATGTCTTCGTGGTGAGTCCAGACTTCGAACGTCCGCAACACCAACATACCGTTCGCTCCAACGGGGACGTCGTTGACCGGAACGACCCGGTCGGGCGAGACCCGTTCAGTTTCTTCAGCGACCGATGCCAAGCGTTTGGCCGACTGGAACCACCGTTGCGTCAACACCCCCGTTGACGAGCGCCGGAGTTCGCGGACGAACGACGCCGTGGCTTCCACGTGGTTGTTCCACACTCCCGGGTCGGGAGCCGAACCCTCGCCAAGGATACCCAGGAGGCTCTCCTCCACGCCGGTGAGATGGGCTACAAGGTCATGCACGTCACCGTATTCTTCGAGCGTTGATCTCGACCACTCAGCCTCATCGAGATCAACGAGAAGCTCGTGCAGTTCATCGACCGTTTGGCGGAACGCGTTGCCGGGCGAGGTGGGTTCGACCGGGTGTAGGAGTGTCCCAGGAGTGCGCCTGGCCCGGGCGGCCGACAGGACCTGGTCACGCAGGTCCCAAGGCGGCGCAGCGGAAGCGGCATCGGCAAGGACCCCCGTCACCCGATGAAACTCATGGAGGGTGACCGGATCACTGTCGCGTTCCGTGATCGCCCTCTGGTTCTCCTCAACAGCATCGAGGGCGACCAGTGCGGCGAACTCGGCTGCACCGGTGTCGGGGATCATCGGAATACTCGGTTCGTTCTGTTTGGCCGGTTCGTTGTTCATGTCCGGTTTGTCCGGTTTGGCCGGTTCGTTCGGTTCGTTGACGTTCAGCGTCGGTTTCATGTCCAGGCC
Organism: Acidimicrobiia bacterium; assembly: GCA_031383405.1. GTDB lineage: Bacteria > Actinomycetota > Acidimicrobiia > Acidimicrobiales > JANYDT01 > JANMZO01. Next base: position 66,154 of record JANMZO010000414.1, on the reverse strand, counting down.
CACCGGTCATCTCGAGCGAGTTGGTCCCGAAGTCGGGCCAGAGCCAGTCGGAGGCGGGATTTTGCGGTTCCCTCCGGTATGCCGAGTTGGCTGGCGACCTGCCGGTACGTACAGCCTTCGAAGTAGGCCAACCGAAGGGCCTCACGCTGATCGGCGGGAAGCAAGTCCATGAGCGCAGTGAGTCGCTCGGCCTGCCACACCCGTGCCGTCGCATCCAGGACTGCGACGTCGCTCGCCGCCGTGACCGGAGCCGACTGAGCCCGGACCCGGTCTTCCGTTCTGGTGTGCCGCTCCGACCGGCGCACCGCATCCACAGCCCGTCGGTGCGCCAAGGTGGCGAGGTAGCTTTTGAGCGAACCTCGCGAAAGATCGACGCGGTCAGGAAACTCCCACAGATGGGTGAACACGTCCTGGGAGACCTCGCGGGAAATCTGCTCGTCATGACTTATCGAACGGGCCAACCCGAACACGAGCGAACCAAAACGGTCGTAGATAAGACCCAGGGCGGAGTCGTCGCCGGCAACGAGTCGAGCCACCAGCATGGCGTCCGTTGCGGGTTGCATGACAACGTCGGCGACACCCGAGAACCCGGTCGAGACCTCCATGGCCGGAAGCATATGTTCAACGACCATGCTCACGCCGGGTCGTCCGTGTCCGTGGTCAACATGACAACTATTCGTGACCGAACTCCCGTCGGATCAAACGACATTGCGCCAAGTCCCCAACCCGGCCCAAAACGGGCGCAAACCCGGTCCCTGCTGCCGGGTTGGGCTATCTCATCGACCGGGTTGGGCGAAACACCACCCAGATTCGGGGAGCCAGCCAACCGGTGGTCTCAGGTGTCGAGGGACCGGTACACCGCCCGAAGGATCGTGTGGGCCCGCTCATCGCCAACGGTGCCTTCGCCCATCCGGTTCATGACGTAGGCCATCGTGAAACCGGCGTCGACATCGTTCACCACCAGCGAACCACCCCAACCACCCCAGTAGCAGACCCGGGCATTCGGGCTGATGGGATTGCGGGGTGAATTGAGGCCGTAGCCGACACCGAACGTCACACCGATGCCGAGCACGAGATCACGGCCGGCCGCCTGGACATCGAAGATGCGCTCGATGACTTCCGGGGTCAGAAGCTGAACGCCCCGGCTGCTCCCTCCGGCGGAAACGACACTCTGGGCCAATGCAACACCCCGGGCGTTGCCGTGACCACCGGCCGCCGGGATCTCGGCCCGACGCCACGGGATCTCCCACGACTGTTCCGCGACAAGGCGCGGGTTGGCCGCCCGGTACGGAATCGAGTCCCGGTTCGGGTTCACGCTTCCATCAGCACTGCCGAAAACCAGCGGTGGAGCCGGAATGAGACGGCCGACACGATGGTCGTGCTCGGGGCCGAGGCCGATGTGCATGTCGGCGCCGAGCGGCCCGGCGATTTCCTCGGCGAAGAATCGACCCACGCTACGGCCATCGACGCGGCGCACGACTTCGCCGACGAGGTTGCCCTGGGTCACTGCGTGGTAGCCCGATTTGGTGCCCGGCTCCCACCACGTCGCCTGGTTCGCGAGCAGGGCAGTGACCCGGTCCCAATCGTAAAGGTCCGGTCCCTCGAGCCGCTCGTCCCAGGCCGGCAAGCCGGCCGTGTGCGACAGGATATGCCGTACCAACACGTTGCTCTTTCCGTTGGCGCCGAACTCCGGCCAGTAACGCTCAACCGGCGCATCGACGTCGACCAGGCCCCGACTGACCAGAACGAGCAGAGAAAGACAGGCCATGGTCTTGGTGGTGGAGTAGACGTTGACGATCGTGTCACGGTCCCAAGGAGTCGTTTTCGCCGCGTCGAGGTGACCGGCCCACAGGTCGACGACCAACTCGTCGTGCATCACGAGAGCGACCGAAGCACCGACATCGCCACGCTCGGAGAAGTTCGCCGCGAACGCATCCTTCACCGCGCCGAACCGCGAACCGCAGACTCCACTGATGTCAACCGTGCCCATGGCGGCCCCCTTTTCCTGGCCGCCAATGTACAGGGAGGTGGTCGGTCCACACATTTCAGCCGATCGGTTCCCGCCCACGAGTCAGACGGTAAGCCGGGTTTCGGCCTTGAGTCGGCGCTCACGATGACCGTGATCACCGGGATCACTGAACGTCAGGCCGGTCGGGCCCGTCCCTCGAACGTCCAGCCGAAGGGCTTGGGCTCCTTGGATGATAAAAGGTGGCCATGGTGTCGACAACGAACCCGGCGCCGGTGATGAGGGCAGGGATGTCTCGCGTGAGGTGACAGCCGCCGAAGGGCGGCTTACTGATCGGCTCGATTCGACCCTGGCGGCGGGCCACCTTCGCATCGGGCGAGATGCCGTGCTCGACGAAGTGGAGCGTGCCGCCCGGCTTTAGGATGCGGCGGATCTCGGCGAGGGCGATGTCGACGTCGAGGATGGAACAGAGGGTCCAGGTGGAAAGAACGGCGTCGGCAGAGGCACTCGCGAAGTCGATGCGTTCGCCGGTGAGGCCGGCGTGGTGAACGTGAGCGTGGCCCGCCTCGATGCGCTTCGCCGCAATGGCGACCGAACGGGCGAGCGGCTCGACCGCATGGACGGTGTGCACGCCCGCCGGGTAGTGCGGGATGTTCAGGCCCGATCCGAATCCGATCTCCACGACGGCGCCTGCAAGGTCTGCGCAGACGCGGGAACGGATCTCGCAATTCTCTTTGGAGCTCACCGAGCAGCTGATCGTCCGCGCGGAACACGACGAAAGAATTGCCCGCTTGACGGACCGGGAACGTGAAGTTCTCGACCTGGTGGCGCAGGGTCGGTCGAATACCGCCATCGCCCAGCAGGTACGGTGCTCATTGAAGACTCTGGAGACCCACGTCCGTTACATCTTCCAGAAGCTCGATCTTCAGGAGGATGCATCGGAAAACCGCCGTGTTGCGGCCGTTGTCCACTGGCTCAATGGTCGCCGTTGAGCCGTGACCGACTTGTCGCCCGCCGGCCCACGTCACAGATCGATGTACTCGACGAGGCAGCGCGGCCCCTTTGCCCGGGCAAGTCGCCCGTCAAGGGTGATGAACGACGCGCCGAGTGCCTCCGCCAACGCAACGTAGGCGGCGTCCCAGCCCCGCACGGAGTGTCGCAATTCCCAGGCCCGCTCCAGAAGACCGCGATGCCCGTAACGCTCGCCCGGCCACGACCTGAGATCGTGGACAGCCAGTGCCGCTGCCGTTTCGTCGAGCGAGCCGAGCAGGTGATCCCGTCGAATCAGACTGAACACTTCGATGTCGATGATGTGTGGTGCCGCCTGCTCCGGTTCCGCCGCAAGTCGTTGCCGAATGCCTTCCGCACGCTGAGTGTCGGTGACCACCTCGAACAGGCACGAGGCATCCACGACGATCATGATGGCCACGGACCGCGAAGCTCGTCGAGCGCTTCGAGGGTGTCCCGGCGGGCGTTCGAACCGGGCCGCCGCCGCGTCCGTTCGAGCCATTCGTTGATCGACGGCCGAGCGGCAAGCCGTTCGATCTCCTTCCGGAGGAACTCAGGCACCGAGGTACCCACTTCTGCAGCGCGCTTGGAGAGAGCGTCGTACACGTCATCGTCGATGTCGCGGATCTGTACGGTTTTTGGCATAACCGGAAATTAACATGCACATGTGCATGTAGCGATGCAAAAACGGTTTCGGCCGCACGAACGATCAGAGGCGCCGGAGCGAGAGCAGACCTCCGACGACCAGGCCCTGTGGACCGCGACCGCTCAAGCGAACCCCACGGTCGCCCACGAGCTCAGAGCAGAGCCGTCCGATGACAAGCGTTCCCGCATCGAGCGGCTCAATCCGGAAGCAAATGCCGGATGTGTCTTGCGGTCCCGGCTGAGGAAACGCGGGTGGTAACGCCGATCAGCTTGGGATCGTCCGACCCGGAACGAGCAAGTCATCAGAGGCAGACCCAACCGCGCCGCAAACCTTCATAACCAATGGTTTGCACCCCCAACGGGATTCGAACCCGTGCCGCCACCTTGAAAGGGTGGTGTCCTAGGCCGCTAGACGATGGGGGCCAGGAAGCGAACAATCTTAGCGGCAGATCGGGGCCTCAGGTTCGGTTTCGCATCACTCACCGATCGACCATGATCAGAGGGTGGCGAAACACTTCGATCTGATCATCATCGGCACCGGTTCGGGCAACTCAATCCTCACCCCCGACCTGGATTCGTGGTCCATCGCGATTGTCGAGGAAGGCGTCTTTGGTGGAACTTGCCTCAACCGGGGTTGCATTCCCACGAAGATGTTCGTACACGCCGCCGACATGGCCGAAAACGTGCGGCACGCCAGCCAACTGGGGATCGACGCGCACGTCGAAAACGTCCGATGGAAAGACATCCGCGACCGCGTCTTCGACCGGATCGACCCGATCTCGGCAGGGGGCGAGGAGTACCGGACCCATCGATGCCCCAACGTCACCGTGTACAAGGGCCGCGGCAGCTTCGTTGACGCCCACACGATAGAGGTCAACGGCGAAAAGCTCACCGCAGACCGCTTCGTCGTGGCGGCTGGAGCCCGACCGAACATGCCCGACATAGCCGGGCTCGACTCGGTGACGTGGCACACCTCAGACGACGTGATGCGCCTTGATGAGCTGCCGAAGCACCTGATCGTGGTAGGCGGCGGCTTCATTGCGAACGAACTGGCCCATGTCTTCGGTTCGTTCGGTTCGCACGTCACGATCGTTCACCGCGGTGACCGGCTTCTGCGGGAGCAGGACGACGACGTGGCCCTTGCGTTCACGGAGGCCGTCAAGGCGCGCGACCGTTTCACCGTCCGCCTCCACGTGACCCCGGTGAGCGTGACCCAGACCGGTCATGAGATCCACCTCACGCTGTCCGACGGCAGCGTGGTCATCGGAGACACGCTGCTGATCGCCACCGGCCGTCGACCGAATTCCGACACGCTCAATGCAACCGCGGCGGGCATCATGCTCCATACCGACGGGCGGATCGTGGCCGATGACTTCCAGCGGACCTCCGTCGAGAACATCTGGGTACTCGGCGACATCTCATCGCCGCACATGCTGAAGCACGTCGCCAACCACGAAGCGAAAGTAGTCGCCCACAACATTGCCCACCCCGACCTGATGATCCGCACGAACCACAATTTCGTACCATCGGCGGTATTCACCCGCCCGCAAATCGCTAGTGTCGGCCTCACCGAGCGGGCGGCCCGCGCCGCAGGCATCGACGTGGTGATCAAGTCGCAGCGCTTCGGTGACGTCGCGTACGGATGGGCCATGGAAGACACGACCGGTTTCTGCAAACTGATCGCCGACCGCGCCACCCGAAAGTTGGTCGGCGCGCACCTGATGGGGCCCCAATCATCGACGCTCATCCAGCAGCTCATACAAGGTATGCGCGCAAATCAAAGCGTCGACGCTATGGCGCACGACCAGTACTACATCCACCCAGCCCTACCCGAGGTCATCGAGAACGCGTTGCTGGGACTCGAGTTCGATTGATCCTCCCCGTCGAGGAGCAACGGCCGCTCGACGGGTAGCGGCCGGCACCATGCAGTCCGCGACCCCGGCTACCAGCCTTCGGGAAGGTCGGCGACGTAGATGTCGTCGGCGCCACTCACGCTGTCCTGCCAGGCCAGCTTGCCGTCGCCGATACTCGGAAAGCCCTGCTGTCCCCGTTCGGTCAGAAGGATCGCCGTCTCGTCGGTCTTGAATGAGTAACCGGCCAGGTCGGTGTCAGGCACCTTGTCGCTGAAAAGCGTTCCGATGGCCGAGGGCTGATCACCAACGATTTCCGACCAGATCACGGTGTCGCCCTTCATCGACAGACCGGCGGCATATGCGGTCGTCGACAACGTCTTCACCTCATTCGTAACGAGATCGAACACCTGAACAGTGAAGGGCAGGGAGTAGTTCTCCTTGACGGAAAGCACCGCCACTCGGTTTCCCGAAACGGCAAGTTCCCCGGGAATTCGAGGGAACACCTGCAGGACCGAATCCGGCATACCGGAGAGCGTCGCGATACTGCGTTGCTTGTTCGAGGCGAGGTCCCAGACGCCCAACGTGCCGTCCTGGAGTTGGTAGGCAACGGTTTTCCCGTCGACCGCGAGCAGGATCGGCTTGATGTCGACCGACAGCGACTGCACCTTTCCTCCTTTGGTGGCGCGGGCACGAATGCTGTTGCTTCCGTTACTGTTAGCCGGCCACACCACGGTGTCCGCGGAAATCGCCGGAGCCGCCCAACCCGAAACCCCGTCGATCCGTTCGCTCTTTCCCGTGCTGATCTGGGTGAGGAACACTCCTCGCCACTTACCCGAGGTCGGCTCGAAACGCGTGTCGACGATCCAGTCGCCGGTTCCCCGCACGTCGAAACTGGCCGAACCTCCCGCTAGTGCGGAGTTCCCGGTTGGCGTATCGACATTTGGATCGGCAAAGGAGGAGATCACAGCCTCGGTGTAGCTCCGCGAGCCCCCCGGGCCTGGAACCTCACGGTGGTAGACAACTCCCCCGTCGACGATGTTCGGTCGGTGTTCCGTCCGGAACGAAGCGGCCATTTGATTGCTGACCTGCTTCGGAGTCGTGCACTTCGCGCAAAGCTGACTGATGACAAACTGTTCTTCAATGACACTCAACTCGTCAGCGGTCGCATTGAGGTCCTGGGCGGCCTGCTGGAGCGCCGATGCAGCAGACATCATGTCGCCTTCGCTGTCGGAGTATTCCGTCAGCGCACGGTAGACAATTTTGTCGAACCGAGCCGCGGCGGCAGACGTAACCATGTCGCCCCCGTCCTCGCTCGAGAATGCTTTACGGATCTGGAAAAGCGCATTCGACCAGATCAGACTGTTCTCGGTCTGTATCCGGAACTTGTTCGTGAAGTCAAGGTTGCCAAGAGGTTCCCGCAGAAGAAACTGTGCGTCGTCGAACACCGCGCCGGTATCAAGGTCGTGGAGACCTGATTCGTCGGGCTTCCAGGGTCGACACAGGTACGACTCCACCAGACCCGGGCAGAGGCCGGCACCCAGCACCGAATGCGCCGAACCCAGACCGCGGTTCTGCACGACCAACGCGAGGTAGTCAGACGTGCCGATGGACACTGCGCCGCGCTGACCACTCGTCCAGAAGAGATTGGGAGCGGTCGAAGATTGCACTTCAGTCATCAAAAGGTAGGCAAAGCGGCCGATGTCGACGGTGGTGGGAAACAGTTCCTGGTCGTCCTGCATACAGCGGCCGGTGAAGAGCAACACTGATCCGGCCGGCCACGAATCGCAGCCGCCCAGCGCGGCTGGCACATGCACCACCGAGATCACGTTACCGCCGTTCCCGTCGTAGGAGTTTCGGCCGAACTCGGTTCGGAGAAAGTCAAGCGTCGACTTGGCGGCCCACGCCGCTGTCAGTACGTCGCGGTCGGGCTCATCGCCCTCGTTCATTGTCGCAATCGTCCCAGGGAGGTTGTCGAAGGATTCGAGTCCCGAGCCGTCGAAAACCACGCTCAGCCCTTTGCCGCTACCTCTATCCGCTCCCGGCTGTGAGGAATCGATGAACGCGATCCGTCCGTCGGCGAGCTTCTCGGCGTCGACGGTTACAGTTTGTCCGCTCCACACCACGCCGGTCACCTTCACCTTCTTGCCGCGAGGCGGCAGCGGCAGTTGTGGACCATTCGAGCCCACTGACGCCAGGGCGGCCTGCGATGCCGTTGACCGGATCGACTTCGCCAGATTTCTCTGATCCCCACCGACGCGGAACTCGCCAAGCTGGGTCAGCGACATGAGCGCGCGGTCAGCCAGAATCGACAGGCCACCCCCGGGTTCCCGGCTAGCCGCCAGGCGAATCGACGGGTCGTTCACAATTCCTTGATCCGGGTCCGTCTTCGACGGTTCAGTTGGCGCCGTCGTAGCGGTCGGCCGGGTGGTCGGGACACCGGTGGTAGGCGAGATCCGGACGGGCTTGGAAAGGACGGGAACCGGGACCGCGGTGTCTGATGGTTGGACGGTCGCGCGGCGCTGAACCGGCAGGGAGTCCTTACCGCTGTCGCCACACGCCGTAAGTACACCTACGAAAAGCCCAACCGCCGCCACACCCGCGAGAACCCGACGTCTCCCGACCCGCTCGACAGAAGCGGGCCGCGAGGAGTTCGATGATGTGCTGTTTCGGTTCACCTTGATATCTCCTGTTTTCTCGACCAAGACACAAATGACTCAAAAGACTCAAAAGCCCGCAGGTAGGGTTGCGGTGTAGATGTCGTCGCCGCCTCTAACGCTGTCCTGCCAGGCGAGCCGATCACCGCCAATCGACGCAAAGCCCTGTTGCCCGCGTTCTTTCAATGCGTATGAGCCCGTCTTCGACTGGAGTGAGTAGATCACCAACTCCGTCTCAGCGACCGATCGTCCGATCAGCGCAGCCAGCGCCGACGGCTGTCGGCCGGTAACTTCGGACCACACGAGGTGATTACCGTCGAAGCTGAGGCCAGCGGGAAACGCACGATTCGTCAGGACCTCGCTTGAACCCTTGTCGACGTCGTAGAGCGTCACATACGTCGGGAAACCGCTGCCGTCGCGACCGCCGAGGGCGGCAACGGTTCGGCCCGAAACCTTGACCGCGCCGGGAAAGCCGGAAAATCGCCGGTTCGTCATCTGGGCATCGATCTGGTCGAGAACCTTCACCTTGTTCGTCTGGAGATCCCAAACCTGGATCCGGCCATCCTCGGTCTGAAAGGCCACGACCGTTCCGTCGACACCGAGTTGGGTCGGCAGTTTGTCCAACGTCAGCGTCATCACTTTTCCACCCGTGTTCTTCCGCGCGGAAATGGTGAAGCCCTTCTCCTTCTTCCCCGGCCAGACCACCGTGTCATTCGATACTGCGGCGGTGGCGGCCCTGGTCCAGGGGCCGAGGATCTCGGTCTTGCCCGTCGCCACATTGGTGAGTTGGTACCAACCTTCGTCGTTGTTGTATCTCAGTTCGACCAGCCACGATCCCTTCCCATCCATCGACTCGGTGAACTCGTCGGCCGGCCCGAGCAGAGCCGCCGGCTTCGTCGAGTCGAAGGGAGCAAAATAGGCTTTCTGCAGCGGATACTCGCTGCCCGAAGGGTGGCTCTGGCCGATGTACGCGATACCGGTGTCGAGAACGATCGGTTTCAGCTCCATCTGCGGCGAATCGGCTACGGGTGTCCTTGTCCCGGCCGGGGTCGAGCAGCCGGCACAGAACTGGCTGAGAAGGAACTGGGCGCGGATGACATCCTGTTCCGGCCCGCTCGCATCAAGGTCGACCGCAGCCTGCGTAACGGCCGATGCCGCTGCGGCGAAGTCGGTTTCATTCGTGAAGTAGGTCGTGATCGCCCGGTAGACGATGCGGTCGAAGCGCCGGGCGGCGGGCGACTTCAACATATCGCCGCCATCCCCGGACGCGAAGGCCCGACGGATCTGCCAGAGGGCGTTGGTCCAGATCATGCTGTTGTCGTGCGCTCCGCCCTGATCGGTGACCAGGTCGACCAGACCCCGCGGCTCCCGCAGCAGGAATTCGCCATCGTCGACCAGGGCACCGCTATCGACGGTCCGGTCACCCTTGACACCGGGTTCGAATTCATGGCATGAACTGTTCGGCTCCCGGCCGATACACATCGATACCCCCTCGGTGGCATACGGTTTGCCGAATACCTGGTTCTGGATGATCACGCCGAAGTAGTCGGAGTTGCCCTCATTCAAGGATGCTCCCTGCCCGGAGTTCGACGATATCCACGGGGCAGCTGTATCGGTGACACCGTGCGTGATCTCGTGACCCACGACCGAGATGTCGACGAGCGAATCGATGATCACCTGACCGTCTTCCCGGCACGCGCCACCGTAGGACATCTGCTTCAGATCCGGCGAGAAGTAGGCGTTGCAGGTCACATAGGGCTCGGGCAGGTGGACTGAGCTGATCAGGGGAATCCCCTGCCCGTCCCACGAGGCTCGACCGTGCTCGACCCGGTAGTAGTCCAGGACAGTTTTTGCGGCCCAGGCCGCCGTGAACGTGTCAGGATCGATCTTTTCCCCACTGTTGATACGGGCCAGATCACCCGGGAGATCATTATCCCCGGTCACCTGGGACCCGTCGAACACGACATTGAGACCCGTGCCGGTTTCCCGGTCGGCGTTCGGCTGGGAGGAGTCGATAAAGACGATGGACCCGTCGGGGAGCTTTTCCAATGTCATTGTTACTTTGAAGCCGCCGATGACCGTCCCCGATACCTTTACCGGGGTGCCCTTGGCCGGCAGTTTGAGCACACCGGGGCTGTTCTGGCTCAGAAGTCCCGACCCCCCAATCGCCCGCAGTGCGACGCTCCCCCCGCTCTGCATCCGAAGCACCGTGCCCAGGCGGGCATCGACGTACACCGTCAGCGGGCCGGCCTTGGCGGCACCGGGAACCCTGGGCGCGTCGGCCGGCGGGGTGTAGTCGGCATCGAACTTCCAGGCAAGCGTCGGAGTGGAGTCAGGCGTCGTGATAATCAACGTTCCCTGGCCGACCGGAACGGCCCCTCGTTGTGTCGCTACACCCACGGCCGTTTGTTCATCGATGGCAGGTCGGGTATCGACGGGTGAAACGCGATCAAGGTCGGGGTACACATGCGCCTTGGCGAAGCCGATTTCCGGCGTCGTCAGAACCCGTCGGACAGTAACCAGCAGCGACGAGCCTTCGACCGGCACACCCCGCACGGATTGATTGGCCCGCACGGTCGCAATTCCGGTGGAATCGACGATGGGCCGCGCGAATGTCAGTTGGTTGAGCGGATCGGTCAGTCCGAACACGTCACCGTGGTCGGCCACCAGTTGACGCACGGCCTCCAGCGGCGTCGTTCCCTTGGGGAAGGTGATCACGCCACCCGACAGTTCCGAACCTCCGCCGGTCGTGTCGTCCTGGCGAATCTGCCATCCGCTGGTCGTGGCCCCGCGCAACGAGACAACGGCATCGGTCAGGGAGCGAACAATCTCCGTTTGGCGTTCCAACCCGGCTGTCGAACGGTATATCGGGGACTCGATGACCGCCTTCGAAGCCGTAACCTGGCCGGGTCCGCCAGATCCACCGGACCGCCCCGGCATCTCACCGGATGCTCCCCCGCCACAGGCCGATAGAACGACCGAAAGGGCCACGGGCCCGAGCGCTGCCAGTGTCACAGAACGGACGTTCCCCGGACACTTCAGTCGGGACCGCAGACGCGGTACGACCCTTCCAGACTGGGTACGGAAATCGGTATTGGTCATGTGGGCCACCATCGCGTCGAAAGAATCAGCGGGAGATAGTCACCATTTCGGCCTTGTCCGACGGGTCGGGGCAATACGCAACGATGCGTATTGCCCCGGGGCGAGCCGCAATGGTCCTCTGTGAACACGACTGCACCAGCAGTCGGGTCAAGCGGCCCCTCGGGCCGATGCCTCTTTTAGGGAGTGTCTCAATGATCTGTGCGAACTGCTCCTCGGAGAATCCGGAGCTGAGCCGGTACTGCTGGGCCTGTGGTGATCCCTTTCACCACAACCACCCATCGGGGTTGCGTCATCGTTCGGGGGTATTCGCCCTGAACCCGGGTGAACCCGTGCTGACCGCCACAATCGTGTCGACCGTCATGCCTCACAGCACGGCCCAGAGATCCCACACCTACCGTCAGGTGCTCATGGCGACCATTCTCATTCCCGCGGTCGCAGCCGCGTTCGGCCTGCTGTCGTTCTCCATCGTGAGTGCCGCCGTGATGGTACCGGTGTTCTACCTCGTGTACCTCTACGACATGAACGTGTGGGAAGACGAGCCCGTAACCGTGATGGCGGTCACGGTCCTTCTGTCAGCGGCCCTTGGCCTCGGCTTCACGTACATGTGGCGGGAGGCGGCGTTCAAGTCTGTCCGCCTGCCGGTCAATCTGAGTGTCGGTCAGGTCCAGTTGCGGGAGCTTCTCGTGCTCGGTTTCTTCGTTCCGGTGGGCGTGGTCCTCCTGAGCCAGATCGCCCCGGTGCTCCTCGCTTCCCGGCCACGGTTCAACCACATGCTCGACGGTCTCACATTCGGCGTCATCTCCGCCTCCACGTTCGTTGCGGCCGAGACGCTCGTTGCCCATCACAGCCTGATCTCGAGCCTCCCGGCCAAGGTCAACTCGGTCGATGCCGGTCTTTTCGTATCAATCGTTGTGAACGCCGCCGTCATACGGCCCCTCGTGTTCGGCTGTCTCGTCGGGTTCGTGGCAGCCGACTATTCCGGCATCGGAACGGGACCTGGGCGAATGAGCCCCCGATTCCTTCGCTCAAACGTGGAAGCTTGCGCTCTCGCGATCGTTCTCAGCGTCGGGGTCTACCTGTTCGGTCTTCTGCAGGGAATCCGAGGGGCCCTGTTGGCGACGACGTGGGGTATGGCCGTGCTGGTGGTAAGCATCTTGCGGCTCCGCACGCGCATCCATGACGCCATGCTCGAAGAGGCGATCGACTCAATCGAGCACGGTGGCGCCCTACACGACCACGCCGACTCGAGGGTCGATTGCGAAGCATGCGATATGCCGCTCCTCGCCGGTGGGCGCTTCTGCAGCGCATGTGGCGTCTCGATATTCGCCACGAGCAAAGAGAGACGAATGAAACCATCGCAAACCCCGCGAAACGTCAACCCATCATCGTCGGCCGCCGCTTCCATTGGAGTCGAGTGATGAACGACATCAACCCACCCACCGGGTCAATACCCTCGGCAAACCGCAAGGGTCGAGCCCACCGGTTGAGTTCCCCGTCAATCGCTATCATCGTAATCGGTTCGGTGCTCACCGCCGGGGCGGTCGGCGCCGTCATCGGGGGAACGAGCAAGACCCGCACCCCCGCGTCGAACGAGGTTCCCCTGTCCGACGGCTCCGACCTTCAGCCGATTCCAATCGACCGGTCGTCGTTGGGGCTGCCGGCAAGTCACAGCCCGTCGTTCGGGTTCGGGTCCGACGGGTCGGTCCAGGGGGGTCGGTCCTTCGCAGCCCAGGCGTTCGCCGCTGAGGCCTTCACCGAACAGGGGACGACGGCGACGACGCGACTCACGACCTTGACCCTCGCTCCGCGCCCCCGACCCGGAACGAACACAACGATCGGCCAGACAACGCGACCACCAAACCAGACAACGAGACCGACAACGAGACCGACAACCAGGCCCCGTGTCGTCACGACAACCGAGGCTCCGCTCGACACCGAGGCTCCGCTCGACACCCAGGCTCCGCTCGACACCGAGGCTCCGGTGTTCGAGCCGGTCACCACCCAGCCGCCGATCCGCCGGGTGACCACCACCACGAGGCCTCAGCGACAGCAGCAGGCCCACCAACTGGGTGGCGGACTCGTCATCGTGCCGTCGGCCGGCTACAAGATTGTCAAGAAGTTCGACACCGGTGAAGTTGTTATCGGCAACGACATCAGCTTTGTCCACGCCTGGGTCAACGAAGGCATCGACACGAACAATTTCCCCTCGACCCAGGTGGTCGACTACCTGACCAGCACCTACCTTCCGAAGGCCTTCCAAGGCGTGCTGGCCGATCCGGCCGTCGCTATCAAGCCGGCGAAACGCAGCATCACCTCCATGGCCTCCACGTCGTATCAGGGACTCATCGCCGGGGATCAGGGCAGTACCGCGGTCGAAGGAATCGTCTTTGTTGCCGAACGCCAGGACGGCCTCACCCTGACCTATATCGCCACATGGGCCCAAGGTTCGTGGGAGAAGGTGAAGAGACCGGTCGGAGAGATGCTCGACTCGGCACTCGCCAACATGTAGCGGCACGCAAACACATAGCGCCACGTTCCGTTTTTCGATTGTGCCGGGTCTGAGCAGGCCCGGCATTTTCGATTCTCCCCCCGATGTTCGGCCGCACGGGGAATTTTGACCCGTTTGTGTTACGGTCACCCTCGATGCCCCTGGGGGACCTGAAGGTCGTAATCGTCGACGACGACTCGTGGATCCGACGCGGCCGGGCTTCGGCAATCAACGAGGTGCCGGGGTTCACGGCAATCGCCGCAATGTCACCGGATGAGGCACTTGCGCACGATGACCCCGGCTGGTGGTCCGGCACCGATGTGGTGCTCGCCGACGCCCACGACGACGATGCAGGATTCGACAAGTTCATCGGCGTGCGCGTCGTCGCGCACATTCGGTCTTTGACCGGCCGCTTGCGTCCCCAGATCCTCGTAATCACCGGCCATCTGTACAACGACCTGCTGCGACTCCGCATGGCCGAGGCGGGGGCCGACTTCCTTTACTCCCATTCGGAGGTGCGATCGACCGAGGCTCTGATCGGTGCGATTCAAGCAAGCTGGGAGAAGGCCGACAGGACCTCGGTGCCATCCGGCTCAAAAACTGCGGGGCTGAACGACGCCGTGATGTGGGCGGAGACGAATCTCGGCGAGGGAGCGTTTCAACACGAATCGCAAAAGGCTCTCCCCGTATCGCGCCGGGCGATCATCACCGCCCGGCACCGGCTCAGATACCAACTTCCGTCATCGGATGGTCGCACGATTCCCAGTTGGCGCGAGATTGCCGACTTCATCGACCGGGCCCGGGGTAAAGAACGTCGGGGCTCGTGATGCGGAGCCAACAACGACAACGCGCGAAGTGATCCCTTGAAACGCGCGGGTGCATCTCATTAGAACTGACCCGTCAGCCAGATACACGACCGACGCCGACCGGACGGAGAGGAAACCGGGCATCAATGTCAATGTCAATGTCAATGTCTCCTAGTGCAAAGCTCGCAGAAAAAGTTGACCGGACTTCGACGTTCGATTTCTCTCGGCCCCTGCGGCGACCCGCTGACGAAACCGGCCTCGACCGGGATATGACAATTGCCGCGCTGCAGCGCATAGCGGCCATCGACACCCTGACCGCCTTTCCGCAACGGGTGCTGGAAATCGTATGCGAGGCCCTTGGCGCGACGGGCGGAACGTATATGGAATTTGGTGCGCCGGGAGCGCAGTCCTTCGCATACGTGCCGCCGGGACCGGGCAGTACGGGACCGACATCCTCCCTGCAGATTCCTGTTCGGACGGAGAAGCGGGTTGAGATCGTCTTCACAATCCAACGATCACGATCCTTCGGGCCGCGCGACCAGGCATTCGTCAACACCATCGAGGTTGCGCTGACGCAAAGCCACACACTCTTGCGGCGGGTGGACCGACTCGCACGTTCCCTTTCTGTCGTGGCCGGAGGCCGACGCATGGCTACCGCCCTGCTCGACAACGAGGGCGGCCTCAGCATCGTCGACGGATCGGTCTCGATCCTGAACCGGTGGTTCAGACCGGGGTCTAGCCTCTGTGCCGAATTGCGCGAATGGGCATGCACGCAGCGCGCCGACGGACTCGGAACCGTCTCACTCGACAAGTCACGGCCCTTCGTCGCACCGAGCGTCGACGTTGTTCTCGTGGCCTATTGGCGGGGAGAACGTCGCATGGGCGATCTGATCGAGTTCGAAGAGCAGATCTATGACGGTGCCGACCTTCGATGCCTCGGACTGACTGCACGGGAGGCTGAGGTCTTGGCCCTGCTCGTGATCGGGTCCGATGCCAACGCAATCGCTCAACGAGTGGGTTCGCGGCCCGGCACGGTGAAGAAACAGATCGAGTCGATCTACCGCAAACTACGTGTGCATACCAGGCGCGACGCCGTCACGATAGCCGTCGACGCAATGATGAACCCCGAGAGGCCAGCGACTCCGTGACCGCACCGTCGGCCGGGTATCCGGTGGCCGACGCCGCGCCACCCCATCGTTTCGACGCATTCATCTCCTACAGCCACTCCGCTGACGCTGAACTCGCTCCGGCATTACGCCGCGGACTCCATCAGCTCGCGAAACCCTGGTACCGAGTCCGGGCCACGAAGATCTTCGTTGACGAAGCGAGCCTGTCCACGAGCCCAGCCCTGTGGTTGAACATCACGACGGCACTCTCGTCGAGTCACTTTTTCGTGCTGCTGTGTTCCCCCGAGGCGGCGCAATCCGAATGGGTCGACAAGGAGGTCGCGCACTGGTTGGCGAACCGATCGGCTGAGAACCTTCTCCCCGTTCTCACGAGCGGCGAACTCGTGTGGGACCCGGTGGCCTGCGAGCTTGACATGGTCAGGTCCACGGCCGCGCCGCCCGCACTGCGTTGCGCGTTTCATGAAGAACCCCGTCATCTCGATGTCCGATGGACCAGGGGTGGTAACGGCCAGGTCACTCTGTCGTTGCAGAACAGCAGGTTCAAAGATGCGGTCGCCGACCTCGCCGCCCCGATCCACGGGGTTCCCAAAGACGACCTCGTCGGTGAGGACGTCCGGCAGAACCTCCGCACCCGGCGCCTGGCCCGTGCCGCGGTATCGATTCTGTGCATTCTGTTGCTGGTGTCCGTCGTGAGTGCGGGTCTCGCCCGCTCCAACGCGATCCGGGCCGAACACCGTCGCATTGATTCCGAGGCGCGGCGTCTCGGTTTGGAAGCGACCGGTCTCGTCGGACCACCGGACCTGGCCTTCACCTTGGCGGACGAGGGTTACCGGCTCAGGCCGACCGCTGTCACGACGCGGGCGTTGATCGACACGGCAGAGGCCGCCCCGCAGATCGAGAAGCTGTTCCGTCCTCGGGGCAGGGCCATTCGTTCGATCATGTACCAGCGGGCGACAGGGCGAATACTAAGCGTGGATAGTAATGGTTCGTTGATTGCGATGGATGAACGATCCGGGAAACCTCTCGCCGAGTCGAAGACGGCGGCCAATCCTTTGCAACTGCTCCAGGGTCCCGGCGGGATCCTCGTCGTAACGCGCGACGGATTCCACGTGCACGATGAGCTTTCGCTCGCCCCCATCGACGACGCCGACGTTTCCCGTATCCGGCCCGTCACTTCCGCTGCGGTCGTCGGCGACGGGGTCGCTATCGGAGGGTTGGGTGAACATGACGACGGCGAGTTGTGGTGGACCGGATCAAAGCAGGAGCCGGTCGCATCCGGTTACGGGGCCCCGGTCGCGGTCTCGGCGGATGGTCGCGCGATGATTGCGCTGTTCTCCAACGCGGGTCACCAGTCGGCCAGCGTCAGGCGTTTTGAACGAACGAACGACGAGTGGACGCAGTCGTGGGCCGCAGATGTCCCGGCCACGAACACCGTCATGACCGCCAACCCCGCAACCCGACAAATCGCCATCGGCTCCACCAAGGGCGACGTCACGTTCATCGACATGGATTCCGGCAACAGCTCGGACCCGCTATCGGTTGGTACGAGCGCGGTCTTCTCCCTTGCCTATTTGGCTGGCCGGGCAATCTGGGTGGCGGGTGACGCCAGCGGAACAATTCATTGGATAGACGCAGAGACCCGGCAGAGTACGGCGAGCTGGTCGGTGCACAACGGTGCGGTAACCACCATCATCGCCCTCGATGACAGCACCTACGTGTCCGGCGGCGCCGACGGGACGCTGGCGCGCCAACGCATCTCGCCGCTCCGAAAGCTTGCGGCTACGACAATTCCACTGGGTTCGGAGGGCTTCTCGGTTGATGCGCACCCGGAATCCGGGGTCGCCTACGCAGGCACCGTCAACCGCCTCGTCGAGGTGAATCTCCTCACCAACCGCGTCGTCGCCTCCACCGATATTGATTCGGTTGTCTATTCCGTCGCTCTCCTTCCGGGGTCAAGCGGCCCATCCAGCACCAACACATCCGGGACCAACACATCCAGCACCAACACATCCAGCACCAACACATCCAGCACCAACACATCCAGAAACGTCGCCGTCGGGGATGCGAAGGGACACATTCATGTCGTGAGCAACAGCCGGGTGGTCCAGACCGTGGAGACCGGCTCAGCCACGGTCTTGCAACTCATTGCTCTTGACGCGACCCGTGAGCTCATCGCGTTGACCGACGACGGGGAGCTTTCGGTTTATCCGGTCGTGAACGGTCGCCTCGGCCCCGCGCGGGCGATCGGCACCAACGGCTTCGTGGCCGTCGCGGTTTCCGCCAATGGCCAGTGGGTGGCGTACCAACGCCAAAGCGGTCGGGTCGAGATCCTCCGCGTAGCCGACGGCAGATCGGTGGGTGTCGTGACGTTCGACGACCGGGGCGCCGCAACGGTGCCGACCGATGCGGGCGTCGAAGTGCTCGCGTTCAACGACGACGCGACCTCCCTGGCCGTGGGTTTCGACGGATCGGTCCAGCTGATGAACCTCAGCCGGAAGGGCCAAGATGCCGTCGCGTCAGGGCTGAGGGCGATCCTTCCGGTCGAAGCCAAGCCGGTCGGAATCGGTTACGCCGGCAGGTCCGTCATCGTCGCCGACAGTGACGGCTTCGTGTCCTCGTTCGATGCGACGACAGGTGAACCCTTGGGTGCGGTCCAGGCATTTCAGGCAAGCCGCGACGCTGACCTGTCGCATGGACCGACCATGGTGTTCGAGTTGGCCGGCGAGGCTCTCGTGATTCGCGATGTCACTCCCGAGGCCATCCGACTCGACGCCTGCGCAGTGCTGTGGCGACCGCTGAGCAAGCGGGAACGCACCCGCTTCGATATCGCCGAACCGGCGGCTGCATGTTGACCCGAACAGGCACTGCGGCCTCAATTCAACGGGCGCAGGGTGGATCGACCTGCCGACTCCGAGCCATACTGGCCTTGCGGTCACCGCGCGAAGTCCGGCGTCCGCGAACGCTGCCCGAAAGAGGTTGTCCTAAATTGCTCCGATGCGAACATCCTCATTCCGTCGCTGCGCCGCAGCGGTTCAGTCGTAGGGAGGTTGACCGACGATGGCTCGCATAGGCGGCAACATAACAGCGACGAGCGGAGCCAACTCCCATGAAGGAGAAGGCGAGTCAGAATCACTCAGCGGCCACCTTCGTGAGTCGGCCAAGCTCTTTGAACAGCCACTCCTCGGCATTATCGGAGCGGTTGCGCTGTTGTTCGGCTTCATTGGGTACCGGCAGTACTTCAGATCCGTCGACGAACCGTCTGGTTGGGTCGACGTTCTCTACGCGGACATGCAGCTCATCAAGCTTTCGAGCAAGGTGACCAAGGGAAGTGCTCCCTGGACTCTCGACGTCGGCCGCATGCTCGCCCCGATCGTCACCGGCTACGCCGCATTCCGGGGGGTCGCCGCGCTGCACCGCGAGCGCCTCGACCGAATCCGGGTGCAGCGCTGGCGTGGGCACGTCGTCGTGGTCGGGGCCACGTTGGCGGCGGTCGCCGTCGCGAAGGCCCTCCGCCGACAGAACCGACGCGTCGTTCTCATTGATGCCGACCTTTCTTCCGACCGGGCCACGTCGCTTCGGTCGGTTGGCGTGTTTGCCCTCCGGGGGGATCCGGCGCGCCCGGAAATCCTTCGGCAGGCCAGTGTCATGGGTGCAACCGACGTTCTCGCCCTCACCACCGACGATGCCTTGAACATCGATGTGGCGCTCAGGTCGCGTGGTCGAGCCAGGGCGATGGCATCGGTGTCGCGTCCCGACCTGTGCGAGCTGTTGCGGATCGAGGCACTCGGCGCGACGGGCTCGGCTCGACTCGACTTTCTCAATGCCGGGGAATTATGCGCGCGTACCATTGATCGATGTTTCGACGGAGGCCTGGTCGGTGGCGAGGGCGACCTCCTCATAGCCACATCTGCGGTCCTCGCCTCCCAACTTCTCTCTAGGGCCGCTCGGCAGGCGCCAGCGGGTTCCAGGAACGTCCACGTGACCGGCTCTGAAAGTGCCGCTGGCGTCGCGATGGCCGAGCGGCGCGATCCCCACCTCAAGGACCGTCTCACCCTCTCGGTCGACGCGAACCTTCTCGACCCCCCGCAACTCGGTGACGCGATCGAACTGGCCCGGGTGAAGCGGGCCGTCGTCGAGGGTGAAGGCACCGAAGCGGTCGTGGTGGCGCTTGCTCTGGCCCGCCGTCTGCCGGTCGGGGCCAAGGTCGTGCTGGCAATCCCGGATCCCGAGCATCTCGCACCGCTCCTGCACTCGGGCGCGGCGACCCGGACAGTTCCTATCCACATCGTGGATTCGATCTCGTGGTGGTCGGACTCAGATCTCGTTCTGGGCGGCACGGTCGAGGTGATCGCCCGGGCCACACACAGGAACTACGTCGAAACGCGCCGGGCCTCCGGTGGTGCTTCACCCGACGATCCGTCGCTAGCGGAATGGGCCAGGCTCGGATCGCATCTCAAGGACTCGAACCGCAAACAAGCCCGGCACCTGTGGGTGAAGCTGGCTGCGATCAACTGTTCACTCGCCCCGGCCTCGGGGGCAACGAGCGGATTCGCGTTCAGCGACGGCGAGGTCGAGCTTCTCGCGCAACTCGAGCACGTGCGTTGGGTGGAAGAGCGGCGGGCCGACGGCTGGAAGCCCGGACCGCGTGATGTGGCCGCGAAACGCACGCCCTATCTCGTCGACTGGTCGGAGCTGACCGAAGCGATTCGCGACCTCGACCGGATCACCGTCACCCAACTTCCGGCTTTCCTCAACGATGTCGGCTACGAAATCATCCGCAACGAAGCAACAGTGAGGTCAACGTGAGATCCGTATGCGCACGTATTATATCGGTGATCGCAACGCTCGGCCTCGGCGGGCTGGCCGTTACCGTCGCTCCGTCAGCCTCGGTGGCCGCGTCGACTCGGTCATTCGAAGGAAGCTTCGCGGCGAACCGGACGAACCTGCAATTGCGTTACGACGCCTCATCGTCCCACTACCTCGGCACACTCCGCCTCGGAAGTGATGTCTTCCCGGTAGACGGCAGTGTCGCGACCGACACCTTCACCGGTCGTTATCTGCAGAATGCGCAACCCGTCCCGCTGAAGGCCACGTTGGCCGCCGACATCTTGACCGTTACCTACGGTGGGACCTCGGAAACCCTTCGACGCGTCGTCACGGCCGGGAGCAGTAGATCCACGACGACTCCTAAGATCAGCGCGCGTAGTATCTCGCCGAGCGGTTTCGTCTTCAAAGCCACCGACGGCCCCCGATCCGCGTTCCCGATTCCTCTACCCGGTGGCGGCGGCGGTAGCGGCGGCGGCCAGATCCCGCTGCCGAATCCCAACCCGAACCCGGTGCCGGCACCGAAGACCGGCAAGGCCGCAGCAAAGGTCTCTCCCCTGGCCCGTGCCGGCATGCGACTCACGTTCTTTCTCGGTTCGAGCACCAGACAGACCGGAGCGGTACCCGTCAACCCCAACGATGTAACGGCAAGTGCGGGTGCCGGCTACACCCAGGTGAACGTTCTCGACGTGACCAATGGCCAGGCCACAGCCGAAGTTCGCCAGTACCTTCCGGATTCGACGCTGAACACGATCTACGTCACGACCACGTCAACATCGGTGTTTCCCGCCGAGGCGGGAGGGGAGGGCTACTGGCGGTCGCCCGCCGCTCTCGCTGCAACAAAGGACAGGGCGAAAGGTGATGAGACCGTCGTCCGCCTGAGCTATCCGCTCGACGGGAAGACCTACAACGCGATACGCACCACGTTCACAGCGACCAACTCGACGACGCAGCAGACCTACGATCTCGACAGCGGCGTACTGCTCAGCTATGGATTCAACGGAACCGGCGCGAACGGCACGACGCAGGTTGTGCAGATGCTCTTCAAAGGGGCCCGACAACTGCGACTGCCGTGGACCGGCCAGCGGCCCGGGACCGATGTAACCGGACTCCGGTCACTCACCTTCACGGGGCAGTACACAACAACCGTCGACGGTGCATACTCCTCCACCTGGTCAATGACCCAGGACTGGAACATCACAAAGGTCGATGTCGCGTCGGTTCAACTCGAGCAGAACACCACACTCATGATTGGCAACACGAATCCGAGCCAGTCAAAGACCGCCCTGACCACAGGGCTCCCCAGCCTGTGGGTGGATCCGAGGATTCTAGGCGCCCTGCGAACCGGGCAGGTCCTTGATGACGATCCAATCACGCACGCGAAGGTCAGCATTCTCGGTACACAGAACGGCATGCTGGTGATCGGCGAGAAGAACGAGATCCAGGGCGGCGCAGCCGGTTACGACATGCGAACCGGCCTCATCTCTGCGTTGCAGACACAGCAGCGCCTCGGCCCCGCAACCACCACCGTCTTCCTCCAGCGGACGATGTAGACCCCACCGGGCGAAATGACCGGACCCGGCAGGAAGAAAAAATCGTCATGATTGCGAACCATCGATGAACACACGGGTGGGCCGCCCAACCACGGTAACCGTGTATAGGGTCCGCCCGATTCGGGCCTTGGATTGGCCTGGCTTGTCGGCCGCCAGCAAGGAGGAAACGTCGATGGCCCTACCCACGATCACCGCCTGATCGCGGCCGTCGAGGACATCGGCGACAATGCCAAGGGCTTCCAATGCTGATGCCCGCGAGGCAACGGGTGGGGTCAGCGCCACGGTAACTCCGACAACGGTGGAACCGGACGTGGCGATGGAGACCCAGCTTTTCGCCGCGACCATGGCTTCCACCGTTGAAGGGATCCGTCCGCTCACCCACCGCGATACGGGGGCGAAGGTCAGCGGTCGTCGACGGACGGAGGCATTCCAACGCACCCGCACATCTTCGAGCGAGAGAGGCGGAAGTGGTGTTGTGCCTTTGCTGTCCTTCAGCAGGGTACAGGTGGCTGCGTACGGTCGTACCCGACTCGCGAGTAGACCTCTCAAGCCGGAGTCAAAGTCAGAAAGCAGAGCTTCCGCGTACGATCGAAAGGCCTCGGTCACCTCATGCCAGGTCGCGACCCGCAAACGGCGGGTCAGGCAGTCCTTTGTCGGTGGGACCCCAGCTCTGGGAACGAACGCGCTCGTCGGAAACGCGGACGCCGAGCTATCTGCATCAAGTGCCCCGGCGATGAACTTCACCGCCTCCTCCTGCGATATACACCCGAGAATTCGCCCGATCGAATCAGCGGTTTGGCTGGATACCGGGTTCAATTCATTCGTAGCCGTACTCGTCGATCGTGATGCTTCGGCGATGGTACGACGGGCACATCCACGCTCCGCGTCGGACATGCCAAGGCCGCTTGCCACCAACAGACCAAGAACATCCCCGCGTGACTTGGCTGCTTCGGATGTCGTTCGCGGCCCGAACGATAACAACACGGCCAGGAGGCAACACGCGGCGCCAGCCCGTTTCACTTTCTTCGGTCCATCGACCGGCACGGGTCGCTTGAAGGATCGAGGTCGAACCGCTTCACCTCAGCGACCGTGAACGTTCGTCTGAAGAACGAACAACCGTCGTTGATCACCGACGATGGAGCAAAGCTCATCAAAATCACCCGTCCCGCACCTGCTGTTGCAACTGCCACCACGTCGCTGGTGGATCCAACCGCGTACGCGTGCAATACCAACCCGTCTTCGTCGTGCATGTATCCCGCCGGTTGACCCGTTGCCACGTCGACGACACGCGCTCCCGAAGCCGAGTCGAACGCCACGATCCGAGCGCCCCCATCGACGAACGCCAGGCCCGACAGGTCGCCTCCCACCCGGATCGATCGCGGAGCGCGGCCGGGAGAGAGCAACTGAAGGTCCGAACCATTGGACACCGCCACCGAAACGCCGTCCGGAGCGAGCGCGATCTGCGCAAAGGAACTGTCGAGTTGATAACGGGCGAGTTCTTCTCCGGTCGAGGCGTTCACGACAACTACACCGGAGTTACCTTCGAAATACGCAACGATAGGAGTTCCCTCGGTGTCCGTCGCTGTTGACTGGGCCGATGCCCGTTCACTAAGTGTCCGTTGCAGTGTGAACTTCCCCGCTTCGACGTTCCAGGACTGGAGAACCTGGTTGGCCGTAAGGCTCACGACGAGATGTTCGCCGACGGTGCCCAACGCGGCGATGGCCGAGCCCGTGCCGGTTTCGGTGACCCATCCCTTCCCGCCGGCCACCACCGCGTGCAACGAACCTCCCCCATCGCCAACGACGACAACTCCCGATGACTCGGCGACGGCCACAGCTCCTTTGACCAGCCCAATCTGCCGCTTCGCAATCTTCGATCCGACCACAGCCAGGTCAAAGGTCAGATCAACGACGGCACCGTCTGACAATGCGGCCACCGCGCTGCGACCATCTCCTTGAAGCGCGATTCCCACAGTCGCGAGATCGATCGAACGCGCGCCGGTCAGCCGGTTTGGTCCGGTATCCAGGAGAGCGATCGTTCCGTCGCCGTCGCCGGTCGCCGCCCGGCCCGATTGACTCCAGGCGATTGCGGTAGCCCGGCCATCATGAATCTGCTCCTTATACGGTTGTCCTGTCGCAGGATCGATGTAGTCGATCTTTCCATCCTGGTTCGCCGAGAGAACGTACTGTCCGTAGGCGGGCGACGATGCCAACGCATTCACCGCACTGTCGAGCAAAGACGCAGACAGGCCGGCTCCCGTCGCGGAATCGAAGAACAGAACTCCTCTCCCAAAGCCGAGAACGACTTTCGAACCATCGGCCGACAAAGTCACGGCGGAGACCGGAACCTTCAGCTTTGTTCGCCAGGTGATCTCCGGCTCGCCCTGGTCATTCACCACGAAGCGGACGAGTTCGTTGACGTCACCCGACACGCCGATGGTGATTAGCGAACCGTCAGACATCGCCAGGCCGCCATACATGGCCGACGTATGGACCTGAAACCATCGAAGCTCAGCCCTTCTTGCGGTCCGTCCCGTTGCCTCCAGCGTTGTCACTGCGTATGAGCCATTCAGTTTCAGCAGGATCACCCGGGTTCCGCTCACCACTACGCCGGCGAGGGGGTTCGTATCAGCCGGGTCCCAACTTTGCCGCACCTCCAACGTCGCGGGGTCGCGCAGTTCGACTTTCGACAGCCCGACGACCAGGACGCCCTTGGGTGTGGTCACCACCGCAGCGCCGTGTCCTTCCGCCTTTGACGTTGCCAGGGTTCGGCCCGACTCCCAGTCCGTTGCGGCAAGTCCGCCGGACCTGTCGTAGGACACGAGCGTTTTACCGGAAGCATCGAACCCGAGACCGACGATCGCAGCTTTGTGTA
Source organism: Acidimicrobiia bacterium (assembly GCA_031383405.1). Classification (GTDB taxonomy): domain Bacteria; phylum Actinomycetota; class Acidimicrobiia; order Acidimicrobiales; family JANYDT01; genus JANMZO01. The sequence goes on along the minus strand of JANMZO010000414.1, from coordinate 41,253 downwards.
TGCGCACATACTTTCGCAGATCGGGTGCTCGCTGGGCTGCTCTGATGACCCCGTCGAGCGTGGCCGCTCCGGGGCGGAGTCGATAGGCCTCGGCGGCCAGAAGAAAGCCGAGATCAGGAAGGATGGTCGCATCGTTGGCCTCGACGCGCAGACGACTCGCTTGGGCATCTATCCGGCGACGATCAGCGCGTTGCGCATTGCTGCGGGCAATCGCGGCTGCGACCAGCGACGCCACCAGTAACAGGCACAACGCACCGACTGCCGCGCGGGCGATTCGGATGGTCCTACGGTGTTCGCGCAGGTCGGTTCCGACCAGTTCGTCTTTGTTAACCCCGCGTATCGGGGCGGCGATCTCCGCTATTGCGTCGGCGAACCGAGGATCGCGAAGCGATAGCGCCGTCGCTGGCAGACCATCGGCCCATCGCAGATCGATGTAGCGGGGTTCCTCCTTGTAGACACCTGCGAGCGAAGGTGGCGCTGCGGTTGAGAGAGTCACATCGAAGCGACCGTCCGCGGCGTCCCACACCAACTCCCCGCTCGTGAGCACCGGCAGCATGTGCCTTGAGCCATTGCGCTCGACCCAGTACTCGATCTCCCGATTCACCCACGGTGAGTTCGCCGACGCCGGCGACATCAGCAGCACAAAACCCTTCGACGTGTCGAGAGCCTGGGTGATCGCGCTCCACAACGCCGGGTCGGCCGACATGTTCGTCCGGTCGAGAAAGACGCGCATGGCGCGCCGCCGGTACCAGGGCTTGGCCAACCGCTGGAGCCCATGACGAAGCGACGGCGCGATGTCATCGTCAGCTCGGTGGCTGTAGGAGATGAACGCGTCGAACCGGCCACTCGACAGGCTTGCAATCTCCTGGTGCACCTCAACTGTTCCGTCGTCCATCACCGAGCATTTTGACAGTCGCGGAACCATCACGCTCAGCCGCTCGACAGGCGACCCGGCTTTGCGCGAAAAAGCATGTTCTTCGCGCGGCCACGCGTCCCGGATCCAGGGTGGGCCGGACCCTAAGTCGAGAATGCGTGGGCGTTTGGGGTGCTAGTGTTTCGTCCGCTGTACGGACCTGTGGTGCAGCTAGGAGTGCACGCCGGCCTGTCAAGCCGGAGGCCGCGGGTTCAAATCCCGTCAGGTCCGCAGAACCCGCCCCGAGCCCACGGCTGGGGGCGGGTGTTTTGGTCAGATAGCTCAGTTGGTAGAGCGCACGCCTGAAAAGCGTGAGGTCGTCGGATCGATCCCGACTCTGACCACCAAAACGGACCACCAAAACGGACCACCAAAACGGGGCCGACGGACGAGACCAGCGCAGGGCCCGCGGACGCCGCCGTGCGGCACAACCTTCACTCGGTGGCGAGACCACGGATGCCGATCAGCGGCGCAGTTATGTGCGATCCGGCCCGATTCGTTCTATCCGCAGGCGCTGGAAGCGTCGGGCAACGCGCCAGCCCTCGATCAGGTCGGCTCGTGGCGTCTCCCCGAGGGCGACGGCCAGGACCCGGTCGATGACCGCAAGCGGAGGTGGGTGACCGTCGCCCACTCCCGACGCCACGAGCCAGCCGCGGACAGCGCGGCGGGCCAAGGCACGGGAAGCGGTTCGAAGCTCAATCGCTGAGGTCGGATCGATGGCTGATGCCAACTCGTCGAGTACGGCTACGTCGTCGGCGACGGTGTCAGCGAGGCGCAGCAACAGGGGAACAACATCGCGTTCGGCGACGTCGTTGAGCAGGGGAAGCACCTCCTGGCGAACGCGCACCCGCCGAAACCTGGGATTTTCGTTCATCGGGTCCTGCAGCGGCTGCAGCCCGAGCGTCTGGCAGAGTCGGGTCGTATCGGCTCTACGTAATCCGACCAGCGGTCGGATCCGCACACCGGCCCCAACCAGAGGTGCGAGGCCGTCCAGCCCGCTACCCCACATGAGGTTCAGCAGCACCGTCTCGGCCACATCGTCGGCGGTGTGGCCGGTGGCCACCTCCTCGGGGAGAACGCCGTAGCGGGCCTCGCGCGCCCGGGCTTCGAGGTTGCCGTCTCCTGCGTAACCGCTTAGGTCGACGGAAAGGGCGATGAATTTGGCACCGCACCGCGATGCCACAGATGCCACCAGACCCGCTTCCGAGGCCGAACCCGGACGCAGTCCATGGTCGACGTGAAAAGCGGTGACCGAGAACCCGGCCTGCACCGCTAGGACGAGAAGCGCCAAAGAATCCGCGCCGCCTGATACCGCACAGTTCAACTCCCCCGGCTCGATCGGAAAACGGCACCGGGTCAGGAGCTCGGCCGCATAGGGCGCGTCGCCGATGCTCATCACGAGAGCAGTGGCTGCGGACGCTCCATGCGGTCCACCCAGGTCTGCGGATCGCGGATCTCGGCGAGCGTCGGGAGTCGCTCCGGGCCGACCCATACCCGGTCGAGGAACTCCCGGCCCCGCTCACGCTCGACGTGTCCGATGAAGGCCTCGCCCTGTTCGTACTGGCGCATTTTCGCCTCGATGCCGAGGAGTTGGCGAAACAGACGGGCCATGCCCCGTACATCCGCCCGTCGCTGCGACAGGGCCCGGGAGAAGCGTTCGGCCGAAGGTACTAGGACGCCCCCGGCCCGGCCCATTGTGACATCACCGTGACCTTCGAGGAGGCTCATCAGCCCACCGACCGACTCGATGGCCCGCCGCTGTTCGGGGCCGGCGATGAGCGTCGGAATTCCACCGTCGTTCAGTGGATTGTGACCATCGCGAAGTTCGCCGACCGCCCGCTTGAGCGCGTCGAAAAAACGCTTCGGATCGGCGTCGGCCAGGGTGAGGGCGGTATTCACGAGTCCGACATAGTGGTCACGCATCCACGGAATCCCGGTGAACTGGGCCCGGTGGGTCACCTCGTGCAACGCCAGCCAAAGCCGAAACTCCCGGGGTGGAAACCCGTAGCGCTTTTCCAACGATAAGACGTTGGGCCCGACGTAGTACACGACGTCTTGTTCCTGGGGATTTTCTTCGGGGGCGATCATCAGGTCGTATTGACCAAGAACCCGCTTCGACATCCAACCCAGGAGGCTACCCACTTCGGCACCGGCCAAACGACGCGCGACCGGCGCCAGCGGGCCACTCATCTTTTCACCCAGTCGCTCCGTCATCGGCCGGAACAACCGCTGAAATGAGCGCATGTTGGCCTCTATCCACTCCTGGCGGGTGGCGACCTTGGCCCGGGCTGGGCCCACCAGCGACCGGAGACCGGTTTCCTCGGCAACGAGTTCTTCGGCCTGGGCGGTGAATTCGGCGAAGTCGGGCGCGAGCGATGAGGCGTGATAGGAGTTGCTGAACGAATCGGTACCCGACACCCGATTTGCCACTGTCGCAGCGAACGCCCAGTCGATCGGTTCAGCCATCAGCGTAGAAAATTCCGGCCGAGCGTACTCATGTCATTCGACCGGTCAGGAGACCGGAGCACTAACGGCGGTGTGATTTTTGCGAGATGACCCGTACGTAATACCCGATGAACAACAACACGGCGAGGAGAACACCCGAGCCCGAGAGGAGGACGGCGAGCCAGTAGAACCAGGGCTTGGCGGCAGCGAACATGAGCCACACACTAGTGCGTCGACGCGAAAGCGACCGCCTCAAAGACTTGGGGCGGTCGCATTGGGGGACTGGAGAGTTCGGCGAATCCGTCAGCGAGGAAAGCTGACGGGGTTATGCGATTTTTTTGCCCCGGGTTCTCGGCACGACCATCGGTTCATGCATCGAGCAATACTTCCCGTTGTTGTAGATGGAAAGGCGAGTTCCACAACTGGCCTCGCGGCACACGCGGCCCGACGAAAACTTCCTCGACGGACGATCGCTACCGGAGAGAGGCTTGGCGCCTACGGCATGTTCAGTCATGACGGTTTCAGCAACTGCTCAAGGCGGAATATTCCCGGCCCCGAAAAAAACCTAGATGAACGGTGTTAAATCAGTGAATAGCGGATCACGGTTCGCGGGACCCCGCTTCGTGTCGTTTCAGTCAGATGCGGAACGGCGAATCTGGCACCCGGGTGGAGCGTTACTCGTTCTCCAACGGGCCGCAGATCGACTTGCGGATCCGCTCGACCAGTGATTCCGGGACACGGCACACCACTCGTTTGGCAATCACGATCCGAAGCTCCGCTTCGAAGTCGAACTTCGAAAAACACGAGGGGCAATCATCAAGATGGCGTTGAATCTTGGCCCTTCGATCGTCGTTGAGTTCGCCATCAAGAAACGAGTAGAGCCGGGCCAGCATGGCATTGCAATCGAACATGAGGGAAGGGTCGATATCGCCGAAGGGGTCAAAGCGGCCCGAGGCCATGATGGAGTAACCATGCACTGACGCTTGCTCGCTGATGAATTCGTTGCTCATGGTGTCACTGCAAACATCTTTTCCCCGGTCGCTGTATTCGAGCGACGAACCCAATGAACTGCAAGCTGACTAACTGCAAGCTGACTAACTACAAGCTGACTAACTACCAGCTGAACTGGCGCACTACACCGTCAATTCCCGTTCTACGGCAAGAATTAAGCGGTCGACTGCGGTTCCGGCACGAGCCTTCGTTCCACAGCGAAATCAAACAACGCTTTCTGGAGCGCTTTTCTTCCCCGATGGAGACGGCTCATTACCGTTCCTATCGGAATATCGAGGATCTCCGAGATTTCCTTGTAGTGGAAACCTTCGACATCGGCCAGGAGCACGGGTATCCGGAACGCCTCGGGGAGGGCGTCGACGGCTGCTTGCACTTCACTTTCGGTGAAACTTTCAAGCGCAACGTCTTCGGCCGTCCGACTTGCCGCGACCGCCTCGGCGCCACCGAGACGCTGGTACAGGTAGAGATCTTCCACCTCGTCGAGTTCCGATTGTTCAGGGCGACGCTTTTTCGCACGGTACATGTTGATGTAGGTATTTGTAAGAATCCGAAAAAGCCACGCCTTGAGGTTCGTGCCTTCTTGGAACCCGCCGAAGCCCCGGTAGGCCTTGAGGTAAACCTCCTGCACAAGGTCTTCCGCGTCGGCCGTATTGTGCGTCATACGCATGGCGGCCGAGTAGAGCGACGGAAGATGTTCCATTGCCACGTTCTCGAAGTCGGCTTGCGCTGCCATACCGAAACCATAGGCCGGGTTGAAGGGGGTTCGCGCCACGTATTTCCCCGATCATTCTCAGGGTTCCCTAGGGGTAGCGTTGGCAACTGTGCATATTGTCAAACAGGGTTCGACATTTCATCTCCAGTCGGAGTCGACGTCACTGATCATCGACGCCGCGCGCGGAGTTCCCGAGGTGGTTTTCTTCGGAGGTCGGCTGGCCGTTGCCACTGACCTGTCGGCGGTTCGGTTGGCCACCGGCCGACCCGTGCCCAGGGCCACATTCGACGCCGAGGGACTTCTTTCAATGGTTCCAACGCACGCCGACGCAACCGGGGCCCGACCCGCTCTGGAAGGTCACCGCCCCGACGGTTCGGGGTGGGCTCCGAAGTTCCAACCCGGCCATGTGTCGTATTCCGAAGCGCTGGTCGTGTACTCCACCGATCCAGTCGCCGGTCTCGGTCTCGAGGTAACAATCGAAGAGGCCGGACCTGATGTCTTCCGGTTCCAGGCCACGCTGACCAACACCGGACCATCCGATTATCAGCTCCAACGTCTCCACGTGGCCCTTCCCCTCCCCGCCCAGTATTCGGAGGTTCTCGACTTTCCGGGGCGATGGACCGATGAGATGCGCCCGCAGCGGACCCCGCTCGGTATCGGCGCAAAGTCCTGGGACAACCGCAGCGGTCGACCCGTCCAGAAGAACGCGCCCGGCATGTTCTTCGGCACACCTTCATTCGGTGAAACATCCGGCGAGGTCCTCGGTGTCCATCTCGCGTGGAGTGGCTATCACGAGATGCGGGCCGAGCGTCTGAACGACGGCCGCGGCGACTTCCAGGCCGGTGTCGCTCTGTCGCCGGGCGAAATGTTGCTGACTCCCGGCGAGTCGTTCACCGGGCCGTGGCTCTACGCCACCTGGAGCGGGTCGGGGCTCAACGGGGCTTCCGCTGCGTTTCACCGCTTCCTGCGGTCGCGGCCGGGTCACCCGGCGACCCCTCGACCCGTCACACTCAACACCTGGGAAGCGGTCTATTTCAATCACGATTCCGAGACACTGTTCGGCCTGGCCAGAGCCGCCGCTGAGGTGGGGATCGAACGCTTCGTACTCGACGACGGCTGGTTCATGCACCGCCGTTCCGACAACGCCGGACTGGGCGACTGGTACGTCGATCCGGCCGTCTACCCCGAAGGATTGTCTCCGCTTATTTCGCACGTCCGCGGTCTCGGCATGGAGTTCGGTCTGTGGTTCGAACCGGAAATGGTGAACCCCGACAGTGACCTGTACCGCGCCCATCCCGACTGGGCCCTCGTCACCGACGGCTACGAGGCACCGCTCTCGCGTGATCAACTCGTACTCGACCTTGCCAATCCCGACGTGTATGCCTATCTGCTGGAGCGCATCGACACGATTCTGCGGGATCACGAGATCTCGTACGTGAAGTGGGACTTCAACCGCGACATCGTTCAGGGCTCGCATCTTGGCCGAGCCTCGGCATACCGGCAGACGCTCGCCCTCTACCGGTTGTTCGGTGAACTCAACGCCCGGCATCCCGGCGTGGAGTTCGAGTCGTGTTCCTCCGGTGGCGGACGCTCCGACTTCGCAATCACCGAATTTACCAAGCGGGTGTGGACGAGCGACTGCATAGACGCGCTGGAACGTCAGCGGATCCAACGGTCGTTCTCCTATTTCTTTCCACCGGAGCTCATGGGCGCGCACATCGGCCCGTCACCCGCTCACACGACCGGTCGTCGTCATAGCGTCGCATTCCGGGCCGCGACCGCTTTGTTCGGGCACTTGGGCGTGGAGTGGAACGTCTCGACCATCACCGAACGCGACCGGATCCAACTACGGCGGATCATTTCCCTCCATAAGGACCTACGACCGTTGCTTCACGGTGGCACCGTCGTGAGACTCGATCCAACCGACCCTGCCGCTTGGGGCCACGGTGTCGTCTCCGGGGACAAACGCGATGCACTGTTCACGTATGTCCAGCTGACGACTAGCGCCACATCGGTTCCCCACGCGCTTCGACTGGCCGGCCTCGATCCTCATGCCAACTACGAGATCTCTGTGGTTCCCATTTCCGACGAGCCTTACGGACCGATGCGTTCGGAACCGGCGTGGATGGAAACTTCGGTGACGCTGGCCGGCGGGTTGGCTATGTCGCTCGGGGTCGCCATGCCGGTATGCAATCCGGAGACGGCGGTTCTTGTTCGCGTGCGGGCGCAATAACGACGTGGGGCGTTCGGCGGTGGGGCGTTCGGCCGTGGGACATTCGACCGTGGGACTCGGGCGACAGCCGAGCCGTCGCCAGTCGTTGTTGCTGGCCCTCCTGGGCGGTCTTCTGACGACCGCATCGGTGCCGCCCTTTGGATGGTGGCCATGCGCGATCGTCGGCATTGCGCTCGTTGGCTGGGCGTGCGACGGAGCCGGTTGGCGCCGGCGTTTGGCCATTGGTTTTGTGTTCGGTCTGACGCTCTACGGGATCTCCCTGTGGTGGATGACGAAGTTCAGCCTGCCCGGCGGGCTCATCGTGGCGTTGATCGAAACCGGCTGCACGATCATCGGACTCTTACTGGTTCGACCGAGTCAGATCACGTGGTCGCTACCCGGTGGTCTCATGATTGCCGATGCTCTGCGCAGTCTTTGGCCCTTCGGGGGGCTTCCCCTCGGTGGAATCGATCTGGGACAAGCCGCCAGTCCCTATGCGCGCATAGTGGCATTCGGCGGACGGCTTGCCCTCATCGGAATTACTTCACTCGCAGCCGTCGGACTTCTTATGCTCATCCGGTCACAGGTCAGACAAGCTGCCGCCGTTCTCGGGGTAGTATGTGCACTTACTGCTTTGTCCACTGTTCTGCCCGATGGTACGAAACAGATCGGCCAAGTCAAGGTGGCCATCGTGCAAGGCGGAGGGCGGCGCGGCATTCGGGCCAGCGACCAGGGCACGGTCCGGGCATACCGGGCCCATCTCGACGCGACCGGGCTGATCGATCAAAAGGTTGATTTGATCCTTTGGCCCGAAGACATCGTCCATGTCGTGAACCTTGCCGGCTCGCGGGAACTGGGTGACCTTCAGGCGGTCGCCCGGAAAGCGCATGCCACCCTGATCCCCGGCGTCATTGAAAGCGGTGGGCCAAAGTTCTTCTGGAACCGTTCGATCGTGATCGAGCCCAACGGCGACATGGGCGACCGCTACACCAAGGTCCGACTCGTTCCCTACGGTGAGTACTTCCCGTTCCGGAGGCAGATCGAGTCATGGGGTCTCGCTGCACTCCCCACACGCGATGGCAAGTCGGGATCGAGCGTGGGGATGATCCGCACTCCGGTGGGCCGGTACGCCATCCTGATCTCCTATGAGGGGTTCTTCGATGACCGGGCCCGGGGGGGAGTGCGCGCCGGAGGTGAAGCGATTTTGATTCCGACGAATGCGTCGTCGTACGTGTCGTCGCAGGTTCCAACGCAGCAAATCGCCGCTGCTCAGCTGCGCGCGCTGGAGAATGGTCGGTGGGTGGCCCAGGCCGCGCCAACCGGTCGGTCCGGCTTCATCAACAACCGGGGCCGCGTAATCGAGCGAACGACTCTCGAACGTCGCGAGGCCCTGGTCGAGTCGATCCAGCGTCGCAGCGGGCTGACGCCCTATGCCCGGTTCAACGACCTTCCCGCTCTACTGCTAGCGGCGCTGAGCGTTGGAATGGGCTACCTCCGCTCAGGCCGGCGGCGCAGGGATGGTTCGCCTTCGGCCGGGTTGCGAGAAACCCCGCGACCCGGACCCGAGGTTCGGTCATGACTCGGCGAGCAACTGGTAGAGCTTGCGGCGGGCTTCCGTCACGATGACTTCGGCCTTTTGCAGGAGCTCGGGGTTCCCACTCAATCCAACCTGTTTTGCTGCGGCGATCACCTGAACCACGGCGGTCCGCAGTTTGTGATGCTCGTCGTCGTTTCCCATTTCCCAAGGGTTTCCGCCGGCCGCCAACCGCTCGGTCGCCTCGGCATCGCCGGCCGGGGTGAGTTGGAAGATCCGCTTGCCATCGGTCTCGGTCGACGTGACCAAACCCTCGTCCTGCAGCGCGGCGAGCATTGGATAGACACTGCCCGGGCTCGGACGCCAGCGGCCACCGGTTCGCTCCGACAGTTCGAACTTGCACCGGCACCGACGATTGTGCGGAATTAGACGCTTCCGGAGAGGCAAATTCCGCACAATCGATCTCAGTAGCTGCGGGGGAGGCCGAGGATCTGCTGGGCGACGCAGTTGAGGGTCATCTCCTGGCTGACCGGCCCCGAAGGGGAGCGATACCACGGTCCGGTCACGGGCGGGCTATCCACTGCGCGATGTTTGCCCAGAAGACCCCAAGGTCTTCGAGCAGTTGCCGACCTTTTGGCGACGCCGTGAACCCAGCGCGACGCTCCAGGTCCGGCTGACCGGACAGCGTGAGCGCAAGCGGATCACCGATGAGGTTGATGTCGGCGAGATGGTGAAACGTTGATGTCACGACAACCCGCCCCAGTCCGAGGGGTCGCCCGTCGTAGGCACACACGGTTCCGAACAGTCGATTCCCTGGTCGGGTCGGCAGCGAGGAACCCACGTGGCTGGTCTCGGTCGAAATTGTCGAGTGGCCGCCGAGAACGGAGCCAAGAGCGAGGATCACCGGCGCCGGGCGGCTGCCGTCGCGAGCGAGGGGATACTCGGTGATCGCCTGACCCGCATAGGTCAATGTGGGCGACATGTGGTGGCGCGGCTCGAATGGGTCGATCACCTCCCCTTCGTGCATGTGATCCGGAAACGCGACGAGTCGGCGACCCTGGCCGAGATCGAAGAGTTCGTGACGCTTGCCCTCCGCAGTGAACGTGATCGGTGCGGGGTTGTCATCGGATTGATTCGAGAACTGGAAGTTCGTCGAAAGGGCATCCTCGCCGGGACCGGGGCGCGTCGTGTCGTTACGTTCGGCAGCGACGGGATCGGGCGACCTCGGTTCGTTGTCGGGCGGATCCTTGGTGAACCAGGCTCGCATCGAGCGCACCCGTGGGATCCGTCCGCACATCGGCTGTCCGATGTCGCCGTGATCACCGGTCGCGAAGATGCCACCGCCGGCGTCCATGAACTGCGCGATCGCCAGACTCTCGGTTTCCGCCAAAGACACCGTTTCAGGGACACTTCCGACCCCGATTAGCCAGATCGCATCAAAGGTCGCCAAATCGATCGCATCGAAACGGAACCGCTCGATGTTGGGCGCGTACAAACGGCGGTCGACGTCGGAGAGCGAGGCCCAGTCGTGCGGATCGACATCGCGATGCGCACGTGTCACGGTCCACTGCTTCGGCAGCTTCGCCATGAGCGACTTGATCAGGAAGTTGAACACGAAGTAGTCGCCGCGGGAGCCGTCGTCAATCGATGGGGAACCCGGTCCGAACGTTGCGTGCAGGCGCCCACCCGGGCCTCCATCGATCACTATCAGGAGGTTCCGCGGAGAGAGGGGCGGCACCTTGGCGTTCACTTTCGTCGATCTCGGGCGACGGGTGCGCGTCGAGCGTTTCCCGCTCGTGACACCGAGCGTCGCCCCGGCCAGCACTTGCCGGCGACTCAGCTCGTTGCTCATTGCACGTCTATTCTAGTGGTGATACGCCAAAATAGTGACCGGGTGTTGTGGCGGCCCTCGACGCCGATAGCGGCGTCCTCGTCCTCACGCGAGGATACTGCTAGCGCCTCGTCCTGCGCCCTTTGCTCTCGACGCCGAATGGCTCGCCACACCATTCCGGTATTTCAGCGACGGACCATCAGCGACGGACCACTAGTGCTCCGACCATCAACGTTTCCGGTGTTCTGACGGCCGGATGGCGCACGTCGATATGAGTGTCCTCGTCATTCCGGTTGGGTAAAGCAGGCGCTGCTTCCTGACGCCCCACACGGCTACGAAGCAGGCCCCCGGCTTGCCAAGACTTTCAAACAGTTGGTCGACACGGGTCCGGCCCATAGGGACGATCGACCGGTCACGCGCAACGATGCCAAGAACCCTAGGTCGCGGCCCGAAACGAAATTGAGGCAGAGCCCGACCCGATTTGGCTCCGATGGCCAAAGGACAGCCGCTCGTGTTGAAATGTGACATCGGAGCCATTCACACTCGCAGCTCAGTAGCTGCGGGGGAGGCCGAGAATCTGCTGGGCGACGTAGTTGAGGGTCATCTCCTGGCTGACCGGCGCGATGCGCATCACCCGGGCTTCGCGGAAGTAACGCTCGACGTGGTACTCCGACGCATAGCCCATACCCCCGTGGGTCTGGATGGCCCGGTCGGCCGCGAAGAACCCGGCTTCCGCCGCGAGATACTTCGCGCTGTTGGCCGCTTCGCCGCAGTCCATACCGTTGTCGAAGCGCCACGCGGCATAGCGGGTCATGTGCCAGGCGGCCTGAAGTTGGATGTGGGCCAGCGCGAGCGGGTGGGAGATGGCCTGGTTCGCTCCGATGGGGCGGCCGAACACCTCGCGATCCTTCGCGTAGGCAACCGATTTTCGTAGTGACACCTCACCGATGCCAATGGACTCGGCGGCAATGAGGACGCGCTCGGCGTTGAGGCCGTGCAGGAGGTACTTCCAGCCTTCGCCCTCCTCGCCGATCCGGCGCCACCCTTCAACCGGAAGCCCGTCGTAGAAGACCTCACACGACGCCACGGCGTTGCGACCCATCTTCGGGATCGGTCGTATGTCTACATAGTTTCGGTCGAGGTCGGCGAGAAACAGCGAGAGTCCCTTCAGACCCTGGCCGGGTCCAGTCCGCGCGAGCAGAAGCACAACTTCGCTCTCAAGCGCCTTCGACGTCCAGATCTTGCGACCATAGACCTTGTAACCACCATTGCCATCGGGTTCGGCCCGCGTGCTGATGCGCGACGTGTCAGTACCGGCGTCGGGCTCCGTCACGCCGAAGGCGACATGCAGATCACCCGAGCATGCCCGAGGGAGGAAGGTCTGCTTCAGCCGTTCGCTCCCGAACTTCACGACCGGATTGAGCCCGAAGATCGTGAGATGCAGGGCCGTGCATCCGTTCATCGCCGCACCGCTTGCCGCGACGGTTCTGAGGATCTGGGCCGCTTCGGTAATGCCGCGGCCCCCTCCACCGTATTCTTCGGGGATGGCGATTCCGACCCAGCCAGCGTCGGCCATGACCTTGTAGAACTCCCACGGGAACCGGTGATCCGCGTCGCACTTCATCCAGTACTCGTCGTTGAATCCGGTGCAGATCGCCTTTACGGCATCGGTGATTGCGGTGATGTCTTCGTCTTCGGTGAAGTCCATATCAGTAGCAAAGCGGAGAAGTGGAACCGGCGCCAGTCGACACTGCCCGGGGATACGATTGAACCCATGGCTCTTGAAGGCAACTACGTCCCCAGTCCGGCCCAATGGGTTCGCGATCAGGTAGAACTCTACGAGCGAACCGGGGGCACGGAGGGCAATACGCTCCGCGACACGGGACTACCGGTGATCATCGTGATAACCCGCGGCGCCAAGTCCGGCGACATCCGGAAGATCCCGCTGATGAAGGTCGAGCACAACGGCGAGTATGCGCTCGTCGCCTCGATGGGCGGTGCACCGAAAAACCCGGTTTGGTATTACAACCTCCTGGCCGACCCCGGGGCCGTCATGATCCAGGATGGCCCGGAGCCCTTCGACGCCGTCGTGCGCCAGATCGAAGGAGACGAGCGGGCCATGTGGTGGGACAGGTCGGTTGCGGCGTTTCCTCCGTACGCCGACTACGCGAAGAAGACCGACCGGGTCATTCCGGTCTTTATTGCACAGCGCAGGAACTGACGGCCGGCGAAGGCGCCGCCCACCCGTCACCCACCCCCCTTTTGTGAAAAACTGATCGCGTGGACAAAGCGGTAGGACCGTTGAACACACTCCGGGCCATCACGCTCGTTACCCGCGACATGCAGGTCGCGGTGGCGTTCTACGGGGCTTTGGGCTTTGTTCTGGTATTCGGTGGATCCGATGCCCCCTTCACCTCATTTGAAGCGGGCGACAGTTATCTCAACCTTCAACTCGACGCACATGCCGAGCCGGTCGAAGGTGGATGGGGGCGAGCGATCTTCTTTGTCGACGATGTCGACGCGATGTACGGCCGGGCCATCAATGCCGGGTTCTCCCCGATCACCCAGCCGACCGATGCCGCGTGGGGCGAACGGTACTTTCACATCCGAGACTGCGATGGCCACGAGCTGAGTTTCGCCCGCCCGTTGCGTTGAGACCCCCGACACCACAACGGAGAGTCAACCGGCTCGGTAAATGTACCCGCCGACTCCGGCATTTCCGAGTCTTTGCTCGGGTATGTCGGTCGAAGGGTAATCTGTCAGGTCTTATGTCAGAGCAGTCAACGCGGTCGGCTTTGTCGACCGCCCCATCCTCCGATCCCAGCGCCGAAGCCTTGCGGATCGCCTGGCTCGTGTACCGGGGCAATCCGCACTCCGGTGGCCAGGGCGTCTATACCCGCTACGTCGCACGCGAGCTTCGAAACCTCGGTCACTACGTCGAAGTGTTCAGTGGGCAACCGTACCCGGTGCTCGACGACGGGGTGAAGCTCGTCAAGGTCCCCAGCCTCGATCTGTTCCGGGCCGACGATCCGTGGCACATTCCGAGTCGCCGGGAGATCGTCGAACGGGTCAAGATGGCCGGATCCGTCGCCGATGTGGCGACCGACCTCTTCGAGTTCGCCCACATGTGCACAAGTGGCTTCCCCGAGCCCTGGACCTACTCCCTACGGGTCCGCCGCTACATGAAAGAACATGCCCACGAATTCGACATCGTGCATGACAACCAGTGCTTTGGCTACGGGATAAGAGGCATCCAGCACGACGGCCTTCCGGTCGTCGCCACGCTCCACCACCCGATTACCGTCGACCGTGATCTGGAGATCGCAGACCTGCCACGCGTGTATCCAACGAGGCGGTCCGTCGGGTACCTCAAGCGGCGCTGGTCACTGATGCGCTGGTACGGCTTCCTCGGGATGCAGGTGAAGGTGGCGCGTCAGATCCCCCGGATCATCACCGTGTCGGAGTCGTCGAAGCGCGACATCGTTGCCCAGATGCACGTCAGGCCCGAACAGCTCCACATCGTGCCGGTCGGGGTCGATCACGAACGGTTCAAGCCGCTTCCGCACATCCAACGCCAACCGCACCGGATCATGACGACTGCGTCAGCCGACGTGCCCCTCAAGGGGCTTCGGCCGCTGCTCGAAGCCCTTGCCAAGGTGCGTGCCGAGCATCCGATCGACGTGACCATCGTGGGCAAGAAGCGCGAAGGCTCTGTGCTGCCTGAACTGCTCGACCGCCTCGGTCTGAACGACGTGGTGACGTTCGAGTCGGGGGTGTCCGACGATCGCATCGTCGAGTTGTACAACGAAGCCGAGATGGTCGTCGTACCGTCGCTTTATGAGGGTTTCTCCATTCCGGCGATCGAAGCGATGGCCTGCGGTACCCCGCTCATCACCACGACCGGTGGCGCGCTCCCCGAGGTCGTCGGTGATGCCGCACTCACCGTTCCGCCCAACGATCCCGACGCGTTGGCTGCCGCCATCCTCAGGGCGCTCCGCGACCCTTCGCTGCGCCAGAAGTTGGGTGAAGCCGGGCGGGCCCGGGTGCTCAACGGCTTCACCTGGAAGATCGCGGCGGAGGGCTGCGTTGAACAGTACCGGGCGTTACTTGAAGACCGTGCCCGCGCTAGTCATACGCGCGCTTAATATCAGGGAACACTACCTATGCTTACCGTTAAGTACGAAAAGTTGGGGGTGAAGGCGGGAGACCGGCTTCTCGATATGGGGGCCGGGGCCGGTCGCCACGCGTTCGAGGCATTGCGTCTCGGAGCCTCGGTCACCGCTCTCGATTACGGGATCGACGACCTTCGCAAGGCCGGTTCGACGCTGTACGCAATGGAACTCGAAGGTGGCCTTCCCCCGACCGCTTCGAGCGGGTGTGTAAACGGAGATGCATTGCACCTTCCGTTTGCCGAGGCAACATTCGACCGAATCATCTGCTCCGAAGTGATGGAGCATATTCCCGACGACCGCGCGGCCGCCGCCGAGTTGTTCCGGGTCTTGAAGCCGGGCGGCACGATCGGGGTCACGGTGCCTTCGTGGGGTCCTGAACTCGTCAACTGGGCACTTGATTCCGACTACCACGCGCCGGCCGCCGTCGGCGGTCATGTGCGCATCTACCGCAAGTCCGAGATCAGCGATCGCCTCTCCGGTGTCGGCTTTGCCCTCTACGGCTCGCACCGCGCCCATGCCCTGCACTCACCCTACTGGTGGCTCAAGTGTGCGATCGGCGTGAACAAGGCCGACAACATGTTCGTCAGGAAGTACCACGATCTTTTAGTTTGGGATCTGATGAAGAAGCCACCCGCTACCCAGATTCCCGAAAAGATTCTGACCCCGGTTCTCGGTAAGAGCCTCATCATGTACGGCCGCAAACCGTTGGAGGGCAACTGATGATGACGCCCGAACAACGCGTTGCGAGCGTCGCCTCCATCGAACGCCTCCAGATTGATTCCGGTCTGGTGCTTTGGGTCGAGGGTGGACACGCAGACCCTTGGAACCACGTCGAAACCGCAATGGCGCTGGATGTAGGCGGGAACTTCGAGGCGGCGGCGCGAGCCTACGGATGGCTGGCCGGTAATCAGCGCGCAGATGGTTCTTGGCACCAGTACTACGAGGCCGACAGAATCAAAGACGAAAAGTTTGACGCCAACACGATCGCCTATGTCGCGGTCGGGGTGTGGCATCACTACCTTTCCACCCAGGACCGCGACTGGCTCGACGCGCAATGGTCGATGGTGTCGAAGGCGCTCAGCTGGGTGCTGCAACTTCAGCAGCCGACGGGTGAAATCCTATGGGCACGCGAGCCCGACGGAACGCCGTTTCACTACGCGCTGATCACGGGATCATCGTCCATCCACCACAGCCTCGGTTGCGCGATCGACATTGCGCATGAACTTGGGCGTTCGGCGGAAGGTTTCGTTGCCGGTAAGAAGTTGCTCGGCCATGCGCTCAAGCACTTTCCGCTTGAGTTCTTCGCAGAGAAGGACCGCTGGGCCATGGACTGGTACTACCCCGTTCTCGGTCGCGTACTGACCGACGACGATGGCATCTCCGCCATGAAAGCCAGGTGGGACGAATTTGTCATTGACGGGCATGGAGTCCGTTGTGTCAACGACCACCCGTGGGTAACGACCGGCGAGACCGCCGAAGCTGCCATCGCCTGCGCGGTGTTGGGAATGCGTACCGAAGCACAGGTGCTCCTCGACTACACCGAAACACTCCGCCATGACGACGGTTCCTACTGGACCGGACTCCACGTTCCTTCGGGGGCCTGGTTTCCTGAAGGAGAGCGCACCGCGTACAGTGCAGCCGCCGTTCTCCTGGCCGATGCCGTCGTCAGCGACCCGTCTTCCCCGACAGCGCAGGTATTCGGCCTCGACCCGACCGAACCCTGACGCCCCGGGACACCTATTGTCGGCGCAGGATGCGGAGAGACCCGCAGTTGAGCTCGGCCTGCTCCGTGAACCGCCCCGATGCCAGTGCCGGCAGGTAGATCAGCTCATAGGGCGGACGGCCACCATCGGCTGGATCAGGAAAGACGTCGTGAATGGCGAGCAGTCCGCCTGATCTGACGAACGGGGTCCACAGCTCGTAGTCCTGACGCGCCGGTTCCACCCCGTGACCGCCGTCGAGAAACAATAAGGCGAGGGGAGACTCCCAGGCACGCGCCACCGGCACCGACTTTCCCACGATCGCAATCACGGAATCTTCAAGTCCGGCGGCTTCGACGGTTCGCCGGAAGAAAGGAAGCGTGTCCATACGCCCCGTCGCCGGGTCGACCACTTCGGTGTCATGGTGCTCCCAACCCGCCTGGTTCTCTTCGGACCCCCGGTGGTGGTCGAGGCTGAACAGAACGGTGTCGCGTTCTTCAGCTGCGCTTCCTAGGTACACAGATGATTTGCCGCAGTAGGCGCCGACTTCCAGAAACGGTCCCGTGACCCCGACAGCCATCGCGGCGCGCAGGAGAGCGTTGCCTTCGTCAATTGGCATGAAGCCTTTGGTTCGCGACACCACAGCCGCGCGCGCCGCGGACAGCATTACTTCTTCTTCGCCGGTTTGGTCGACTTTACTTCAGTCGACTTTTTCTGGCCGGGCTTGTAGATCGAAGACTTGGGAGCGCAGTACCGCTTCCCCCCGACCGTCTTGCAGAAGAGCACCGTTGTCGTCGTTCGAAGGCTGGTCGGGCGCGTTGTCGTCGTGCGGGTGGTGCTCGGGACCGTCGACGGGATCTTGTCCAACGAGAGCAGGGTTGTCGACGTGGCACCGGGTCGGGTTGAGGAGGTCGACGTCGTTGGTCCACCCGGAACCGGTGGCACGCTCGTCGTGGAGAGTAACGGGTTGATCGTCGTCGACGTGGTTGTCGTGGTCGTCGAGGTCGACGTGGTCGTCGAGGTTGCAACGGTCAACGCTGTCGCCGGAATCGCGATCGAACTCGGCCATGGCAGCTGATAGAACGCCGCAGGTTGCGGGTTCGTCGTTTCGTCGCCGACACACCGGGCATCGCTCTGACCGGCCCACTGCACAAACTGATTCGTCAATCTGTCACCGACCCTGGCGGCGAACGCCCACCGACCGGCACAGAGCTTCCCGTAGGTAACGGAGTAGGTGGTGGATGAGTTGGCGGCGATGGTCGCGATCGTGTGGTACCACGCTCCCGTCGCCGGATCGATGACTCCGACTTTCCCGGTACCGTCGTCGACGCCGAGAATCTGGTCGGGCTTTTGACCGAAGCGCAACACCATCGGCTGGTTGACCAGGGAGACCGGCGCCGGGTTTGTGACCGTCACCGTCGCCTTAACGAATGTTCCCGTCGGCAAACCGGCGGAGGTGGTACTCAACGGGATCTCGAACGACATTGTGATCACAAGACCGGGAATGGTTGTCGGCGTCGGGGCTTGGGCTTCGATGAGGGACGACTGCGCTGAGGCCGAGTTCTGAGTGACGCCCGCAACCAGCGCGGCAAACGCCACCAACGACGCCACTCCACGAAGAAGCACGGGTTTGTGAACTGCGGTCATGAACATGAGCCTACGTGAGGAAATATCCGAAGAAGGTTAACGCGCCAATGCTACGTCTACTTATTATTGCCGAGACCACTAGTTCCGGCAGCCCGATCTACCGTCCGTTGAGGAATTCCTCGGAGTCGACAATCTCGTAGGCGTAGCCCTGCTCAGCCAGGAACCGCTGCCGATTGGCGGCGAAGGTCTGGTCGTTGGTGTCGCGTGACACGATCGAATAGAACGTTGCCTGCCGACCGTCGGACTTGGGTCGCAGGATCCGACCCAGCCGTTGCGCTTCCTCCTGACGACTTCCGAACGTGCCACTGACCTGAATGGCCACCGACGCGTCGGGCAGGTCGATCGAGAAGTTCGCCACTTTCGAGACAACGAGCAGTCGTTGCTCGCCGCGACGAAATTCTTCGTAGAGCTTCTCGCGTTCCTTGTTCGGGGTCTTCCCGGTGATAAGTGGCGCGTCGAGTCGGGCGGCCAGGGCTTCGAGTTGGTCGATGAACTGTCCGATCACGAGGATCAGGTCACCGGGATGACGGTCGATGAGTCCTTCGACGACGCGGTACTTCGAAATGGCCGACGAAGCCACGCGGTAGCTCACATCCGGTTCCGATGTCGCGTAGTTCATGCGTTCGTCGTCGGTCAACGTGACACGGACCTCGATGCACGACGCCGGAGCGATCCAACCCTGCGCCTCGATGTCACGCCAGGGTGCGTCGTAACGTTTCGGGCCGATCAAGCTGAAGACTTCCCGTTCCTTCCCGTCTTCACGTAGCAGCGTCGCCGTCAGGCCGAGGCGACGACGACTCTGGATATCGGCCGTCGCCCGGAACACGGGGGCCGGGAGAAGGTGCACCTCGTCGTAGATGATGAGGCCCCAGTCCTGGGAATCAAACAGGCTCAGGTGCGCGAACTCACCTTTCGACTTGCTGATCAGTACCTGATAGGTCGCGATGGTGACGGGCCGGATTTCCTTGCGCTCGCCCGAATACTCTCCGACGTCTTCAGGCCGCAGCGACATACGCTCGATCAGCTCACGCCGCCACTGGCGGGCCGACACGGTGTTGGTAACCAGAATGAGGGTCGTGGCCTGTGCCCTGGCCATCGCCGCCATACCCACGATTGTTTTGCCAGCACCGCAGGGCAGCACGATGACACCACTGCCGCCTGCCCAGAAGCCTTCGGCCGCGTCACGCTGGTAGTCGCGCAGATGGAACGAATCGGTCTCTTCGATCTTCATCGCGAACGCGGTCCCGTCGACATAACCCGCACGGTCATCGGCCGGCCAGCCCACCTTGATGAGTTCCTGCTTGATTCGCCCACGGTCGGCGGGCTGCACGACCACCAGTTCGGGTCCGACGGTCGCTCCGAGCAGCGGCCCGACCGCCTTGGCCTTGCGGATCTCGGCTAGAACGGCAGGATCCGTACTGCGTAGCACCAACCCGTAGATCGGGTCATTTTCGAGGATGAGCCGGCCATACCGACTCATCGTGTCGATGATGTCGATCAACAGGGCCCGTGGAAGGTCGTAGCGGCTGTACCGGAGCAGGGCGTCTACGCACTGCTCGGCGTCGTGCCCGGACGCCCGGGCGTTCCAGAGGGCCAGCGGCGTGATGCGGTACGTGTGAACGTGCTCGGGTGCCTTCTCCAGTTCCGCGAACGGGGCAATCGACGTTCGACACTCCCCCGACAGCTCGTGATCGATTTCAAGAAGGAGCGTACGGTCCGACTGCACAATCAACGGCCCAGAACTCATTCTGTCAGCCTAGAGGCGAACCGCTGACAATGGCCGCGTTCAGTCCGGCACCCGGACAATACGGGCCGGCTCTTTCCCCGTTTCGGGCGACGGCAACTACAATTCCAGGTATGCAGAGCACGATGCAGGATTACCCACTACTGATCAGCGCCATCCTCCGCCGAGGCGCCCAGGTCTTTGCCGAATCGAAGATCACGACCATCGAGACGTTCAACGGTGAGACCGGCGAGATCGGTTCCCGAACCGTCACCTACGCCGACGTCTGCGCCAACGCCGGCCGTCTGGCCAATGCGCTGCGCAAGCTCGGTATCGACACCGACCAGCGCGTCGGCACGTTCTGCTGGAACCACCAGGAGCACCTCGAGTGCTACCTCGCGATTCCATCGATGGGCGCAGTGCTTCACACGCTCAACATTCGCCTGTTCCCCGAACAGTTGACGTACGTGATCAACCACGCCGACGACCGTGTGATTGTCATCGACGGCAGTCTCATCCCGCTCCTCTGTAAAGTGGCCGGGACCCTCCCGAACGTCAAGCACTTTCTCGTCGTGGGTGAAGGCGACCACACCATGTTGGGTGACGCGTTTCCGGATGCGCAGACTCACGACTACCTCGCGTCGCTCGACGCTGAGTCGCCGGTGTTCTCCTGGCCCAGCGATCTTGATGAACGCTCTGCGGCGGCCATGTGTTACACGTCAGGAACCACCGGCAATCCGAAGGGTGTCGCCTACAGCCACCGATCGACCTACATGCACTCTCTCGCTTCGCTGGGGGCCCCGATGCTCGGCCTCGACGAGCCTGACTCTCTCCTTGTGATCGTGCCGATGTTCCACGCCAATGCCTGGGGTGCTCCGTATTCAGGCTTCTTCGCCGGGGCCGACTTCGTATTTCCCAAGCAGTACCTCCAGGCGGCGCCGCTCACCGCCGTCATGGCCAGGTTCCGTCCAACCGTAACGATGGCCGTGCCCACGATCTGGAACGACATCTGGAACTATGGCGAGAAGAACGCAATCGACGTTTCTTCGCTGCGATCCGTGACGGCCGGCGGTTCCGCCGTTCCGCGGGTGCTCATGCAGAGGTTCAAAGACAAGTACGGCCTGCAGATCATGCAGGGCTGGGGTATGACCGAAACGTCACCGCTCGGGTCGTTGGCCAAGCCGCACAAGCACTCCGATCCGGCCCGGGCCATGGACTACCACGATCTCGCTGGTCGGATACTGCCCGGAATTGAGCTGAGGATCGTAAAGGACGACGGCACCGTCGCCCCGAACGACGGGAAGACCATCGGTGAGATCGAAGCGAGCGGATCCTGGGTTACGGGTGCCTATCACCTCGATGCCACGCCGGAGAAGTTCCGTGACGGTTGGCTACGCACCGGTGATATGGGAACCATCGATTCATATGGATACCTACGAATTACCGACCGCACCAAAGACGTGATCAAGTCCGGCGGCGAATGGGTGAGTTCCATCGACCTCGAAAACGTCATCATGGCGCACCCCGCCGTGTTGGAGGCTGCCGTCATCGGAGTGCCCGATCCCAGGTGGGACGAGCGTCCACTGGGTTGCATCGTCGTCCGCGAAGGCCACAGCTCCGACGCCGAGTTGATCGCCTCGATCAAGTCGTTCCTGGAGGAAAGGGTCGCCAAATGGTGGATTCCCCAGACATGGACGTTCATCGAGTCGGTACCGAAGACCAGTGTCGGGAAGTTTGACAAGAAGGTCCTCCGAGCCCAGTACGCCGAGAATCAACTGACGGTATTGGACTGACCGTATTGGACTGACCGTATTGGGGATTCCGGCGTGGATTGGGTGGGATCCCCTGGACCTCTGGCCTCCGAACGCGCACCCGATGTAGACCCGTCCGAGTTTCAGACCCCGGTCTATCCTCTGGCCCGCAGCGTGTGAACGAGGGCGAGGATGGTCTTGTCGAACGACAGTTGCCCCGAACGGACCTGATCCTCGACCGGACGAATCATCTGCCACAACGAGGTCGACGCAGCCGAATCCTTCCGACGAAGGGGCATCGGCGTCATGGTGACGGCGCCCGGTTCACGCCGCACGACAATCCCGTTGTCCCCTTCCTCGACCGGCAGAAACCCCGCGTCCCGCAGGCCCTTCACGATCTTCGCCGGGGCCAACTCGCTCACGGCCACGGTTGGCGCCAACTGCCGCAGGTTCAGTTTTGCCACCTTCTTGGCCCGGACCATTTCGGCCATGACGACGGGATCGTCGACCCGGATGTAGGCCAACGCCGACCCGACCCGCACCGAGCCGTAACGCCGGGCGACATCGTCGATCAGATATGTCAGGGGCTGGGGAACCCCGGGTCTCGCGTGAGCGGCGAGAAACTCGTGGATCTCCGCAACGCTCCGACCGTGGTCGAGAGCACCACGGATCGACGTCTCCGTAAACCGGTAGACGGCGGCCCCTCCCTTCGATACAAGTTCGGCGAGAAGGCCAAGTTCCACCGCAACGGTCGATGCCAATTCGCCGGGCGCGATCGCGCTCAGATCGCCCGAGACCGTAAATACCGCGACGGGCGGTTTGAAGGACTGCGCCGCTGCACTCGTCAGCGCAGCGGGCGACGCGTCTAGCCAGAGGGCGCGTGCGAGATCGGTCAGCGTACCTCCCTCATACGCGCCGAGAAGCGCTGCCTCTTCGCACACCTCAAGCACGCTGTCGAGAAAGTCGAGGTCATAACCCCAACGGGCGGGCGAAAACCAGCGGGCGTGTTGGGCCACACTCAGGAGATCGACCGACTCCCTTACCGGCAACGACCCGAGCGCCTCGATCACCCGGACCCGACGCCAGACGTTGTCGACGCTACTTTCCCAGGTCGGGCTCAGCGGGGCTTCGACGCGCCCCAGATCATCGCGGCGGACCACGCGACTTAGTGAGGTGGTCGCGTTGGCCCAGGTTTGTGCGAGCGCGGTCCACCGTGCGACAGGGTCGTTGCGCAACCACTCGTCGAACGCCGGTGTCGGCCCGATCTTGTTGGAATAGACGTCGATGCAGACGAGACCGGCCATGCCTGCCAACTCAACCAATCTGGACACGCTCCGCTCGTCCAGGGCAAGCGATTTCGAAAGTGCCCGGATGTCCTTCACGGCAAGGCCATCGGTCCGTAGGGGGATCGGCGGGGTTCGGGCCCAAGTCGTGCCGATCACCGCCACGGCCTCCAACAGACCGGTCGGACTCAACTCGACGAGGGTCGACGGACGGTGCGGGTCGGTCGTCCCCATGAGTCGGATCACCGGTGACGGGTGCGGCGTGAACGAGGGCATCGGAGCACCGCCTCGAAGCAGCACCGCAACCTCCCGGGCGATCACCACCGTGTCGGGCGACATCGGCAGTAGCAAACCGTGGCTCAGCAGCCAGGCGATCTGGTCCGGAATGGTGGAACGGGTCCACGGTCGGGTATCGAGCGGCAGCATCCCGAAGCGATCATCATGGATTGCCCGCAACAGCGTCTCGGCATCGAAGGAGCCTCGTTCGAGGATGCGGGCGAACCCGTCGGCGGAACCGATTTCTTCAACCAGGTCGGTGATCAAACCCATCTTTCCTATCGTTCGCTCCGGCAAACCCACGTTGAAGGCCATGGTGCGGAGGTCGGGAACCGGGTAACGGTCAAGCAACTTCGCCAGCGACGCGTGAAGCAGGAACGGGTTCGGAACAACGCGCCGCAGTTCCTTCATCGGCTCAAAAAGACTCGTCGCTGCGGTCACGCCCATCAACGGCACGGTGGTGTTCACCCCCATCACGAGGCCCAACACCCGAAGTCGGTTGAGCGCTACGGCAATCTCCCGGGGGTCGCCTGGTGTAGCGGCCAACGAGGCGACATCGATCGCACTCGCCGGGTGTTCGAGGTGCAAAAGGGCATCGAGAACCTGTTGCTCAAATGCGCTGAGCCCGGCCACGACCCGCTGCAGCGAAGCGGTCTGGACGGAGCGCACCGCTAGGTCGACGAAGCTTGCGACACGTTCGGCCAGATCGGGGCGTGCGGTAAAGAACGCAATCAATTCCTCATCGGTGAGCGCTCGAAACGAAGCGGCGAGTTGCATACCCCTACGGTAGATCGCTGCACCGGAGGTGACCGCGCCGCCCGGCCACCCCTCCGAACGTGAGTGGTGCACAGCTTCGAGGACTCAACCCGGTCCACAAAACAACCGATAGAGAAGAAAATGATCGTAGGCTCTCTTTCCTTGCCCACTTCTCCCGCCGCAATAGTCTCGTATACGAGAACCGACCTCGGCCGAAAGACCGTCCGCTTCGCCGCGGTCTCAATGATTGCGATCGTCGTGAGCCTGGTCACGAACGCGGTGTGTTACGGCGGTCTGCGATGGGACAAGACGCCGTCGCAGTTGGCCGCGTTCGTCACCAGCACCGTCCCGTCGTACTACCTCAACCGGGCCTGGGTCTGGCGCAAGAACGGTAAATCGAGCCTGCACAAAGAGATCATCCCGTTCTGGGGACTCGGCTTCGCTCAGCTGTTCATTTCACTTGCGTTCGTCCGCTGGGCCCAGGGCCTCGTCGAGAACGCCACCGACTCGCACCGAATCCGCACGGTCGGGTTTCTGTTCAACAATCTGTTCATCTACGGGATCATGTGGGTCGGAAAGTTTGTGTTCTTCAACAAGATCCTGTTCGTCCACAAGCACCCAGAAGAAACGGTCACCTCAACTGTCGCCTGACCGGCGATGTTGGTCCGACGCACTGAACTAGCTTTGGCTGGTGTCCGAAGCGCTTGAAGAGTTGGTCGCCCTCCTCGATGTGGAGACCATCGAAGTCAATATCTTCCGCGGCCACCACACGGCGGAGAAGCGGATCCGGACCTTCGGTGGACAGGTGGCTGCCCAGGCGCTGGTGGCGGCCGGGCGAACCGTAGACGCCACCAAGTTCGTCCATTCCCTCCACGCGTACTTCCTTCGACCTGGAGATCCGGAGCACCCGATCCTCTACGAGGTCGACCGCATACGCGACGGTCGTTCCTTCGCCACGCGACGCGTGGTCGCTATCCAGCACGGTGAAGCGATCTTCAATCTGTCGGCTTCCTTCCACGCGTCGGAGCCGGGCGTTGAGCACTCCATTCCGATGCCGGCATCGGTGGATCCCGACTCGCTTCCGACGTACAAGGAACGTTACGCACCGATTGCCGACAAGTTGGGCGACTGGTACCACCGCCCCCGGCCGGTCGATCTGCGTCACGTCAATCCGCCGTCACGGTTGCGAACACCGAAAGATTCCCGCGAGCCGCGGCAGCAGGTGTGGTTCCGAACCGACGGAACCCTGACCGACGACCCGTTGCTGCACGCCTGCATCGTCGCCTACGCGTCCGACATGACGCTGCTCGATTCGATCCTTGTCCCCCACGATCTGTCCTTCGACGACGGCTCGATGATGGGTGCGAGCCTCGATCACGCGATGTGGTTCCACCGCCCGTTTCGTGCCGACGGGTGGATGCTTTACGATCAGGAGAGCACGTCGGCTTACGGGGCTCTCGGTCTCGCCCGGGGTGAGATCTTCACCCGTGACGGCCAGCACGTCGTGTCGGTCGTGCAGGAAGGGCTCATCCGGCCGCTACAAAAGGGTTGAAAATCAGTGCGTACCTCCCTGTCGTACGGACATCTGCGTACAACCGCTCGCGCACGAAGGAAACAATTCAGCACCATCGGGCTCGGCGGGGTGTCCGTTCTCGTGGTGCTCTCGCTCGCCCTGGTGTCATTGGTTTCGCCGGGTACCAGCAATGCAGCCCCCATCGAGCCCGCCCCGTCGGTCAAGCTCACGAAGGCCACCCCGTCGGTCAAGCTCACGAAGGCCACCCCGTCGGTCAAGCTCACGAAGGCCACCCCGTCGGTCAAGCTCACGAAGGTCGCACTGGCCGAGAACCCGGTACAGGTGCTCGCCGACCCGGTCACCGGTGAGCTTTTCGTGGTCGAACAGCCCGGGCGACTCCGGGCGCTCTCAGCCGCACCGGGCGACGCACCGGCGTACGACGTGAGCGGTTCGGTGAGTGGTGGCAACGAACAGGGCCTGCTCGGCGCAGCGTTCTCCCGCGATGGAACGTGGCTGTATACCAACCGCACGAACCGCAACGGTGATACCGAGATCACGGCCACACCGTGGTCTCACGGGAGTGCGGACCGGTCTCATTCGGTGCTGCTTCTGAAGGTCGCCCAGCCGCACAGCAACCACAACGGCGGCAACCTGATCGTCGACGGCACCGGCGTGTTGTGGATCGGACTCGGCGACGGTGGCTCAGCAGGAGACCCGGGGAACCGGGCCCAGAACCTCAACGTGTTGTTGGGCAAGATGCTGAGGATCCTGCCGACGCCGGGCCAGGCCCGGCCCTACGCGATTCCGGCCGGCAACGTACCAAAGGGGGTCGGTCGTCCGGAGATTTGGGGCTACGGGTTGCGAAATCCCTGGCGGTACAGCATCGACGCCGCCACCAGCACGCTGTGGATCGGCGACGTCGGTCAAAATCGCGTGGAAGAGATCGACGCGGTGTCGGTGAAGGCCGTGCGTCCGAACTTCGGGTGGCCCCGCCGCGAGGGCGACACTTCGTACCGGGGGAAAGCGTTCCGGGCCGGTGAGGCGGTTGAACCCGTGTGGACGTTCACCCACGACTCGGGCGGATGTTCGGTGACCGGCGGGGTGGTGTACCGAGGATCGGCCATACCCGCATTGCGAGGCATGTATGTCTACAGCGACTTCTGCGATGGCACCGTTCGGGTCCTGGACGATCGGTTCCGGAGCACGTCGCTCGGAGTCTCCGCCGATCAGATTTCGTCGTTCGGGGTCGACCGC
This sequence comes from Acidimicrobiia bacterium, assembly GCA_031383405.1. Lineage (GTDB taxonomy): Bacteria > Actinomycetota > Acidimicrobiia > Acidimicrobiales > JANYDT01 > JANMZO01. Next base: position 14,520 of record JANMZO010000414.1, on the reverse strand, counting down.
AACGGCGAGATCTACATCACGTCGCTGGAAGGGCCGATCTACCGACTCGACGTCCGTTAACGCACGCAGCACACGGGCGGGCACTGATGTACCCGGCCCGTGTCGTTGGTTCCCTGAATCTCTTCCTCCTCAGTCTTTGTGTCCGGTGGCACGGACGTCTCGAGGACGTGAAAATCGGTACCCGCCATTTTCCGCTCAGTGCACTACCAGTGCACTGAAGCGGAAATGCTTTGCATGTCGAAGGCGAAGAAAACCCAGTTCACGGGCAGGCTTCACTGCACTAGGAGCGGTCGCCTATCGCCACGTAGTTGCGCTCGGCCGGTCCGACGTAGAGCTGACGCGGTCGGCTGATCTTCTGCTCCGGGTCACCGAGCAGTTCCTGCCAGTGCGCGAGCCAACCGGCCATACGCGGAATGGCGAACAGCACGGTGAAGATCTCCATCGGGAAGCCCATGGCCTGGTAAATGAGACCCGAGTAGAAGTCGACATTCGGGTAGAGCTTGCGACTGACGAAGTATTCGTCGCTCAGCGCGGTTTCTTCCAGCTTCAAGGCAATGTCGAGCAGGGGATTCATTCCGGTGATCGCGAACACGTCGTACGCCGTCTTTTTCACGATGGTGGCCCGTGGGTCGTAATTCTTGTAGACGCGGTGACCAAAACCCATGAGGCGGGTCTCGCCCTTGCCGTTCTTGACCTCGTCGATGAATGCCGGGACATTCTCGATACTCCCGATGTCCTGCAGCATCCGCACGACGGCCTCGTTCGCGCCACCGTGGAGCGGACCGTAGAGGGCAGCGGCTGCTCCGGCCGCCGCAACGTAAGGGTCAGCCTGGGAGCTACCGATTACACGCATGGCGGTCGTGCCGCAGTTCTGCTCATGGTCGGCGTGAAGGATGAACAACACGTCGAGCGCGCGAGCCAGGACCGGGTTGACCTCGTAATCGCCACCCACGTTCCACATCATGTTGAGGAAGTTGCTCGCGTAATCGAGGCTGTTGTTCGGATACACCGTTGGTTGGCCAATAGAGAAGCGGTGGCAGTACGCCGCCAGGGTTGGAGACTTGGCGATCAGACGGAGAATCTGTTTGTTGCGCGAGATCGGGTCGTCGATGTCTTTGGCCTCGGGATAGAACGTCGACAGAGCAGCCAGACCTGAAACGAACATGCCCATAGGGTGGGCGTCGTAGTGGAAGCCCTCCATGAATCGCTTCCGGACGTTTTCATGGAGGAACGTGTGGTGGGTGACGTCGTAGGTCCACACCTTCAGCTGCTCCGCGGTCGGAAGTTCGCCGTTCAGGAGCAGGTAGGCCACCTCGAGGTGGGTCGAGTGCTCGGCCAACTGCTCTATCGGGTAGCCCCGATAACGGAGAATGCCGGCCTCGCCGTCGATGAACGTGATCGATGAGCGACAGGCCGCCGTCTGCATGTACGCCGGGTCGTACACCCACAGACCCGCGTCGAGTTCTCGTATCGCTTTGGAGGCAATTCCTCCATCGACGATCGGCACCTCGACGGTCTTGCCCGTGCGGTTGTCGATAATGGTGAAGGTGTCGGCCATGGCGCGAAATTCTCCGGGAGAGTTGAGTGGGGCTTTGGTTGGGCGGAACGTTAGCTGAGGGTGAACGATGACGAGGTTTCGGGGGTGATGAAACCGGGTCCGGGCCCGGTCAGACTGCTTTGGACGCCGAAGTGATGGTGTAGCGGTACACGTTGGTGGTTCTGGCTTCGAAACCGAGCCGCTGGTAGAGACGGTTGGCGGCCTCTCGGGACGGCCGCGACGTCAGGTCGACCGTCTTGCAGCCGGCCTCTTCCGCGATCTGGATGGCGTAATTGTTCAGCAGCGCGCCGACCCCCTGGCCGCGGGCGGCGTCGTCGACCACGACATCTTCAATCCAGGCCCGCATGGCAGTTGGGATCGGGAAGATCACGAGCGTGAGACTGCCAAGGATCTGACCGGTGGTCGCATCGGCGGCGATCAGCAGCCGACAGGCTTCGTGGGCGATCAGGGTCGAGAGAAACGCTCTGTCAGGTGGCGGGTTTGAGCTGGAAAGCTGTGGAATCAGGTGGGTGAACGCTTCGACGATTTCGTCGGTGATTTCCGTTGCCACATAAACCGCTACAGCCATGAGATTCACTTTCACAGAACGCGTCGACGGTGACCTACGACGACGGTGACCTCGAACAGAAGACGCATCGTAGCTGTACCAGCAGCCGCAAACCAGAGGTCCGGCATCAGGTTTTGGCATCTGATCGGCGGGTGGGCCGTTCGTAGGCGCGAAGTTCCGGGTACCGCCATGCGACGACCGCGATCCAGGCGATGCAGGCAAGTCCTCCCGACACGGCCGCGAACTGGAGTCCACCCACGCGGGCCGCGACACCCGACTCGAACTCGCCGAGCCTGGGTCCGCCGCGAACCACGCTGATGAACACCGCCGTAAGGCGGCCGCGGAACTCTTCGGGAACTTCGACCTGCACGATCGTCGAACGGAACACGGCTGAGATGGCATCGGCGGCGCCCGCAAGTGCCAGCCCGAGCAACGCAACGACGATGGATCTCGTCGCGCCGAATGACGCAATGCCGATACCCCACACCACGATCGCCCAGATCACGGCTCGACCCTGGCGCTTCACCTGGGCCGTCCAACCGCTGAAGAGCCCACCGAGGACCGCGCCGATAGCCGGGGCGGCCTGCAGGTAGCCCAGCCAATAGGTATGGCCGAAGACCTTCTCGGCCATGGCAGGAAACAGCGCGTCGGGAAGGCCGAAGATCATCGCGCCGAGGTCGGCTGCGAACGTCGACTGAATGGTTCGCTGCGACTTGAGGTAGCGGAAGCCGTCGGCGATTGAGCTGAGGCTCACCGTCCGGGCTTCGCCCTGCGGCTTTTGGGACGGGATCGACAAGATTGCGAGCAACGATGCTCCATAGCTGAGCGCGTCGCACAGGAACAGTTGCGGCGTGAAGCGCGCGACCAGGTAACCGGCGATCACGGGTCCGGCGATTCCGGCGATGTTGAACATGCTGATGTTCAAGGTGATCGCCTGCTGCATCAGGTTCGGGCCGACGAGGTTGGGCACGATGCTCGCACGCGTTGGCCAGTCGACACCCACGAACCCCGACGACAGTGCGGCGAGACCGAACATCACGAGGAGGCTTGGCTTCCCCCTCGACGCGTTCGCAAAAAGACCAAAGCTGCAGAGTGAAAGACCGACCTGGGTGACGATCAACACCCTCCGCCGATCAAAGGCATCGGCGATGGCTCCGCCCACCTGTGACGCCACAAGCAGCGGTACAAGGGTGACAAGCGCCAGCATCGACACCATGAACGTCGAGTCGCCACCGAGCTTGTATGCCTGATATCTGAGCGAGACGATCGTCAGGCCCGAGCCGATGACCGACACAAGCTGCCCGGCGAAGTAGCGACGGTACGCCGGAACCTGCTTCAGAGGAGAGAGATCAACCAGGAGGCCAGCCACAGGGAGGCGACGCTACTCCGGTCGACCGAAGTTTCGCAGCCGTGGTTTCAGCAACCTCCCGGAAGGCCCGCGTGACGCAGGAAATCGTCAAAAAGCTTGTAGGCGCGTTCGCGGGCACCGCAGAGCCGGTCCCGAGTTTCAGACAGCATGGCCGCCTCATCGATCCCGAGGCGGGAAAGGGTGCCCGGCTCAGCCGCAGCCCACTGACCAATCTCGTTTTCGGTTACTTCGGGATGGAACTGGACGGCCAGGTGCTTCCCGATGACGTACGCCTGAACGCAGGTCTCGGTCGTGGCAAGAATTTCCGCCCCGGCGGGTGGGGTGATTGCGTCCACGTGCCACTGGAACCATGGCCCGCAGGAAATCAGATGCGGCCTGGTCGACTGCACGTCGTACCAACCAATTTCAGGGTTTGGCGCCCGGGCGACGGACCCGCCGAGCGCCACCGCGAGCGCCTGAGCTCCGAAGCAGACACCGAACACCGGAATGCCCCGCCGGTCGGCGTCTTGGAGCAGCGCCACTTCGTCGTGGAACCACGGCTGGATGTGATCATCGTTCACGCTTGGAGCCGCCCCCATAGGCAGCACCATCTGGTATCCGGCCGCGCTCCTCGGAATGCCTCGCCCGGGTGTCGCCAGATCAAGCACGAATCCGCGCTGAACGGCCCTTTCCCCGAGCATCGCCGCGCCCGAGTCGGATTCGTGTTCGATGACCAGAATTCGGGGAGCGCTCATCAGGGCCCAGCGTAGTTAGCGTCATGCGCGCAACTGCGCAACTCCGGATCCAATCGGCCGATCGGTGGGGAGATGGGTACCGCACAGGAAACGCCGATAACCAAAAGTCCCCGTCCAGGTGGATACCGTTTGCCTGTGACGCAACGTGTTCGGGCCTCAGCGCTGCTTGTCGTTTTCGGCCTCCTTCTACCCGGGTGCGCGTCGACGGTTGATTCGCTGGCCAAGCAGGCGGCAAACCGGGCGTTCATCGAAGCGGTGAACCTACAGTGCCGGTCGACGAAGGCAAAAATCGAGATAGCCGGCAAGATCGCGAGGATCGCCAGCCAAACCGACAAGGGAACAAGCGTCAGCGCCGATGCCCAGTCACGGCTGAATTCGGCGAGGGACAAGGCCCAGACACTCATCGACCGGTTCGCAGCCATCGCCGGACCGAGTGGGTTGAAGAGCGAGTTGGCCAGCGGCTTCAAGAAGTTGCAGGATGTGTCGAACGACGTCGCCGGCGGAAGGTTGACGAAGGAAGAAGGGCTTCGCCAGATAGAATCGGCGCGGGCCCAGTTGCGTGCCAAGGGTTTCGACGACTGCGCCTGACCGAATCTCGGGTTTCGGTGAACTCACGATCAACACATCAAACGACACACTGCGTCCATGATGTGTGACAACATCGGGTTCATGACGGATCCCGCCCTTCCCTTCCTCCCGACACGCCGTTGGCGGCTTGCTGCGCTAACAACGCTGATCGTTACCATAGCGAGCGGAGCCTTCGTCTCCGAAGCCTCAGCCAAGGGGATCTCGATCAAAAAGTCGACCTTTGCGCGCGAGGTCACCGACAAGTTCGAGGCCAAGGGTGTCACGACCGAGTTTCAGACGACGGAAACGGTATTTCTTCTACTCCAGATCAAGGGGCGCCCGAAGAAGGGCAAGATCACCGGTTCGTGGTCGTTCCGAGGTGAAGCCATCGGCCAAGCCGATGTAGATCTCGCAAGCGTAAACAAGGGCGTGCTGTTCTCCTTCGGCGAAAACACCGCCGTGAAGTTCTTCTTCAAACCCGGACCGACCGGACTCGTCATCGGCAAGACCTACGCCGTAGACGTGAGCGCCGACGGTACACCGGTGGGAAAGTACGCCTTCTCGGTGGTTCCTCCGAAGACGGCCGTTCCCTCCCGAATCATCAGCACGAGAATGTCGAACGCCGACGGTGGACCGGCCGCCAAGACCTTCGCTCCGACCGATACCGTCTATCTCCTCTTCAACGGAGACTTCGGCACGAAGTCGTGGGTGGAGGCAACCTGGACGGTGAGCGGCAAGGTGGCTCCCGAAGGAACCCGCAGCCTCACCCTGAAGGAAGACATCAAGGCGGTCGACGGCAACTTCTCGTTCATCCCGAAGGGCGGATGGCCGAAGGGCTCCCATTCAGTCACGCTCGTACTCAACGATGTGAAGGTCGGAACGTACAGCTTCGCGGTGGCGTAGTAGATCCCTGCCGATACCCTAAAGCCGGAATTCCGGTTGGCGTGGAACCACGGAATCAGTAACGCTGACCGGTATGCAGATACGTGGAGTCGACCTGGCCGTTCAACGACGCGGTGAAGGTCCGGTCATGCTCTGGTGCCATGGGCTCACATCGAGCATCGCCAACGAGGACGACCGGAATCTCTGGTCGCTCGCTGATCCGGTCAACGCTGCCGGATACGGACTCGTCCGCTACGACGCCCGTGGTCACGGCCGATCCGGCGGTTCGCTTGTCCCGTTTGACTACGATTGGTCGAACCTCGCGCTCGACGCGTGGGCGCTCCACAGAGAACTCGCCGCATCCGTCGAGGAACCCTGGGTCGTAGGCGGTGCATCGATGGGAGCCGCGACAACGCTGCACATGGCCGTGCAACGGGCGGATCGGGTGAGGGCCATGGTGCTCGTGATTCCGCCGACGGCCTGGGAGTCGAGACCCCCGCAGAAGGAGCTCTACAAGGGCGCGGTGGACTTCATCCGTCGCAACGGGAAACAGAAGTATGTCGAGGCGACCCAACGTCTCCCGCCACTACCGATCTTCGCGGATCAAGCTGTCCGGTCCGTCCCCGACATCTCCGAAGAGCTGCTTCCCACGGTTCTCGAAGGCGCGGCCGACGCCGATTTTCCGGCGAAAGAGCTTGTAAGCGCGCTTAGCATGCCGACACTGATCCTCACGTGGGACACCGACCCCGGCCATCCGGTATCGACCGCCGAGCAACTCGCGGAACTGCTTCCAAACAACGAGCTGTCGATTGCGAGGAGCTTCGATCAGATACTCGGCTGGAGCGACCGGATAGCCACGTTCCTACGCGCGCTTTGACTCCTACGCCTCACTTTCGGAAGAACGCCGGGCTGGTGACGCCTTCGGGAATTGCGGCAAGAGGTTGGGCCACCAGCTCAACACGGGGTCCGTACTTTTGCGCGAGCGGGGTGAGCGCGGCAACGTCGAAGCCGTAGACGCTGGCCGCGTTTCCGGACAGCATGGCCGTAACCTCCTCGGTCGGTACCCCGTGAAACGCGAGCTGCAGACCCTCAGTCGTGTACGGGAAGGTGCTTTCGTGGTGCGGGTAGTCGCTACCCCACAGGATCCGGTCGACCCCGATCTCGTGGCGGGCCTCGATCTCGGAACGACTCGGAAAGCTCGCCCCGAACCACACGTTGCGATGAACGTACTCACCAGGCTCCTCGGCGAGCACGACTGTGCCGGGTACCGAGATTTCGCCGATGCGTCCGAGGCACATCTGCCGGTGGAAATCGTTCATCGTCGTGACTGCCTGGACCGACCAGGCCGCGCTCGTCTCGGTGAGCACCATTCTCAGCCCGGGAAACCGTTGAAACACCCCACTCATCACCATGTGGGTCAGAGCGCGTCGAGAGTAGTACGGGGTCTCCAATGCGAACAGAATCCACCCGATGTCGTGCTTTCCGTAATCGGGCGAACCTCCACCCGCGTGGTGGTTGACAACCACGCCGAGTTCTTCGCAGACGGCCCACAGCCGGTCGTACTCGCGCGAGTAGAGCGGCTCGATGTGCTTGGCATCGTCGGGAACACCGGGCAGAAGGATGCCTCCGCGTAGTCCGTTCGCCGCGATCCAGCGGACATCGCGAACTGCTTCCTCGATGTCGTTCAAGAAGATCTGACCGATCCCGGCTCGTCTCGTCGGCTGTTCCGCGCAGAAGTCGGCGACCCAACGATTGTGGGCCCGAATTCCTGCGAGGCGACGTTGGTAGTTGTTGGGGTTCGGCGGCGGAGCAATCAGCTGACCGGTCGGGAAGAACGGCGGAACGGTGTTCGGGAACACCACTTCGGCGACAACACCGTCGGTCTCCTGGTCGGCGTTGCGTCGGGCGGTGTCCCAGTTTCGGCTGCGGCCGTCGCCTTTGAGATCGGAGAACGGGTTGGCATACCTGCCCCGCCAGGCGTCAAACTCCTCCAGCCATTCCTCCTCGAGATAGTCGCGGTACGCGGCCACCGTGGCACCCGCATGGCAGTCGGCCGAAATGACCGTGTAGCGATCCGACATCGTTCTCCCCTTCATATCCCGTGGCCGTGGAATTACCTGACCTATACAAGTATTAACCCCCAACCCGACTCCGAGGAGATCTCCCATGAACAGCCAACGCCGCATCGACTACGCCGGTTCGGTTCACGACGAACGCGAAATCGAAGCGGTCGTAGCCGTTCTCCGGGGAGGTCCTCAGGCGCTTCGCATCGGCAAGAACGTCAAGGCAATGGAGCGAAGAGTCGCCGAACTGTTCGCCAAGAAGCGCGGCATCATGTGCAACTCCGGTTCGTCGGCACTGTATCTGGCTGTCGAAGTCCTCGGCCTTGAACCCGGTGATGAGATCGTGACATCGCCGGTCACCTTCTCCACCGACATCGCCCCGATCCTGAGGGCCCAACTGGTTCCGGCCTTCGTCGACGTAACGCCCGACACGTTTCAGATCGACACCGACGCCATCGAAGCGATGATCGGCCCACGGACCAGAGCGATCCTCGCTCCCAACCTCATCGGCAATGCGCCCGACTGGGACGCAATCCGCACCATCGCCGATCGCCACGGCCTCATGGTGATCGAGGATTCCTGCGACGCCCTCGGACTCACCTTGCGGGGCACGCCTACCGGAGCGCGGGCCAACATAAGCCTTACAAGCTTCGCGCTTTCACACATCATCACGGCAGCGGGGACCGGCGGAATGATCTGTTTCGACGACGACGCCATGGCCGACCGAGCGCTACTGCTGCGACGTTGGGGCCGCCGATCGGAGGTACAGATCTACGGTTCCCAGAAGGGTGTGGACAAACGGTTCTTCTCCACAATCGATGGCGACCTCGAATACGACAACCTGTTCATCTTCGATGAACTCGGTTGGAACTTCGAACCCTCGGAGCTTTCGGCGGCCTTCGGACTCGTGCAGCTCGACAAGCTGTCCGACAATCTGGCCCGCCGCCAGCGGAGCTTCGACATCACCGCATCACACTTCGCGCGTTGGCCGCACCTGTTCACGCTTCCGCGAATCACCGAAGGCGTCGTCACGGGCTGGCACATGTTCCCCATCATCATCAACCCGTCGTCGGGTATCCGGCGAGCTGAGTTTCAGCAGTGGATGGAAACCCACGGCGTCGACACGCGCATGGTGTGGACCGGCAACGCGACCCGGCAGCCGGCTTTCCGCAACCGCCCCTTCCGCCAACCCGAAGGCGGGATGCCCAACGCCGATCGGGTCATGGAGCAGGGGCTCATCCTGCCCAACAGCCACGTACTCTCCGATGACGACTGCAAGTACATCGGCGAATGCGTCGAGGGCTTCATCACGGAAAAGGGCCTCGCCTGACGCCCCAAGCCGACCCCCCGGAACCGGTCGGGTACCGTCAGGGAGTGGCAGCGCCCGGGCAATCGGCGGTTGAGATCTCCGTCGGGGATCGGGGTGGTGCGCGTATCGAACCCCGCCCGGATCTACTTCCCGGTGATCGGGGCGACGACGTTCGACCTGGTGCGGAGGACCGCGGTGCGGAGGATCCTGGTGCGGGCCAGCGATTGCGATGGGGTCCCGAGGTTTCAGTTACCGTGACTCAAGGTAGGACGAGTGACAGGTCCAGACGCTCCGCGAATCTGATGCCGCGTTGCCACATGGTGAGGAAGAGCTCCTCGCCACGGGGGTTGGCCGTGTCGAGCGAGGCCAACGTGACCACCCCGAGCAGCGAGAAGAACAGTCCGACGCCGCGCATCTGTTCGAGCAGCAGTTCGCGAGTGGGTGCCGAAGCGCCAGCAGCTGAGAGTTCGGCCAGGTACAGATCGACCAACTCGTCGAGGTGGTCGCACGCCACCGATGGATCAGCACTGAGGGCCAGGAAGTAATAGAGGTCGTAGGCGCCCGGTGACCGCGAGGTGAGCTGCCAATCGAGCAGGACGAAGTCGTCGTGGGGCGAGTCCGGCGAGAAGACCAGGTTGTCCGTGCGGAAGTCGCCGTGGATGATGGTGCTGGGCTGCCGTGCGAAGTCGGCAAGCCATTGTGCGGCGACCGGGAGAAAGCGCTGGCCCCACTCGAGCATATGCGGTGGCACCAGATGTCCGTAGCGTTCCATGGCGGCGGGTAGGCAGGCGTCGTACATGCCGAGCATGCCCAAGGTCCCCGGGTCGTCGACCTGAGGTAGCCACGCATGTTCGTCGGCCCGGCCGTCGCTCCAGCGCGCATGGATGCGGGCGAGAGTCTGCACGAGCGTTCGGGACTGCGACAGGTCGCGGCCGACCAACTGATCTCCAACGACGTAGTGGCCCAGATCTTCGAGCAGCAGGCACCACTGCTGGGCATCGGGTGCCGCCCCGTTGTAGAAGCACCGCGGTACCCGCACCGGGCAATCGGCGGCCAGTTGTCCGTAGAATCCGGACTCTTTCTCGTACAGCCGCATCATCGTCCCGAGCATCCGACCGCCGGGGTCGTTCGTGGGCATCTTGGCGATCAGGGACGTAGGTGCGCTGCCGTCCGTAGCGGCCGCGTCATCGGCATAGCTCACGGTGAGGCGGTGGAGTTGACCGATGAACCCGACCCCTTCACCGATGCGTTCGCTGGTGATTTCAACTACCGTAGGAAAGGCGAAGCCGGCGAGACCGAACTGTCTGTTCAGCCAATCGGCGCTGATGTCTTCCACTTGCGACGGAACTTCGATTCCCATGTGTAGGCCTCCGAGTGGTCGCCAGCTCACGTGGCCGTGCGAAAGCAGAGCGTAGCAACTGACCGCGCGAGTGTGCGGGAAAACACGCTCGCCGAGCGGGAAATCCCGCACAAACCGAATGGGAGCCGATGCTGTACGGGCCTTGCGACCACCTTCCACCAAATGAGTGAAGAGGTCTACGAACTCGTCGTGGCCCGACCCGCAGCGCGAACAATCAGCGAAGTCCCACCCGAAAACATCGCAACGGCGGTACTCGACTTCATCACCGGTACCCTCATCGAAAACCCTCACCGAGTCGGACGCGAGCTCCGCAGAGAACTCGCTGGCATCTACAGTGCCCGGCGCGGAACGTACGGCATTCTCTACGGAATCGACGAACCAACCCGAACCGTGACCGTGCTGCGCATCGACCACAGAAGCGACGTCTACCGAACACGGTAAGTCCAAGTTACTAAGCGCGCGAAGGTCTGAGGCCCAGTGCTGTTCGAAGCGGGATGAGTTTCCTTGACACGCAGTCCGACCCCGGTCGAATTGATGGCACACTCACTCAGTGGAGCCGTACATTCGAGATTCTGACGGGTCAGTCCGGCAAGGCGTGGTGGTCCGCCCGGGGAACGAACGGTCAACCTTGATCCGGGCCCGTTGACGACAAATTGGAAACCTATGGGATTTCGCGTGGTCCGGGAGAGGCTCTTTGCCTCCGAAACCCTCGCTGACTGGGCTTTTGCTGGTGCGTCGCGTGGGTCTCGATCCCACCACCTGCGGATTAAAAGTCCGATGCTCTACCGGATGAGCTAGCGACGCGTCGGAGAGCATAGATGAGGGTGGCGGGGTCCGAGACCCACTTCCGTCGTGAACCTCCCACGTGTTTCCCTGAAACCCGAAAGGACCGGTCAGATTCCGGAACATCCGACCGATAGGAATTTCATGAATCTCGAGAGGCTGATCCCTTTCTATCGAAGGGATTCCACCGAACCGACCGGGGCGGTGCGCATCTCGGCCGTCGCCACCATCGGGACCGAGCAGATGCCCGGTGGGCGCGCACAGATATCGGCGCGAACCCTGTCCGGCGAACAGCAGTACCTGTCTCCCCAGCTTCCGAACTTCAATGACGCGCTCGTTCTGCTGGAGAAATTCCGCCTGTTCTGCGGTGGGGAACTGGACCGAAACCCCGCCGAAGAGTGGGTGGCGGCACGCAACGAGGTGACCTACCTGGCTGAAATCGCGGACGAGCAGGCCCGATCCGCCGAAGAAAGCGCACACCGCGCTTCTGCGGCGTCGGAGGTCGTGTGGAGCCCGCCGGTTGGGGCCTTTACCTGAGCGAAGGCCCGTTGCGGGCGCAACGTTCAGGTGGTCCTGCGCAACGTTCGGTGTATTGAGGCCCCCGTAGCGGTCGAAAGTTACATTCGACGCTTCACGGACCTGCCGGACCACCCAAGCCCGGAAACCAGACCCGGAAGCCCGCTACACCAGCCAAGGGCTAGCCTTCTGCCGACCGCTGGCGCTAGCTGGCCCGGCTTTGTGCCGCCACTGCCCGTCGGGCTGCGGCTCGACGTTGCCGACGGAGTACGCGGCGCTCCTCCTCCGTCGCTCCACCCCAGATGCCGTGGTCCTGGTTGGTTCGCAGCGCAAATTCCAGACACTGTGGTCGCACGGGGCAGTCGTGGCAGACCGACTTCGCCACATTTGTCTGATCGATTGCGTACCCGGTTAGGCCGGTCGGAAAGAAAAGGTTTGTTTCGACAGCTACGCAGGCTGCGTCCTCGCGCCAATCCCGGTTGTTCCAGGTGGCACCGACTACAGACAGCGGAGCGGGTGATGGGGGGATTCGCTCTGAAGTCACGGGAGGTATCGTACGAACTTCCAATCGATAGGTCAAAGCATTTGCTCAAACTTTTGTCACACGAACGAACCCCGGTTACTCCTTTAACATCACTTAGTGTGATTTACATGGTTTCCATGTGGTTTCACCCGCAGTCGGGCCGATCCCGATCAGAGAAAAAGGTTCGGTCCATCGAGCCATTCGTCGATGAGGCGACGGGCAATGGCGAGCGGGGGTGGGAGCATCGGGTAACCGCGTCGACCGAGCTCGCGTGACTCAAGCAACTGTTCACGGGTGAACCACTCCGCCGTCTCGAGCTCGTTGGTGTCGACATTGAGCTGGGGGTTTGCCGTGTGGGCGTGAAACCCGAGCATCAACGAAGCAGGGAAGGGCCACGGTTGCGACGAGCTGTACCGGACCTGATCACAAACGATGCCGACCTCCTCAAACACCTCCCGGCGCACGGTGTCTTCCAGGCTCTCACCCGGTTCCAAAAAGCCGGCGAGCGTTGAATACATACCTTGCGGCCAGATTTTCTGACGACCGAGAACGGCCCTTGCCCCGTCGGTGACCAGCATGATCACGGCCGAGTCGGTACGCGGGAAGTGGTCCGTGCCGCAGTTGTCGCAATGACGTTCGTGACCGGCGGCGCGCACGACGGTGGCAGAGCCGCAGGTCCCACAGAACCTGTGGCGAAGGTGCCAGGTAGCCATGGCCGACGCCATGGCCAGCATGTTCGCGTCGTCGACCCCCAGCAGCGCGGCCGCTTCTCGCAGCCCGCTCAGCATCGCGTCCTCGTGCAGGGCTGCTTCGATGGCATTCCGTTCGAGATGCGACAGGTCAACCGTGAAGTGCGCGGTGTCCTCGAGGAGACCCAGCAATACGGGGACGGTGTCGTCAGCCAACAGACCACGCACCACGGATGGCTTCACCGCAGCCGATGAGTCACCGATCACGGCAACCTGACCCCGCCACACCACATGCACCCGGCTGTCGTTGGATGCCCACCGCTCCCCGACCCAGGTCTCGTCCTTGCGGACGTGGCTCATGCGATTGAGCGAACCGGTGGCGAGTGGGTTGGGGCGAGTCGTCATGGGCCTGAGGCTATTCGCACCATGACCTCCCGCGCCTACCGTATGGGTCATGGGTGTCGACGAGGAACGGGACGACACCGAGGAACGGGTCGACACGCTAGACGAGCACCACAACGAGGAACGAGACGACACCGAGGAACGGGTCGACATCGTCGACGAGCACCACACCGAGGAACGAGAAGACACCGAGGAACGGGTCGACATCGTCGACGAGCACGACAACGTGTTGCGAACGGTGACCCGGGCCGAGATGCGCCGTGATCGACTGCGCCATCGCGGCGTCTTCATCGCGGTGATCACCTCCCGCAATGAGCTCGTCATCCACCAGCGATCACCACTGAAAGACATTTGGCCGTCGTACTGGGACATCGGGGCGGGCGGAGTGGTCGCCTCCGGCGAGACGTACGAGGAGTCGGCCGAACGGGAGCTGCTCGAAGAACTCGGTATCGAAGCTGCTCTACTACCCCTTGGTGGGAGTTATTACGAGGATGGCGAGGTTGCGCTATTCGGCCGCGGGTTCGCCGCTCGACACGATGGTCCGTATGAGTTTCGCGACGGAGAGGTTTCCGCAATCGAACTGGTTACCCTCGAGAAATTCGACACCTTGCTTTGGGCGCGCCGGTGGTGCCCCGATTCGATCGCGTTGGCACTTCCATTGATACGCGCGCATATGAACAACCTTTAGCACCCGGAAGACGGGTGCGTTGGACTTCACGTGTCGGCAAATCGAAACCCCAGTGCACTCGCCGAACGGGCGCGGGTTGGGCGACCGGGGCGGTTTCGCCGCGTACGATGAGAACCATGTACACGCTTGTTCTGTTGCGGCACGGGGAAAGTCTTTGGAACCAGGAGAACCGGTTCACCGGTTGGTTCGACGTCGACCTGACGCGGCACGGTGAGGAGGAGGCCCGGGTCGGCGGGCGCCTCATGGTCGACCAGGGCGTACTGCCCGATGTTGTCCACACGTCGCTGCTGAAGCGGGCGATCCGCACCAGCCAGATCGCCCTCGAAGCCGCCGACCGGCTGTGGATTCCGGTGAAGCGCTCCTGGCGGCTCAATGAACGGCACTACGGTGACCTGCAGGGCCGAGACAAAGCCCAGACCCTCGAAGCGTTCGGCGAGGAGCAATTCCTGACCTGGCGGCGCAGCTACGACGTTGCGCCTCCGGCCGTGGCCTTCGACTCGCCGCACCACCCGGCCAACGATCCCCGCTAC
>JANMZO010000362.1:0-3096 GCA_031383405.1 Acidimicrobiia bacterium | reverse complement strand
ATGGGCCGGAGCCCGGCGTCGAGAAGTACCCGCCGCACATGGAGCGTGACGCTGTGGACCGCCCGGGAGGGTTGGCGACGGTTCCAGTCCGCGGCGAGCCCGGCGAGCAGGCGGCGGTCGTCAAACCCGATGGATCGGCCGGCGGCGCGCTCGATCTGGTTCGTGAACTCGACGGCCCCGAGGCCGAACGACGTCGCCGGCATGGCCACGACCTGACCCGATGCATCGATCCCGTCGACGAACAACAGGTGGGTCTCGCTGGCCCCGAACGCGAACATGCCGCCCGGAGCGACAGGCCACCAGGTGGCGCCCCAGTGTCGGACGGTGCCGGTCAGCAGGATAACGAGCCAGATCGTCGCCGCAACCGCCCGGCTCCGCATGCTGTCAGTCCTGTAGTCGTCCGGGCATCAGCCCTGGAATTGACCGAACTGGCTACCGAGTTGACCGAACTGGCCGCCCCCGATCTGCCCGCCGAACTGGCCGAACTGCCCTCCGAACTGCGAGAACTGGCCACCGCCGAACTGGCCGAACTGCCCGATCTGGGCAGCACCACCGGAACCCCCGAACTGACCGCCGAACTGGAACTGTAATTGGAAGCCGCCCCCACCGCCCCCACCGGCGCCCGTGAAGGGCACGACCGCCACCGTGTCACCACTGGGAAGCGGGACCGACGACGCTTTCAGGTTGAGCGGAGGATTGGCGACGACCGCATCACGGCTCTTCACCGCACCTTTGACCGACCCGTCGGGCAGAACGATCCAACCACCGAGGTATGTCTTAAGTGTGTCCTGCGGGAGGTGGGGCTCGAGGACGTAGAGGCCGCTCGGCGTCGCCACACCATCGAGCGCGATGGCCCGCTCGGTACCGTCGAGAACGAGAGTGCCAACCGCTTTCGACTGCTCGGCCCGCAGTTCGAGCCGGTCGCCCTTCTTTGACTGGATCATGAGCTTGTCGGATGTCGCGGTACCCGCGAACCACGTCGCTCGGTTAGCACCGTCGCACAGATACGCCACCGTGGTCGAGCCGGCGCTGAGCACGGCGAGGTACGCGTCGGTCCCTTCGACCGGACCGGCAAACGAGCGCACGATAATGGCTTCGCTGTTGGCCCCCTCCTCGGACTTGTCGCTGCTGCAGGCACTCAGCGCCCACGTGGTGCCGACAAGTATCGCAACTGCGGCGGAGATACGGGCAAGTGCTGTTCGCATCGTGCGTCTCATTCTCGAGCAGAAATGGAGTGATCAAAGGCGAACCTACCACCGGGGGGTGCGACCCGTCGGGCGGACTGCTCGTCGGCCGTCGGCGGCTTGTCGGCTGTGTCGCTACCCAAGCGGCTGAATGCACTGCAACTCCGATGGACGCCTTTCACTCATGGGTCGGTTGACAACAGTTGTCAGCCGCGACAAAACTGGCAGTATGAGTGGAAACACCATGAGCTTTGCCCTCCCTGAATCGCTTCGGGCCTACATAGACGAGCGGGTGAAGTCCGGGCAGTTTGGCAACACGAGCGAGTACCTCCGTGATCTCGTTCGCCGCGATCAGGAGGAACAGGCGAAAAAGCGACTGCGAGACCTGATCGTTGACGGGCTCGCATCCGGAACCGGGCGACCCTTCACTTCGGCAGTCGCGGCCGAGCTGCGCGGGCAGGCGTTCGGTCCCGATCGTTGAAACGGGCCCGACTGCGGCCGCTGGCTGAGGCCGATCTGCTGGCAACGACGCGGTTCTACCGGCAGGCAGGCGACGATGAGTTGGGACGCCGATTCTTCGATGCGGCACTTGCCGCCGTGAAGC
This sequence comes from Acidimicrobiia bacterium, assembly GCA_031383405.1. GTDB lineage: Bacteria > Actinomycetota > Acidimicrobiia > Acidimicrobiales > JANYDT01 > JANMZO01. The sequence goes on along the minus strand of JANMZO010000362.1, from coordinate 1,308 downwards.
GGATCGAACGCCTGCCCGGCAGCGGGTCGCTACGACTCGGCGAATTGTGCGACATTCCCGGTTTGCGGGGTTGGCCGGTGAAGGGATTTCCGGTTCGTTGGTGCTACTTCGAACACAGCGATCATCTCGATGTCGTGCGTTTGCTCGGAGACGCGCAGGACCTGCCCGCGATTCTGCTCTCCGACTCTTGATGACGACTCTTGATGACGACTCTTGATGAAGAAGCTGCGGTCGATCGTGACCGGCGTGCCGGGTTGTAACCGGCGACGAGGCCGCCCAATTCGGGTGGGAACCGTTATCGTGGCAACGATGTCGGGCAACACCACGGCCGTTTGGCTACTGCCCTTCCAACGAGGCGAGCGCGTCGCGCAGAATCTCCGCCCGCGGGGCCATACCGGGCAGTTGCACCGGCGGGGCGGGGTTGCGTCCTTCCCCGATCGTGTGGAAGCGCTGCATCGCCTGTTCGACGAACTCCGGGTGGGGGAAGACCCAGAAGCGTCCCTCCCGGACGGATTCGACGACAAGGTCAGCGACGAAACCGGGCTGTGTCCCCTCTTGGATCACCCGGCGGGTGTGGGCCGAGAGGGCCGTCTGGAGTGCCGAGGGCACAGGTGCCTCGCCGAGTTCCGACGGCCAGTTGCGCATCGAGTCGGAGATACCCGTGCGAACCCAACCCGGGCACAGACAGCTCACGCCGACCTTGGAACCCATCGTGAGCAGTGTGTTGTGGAGACTCTCGGTCAGCGCAACGACGGCGTGCTTGCTGGCGTCGTAGGGCGCCGCCGTCACGGGGTAGAGGCCGGCGATCGATGCGGTGTTCACGATGTGGCCACCACCTTCAAGCATTTGGGGAAGAAATGCCCGCACGCCGTGTACGACGCCCCAGAAGTTCACGCCCATGACCCAGTCCCATGTCGAGAGAGGTCCGGTCCACGGGTCGCCGGCGCCACCGACTCCGGCGTTGTTGCAAACGACACTCGGAGCACCGAAACGCTCCAGTGTCGCGGCAGCGAGCGCCTGCACGTCGGCCTCCTTGCTGACATCAGTACGTACGCTTAGCACTTCGACGCCGAGATCCCCGATGCGTTTCCCGGCAGCCGCAAGCGCATCGGTTTGCACGTCGGCCAGCACGATCGAGAGACCGGCCCGCGCCAGTGACTCGGCCAGTGCAAGGCCGATGCCGCTGGCTCCTCCGGTAACGACCGCAACCTGTCCTCTACGAAGCTCCATGACGCTCCCCTTCTGATCGACGGGTGACGCTATCGCAGTCGCTCGAACCGAGCCGATTCAGGTCATACGGGGACAGTC
>JANMZO010000348.1:0-7282 GCA_031383405.1 Acidimicrobiia bacterium | reverse complement strand
GAGAACATGCACTAGTTCGCGAGCCCGAGGTCTTGGACCGATTCCTAGCTGCGGGCGCACGGCGTGCCTCAATGACGAGTCGAGCTCGCCAAGGGGTGGTTCAGCGAGTCACTGACTCCTACAACCCGGGATCGGCTTCACCTTGCTTCGGCCGACGTCAGTGCGGGTCGAGCCGGATGTCGACGCCGAAGGCGGCCTCGAAGCGGTCGTTGTAGTCGTCGTCGTCGGTGGCCCGCATGATGTCGACCCACTGGTTGTCGGGGAGGCTCTTGCGGCGCTCCGCTATCTCAGGGCCTCCCCATGAACACGCGTAGCGGAGCTCCGGTGCGTCGGTGGTGATCGCGTGCTCAATGACCCTCGCTACTTCGAAGGGGTCGGTGGCGTGCGCGTTGCCGGCGGCGTAGAACTGGAACAGCCGCCGGTAGTGATCGTCGTAGGCACCGGTGGAATTCGGGGCGTCGATGTTCTTGGCGAAGATCGCCGACTTGGTGACACCGGGCTCGACGATGACCACGCGGATGCCGAACGGTGCAAGCTCCTGCGCCAGAGCTTCACTGATCCCTTCGAAGGCCCACTTCGAGGCGACATAGGGCGACTGGGCCAGTGCGGCCAGCCGACCGGCGACCGAGGTGATGTTGACAATCGCCCCGGACCTGCGGGCGCGCATTTGCGGCAGAACGGCCTGGCAGCACCGGACGGCACCGTACACATTGACGTTCATCACTTCTTCGTAGAGGCTGACCGGACATTCTTCGAGAACCGCATTTCCGCCGACGCCCGCGTTGTTGACAAGCACATCGATCTTTCCGGCCCTGGCGAGGACTTCCGCGATTCCGTCGCGGACCGAGTCATCGCTCGCAACATCCATGGTGGTCAGGTTCAGCTTGGCCCCGGCCGCATCAGCCATGGTCAGCAGCTTGGTTGCCCTCGCCATGTCGCGGACGGTTCCGTAGACCTCGTATCCGGCTGTAGCGAGATGGATCGCGATGGCGCGTCCGATCCCTGAGTTTGCTCCGGTAACGACGGCGACCTGTCCCATGCCGGGCACCATAGTTCGACTCGCCGTCAGTTGCGTGCCTGCCTTGGGGAATCCGGGTCAGACGCCGGCCCAGAACGCGTGGGTTCCGGAGGAAATCCGCTCCGGCAGACCCACTGCGGCAACCGGTCCCATCGCCATTTCCTGTGCATCGAAGATCAGGCACTCCGATCGATCGGTATTCATATCAATGGTGTACGTAAGCACATACCCGTCGTCTTCGGCGGTGGCGCCGGGTCGGGGGGCGAAGACAGCCTCGGAACAGAACACGCCGTCGTCGAGTTGCACGAGCTCCTCGTTGCCGGTGACGACGTCGTGCTTGACGAGCCCGTTGAACAGGAACCAGCCGGGCTTCGATACCGCGTTGTAGCTGTAGCGGTAGGGGAGTCCCCCGACTTTCCCGTTGATGGCCGGGAACTCCATGATGCGGTCTGAAAGATGGTGCTCGCGGGTTGCGCCGGTCTTCAGGTTGAAGCGCCAGCGATGGGCTTTGGCCTTCATGCGGTACAGGTCGATGAAGCGGAAGAGCCGATCGTTGGCCGTGTCCTCGGGCCGGGACGCGGGCGACGGGTCCTCCTGGAAAAACCCGTCGAGCACGATGTCGTCGCCGTCTTCATACGCGTTGGTCCAATGAAGCACAAACGTCGGGTCGGCATCGAACCATTTCACGTCGCCGCCGTGGCGGGGCACGATCGCGAACCGAGTCGGGAGGTCGCGGTAGAACTTGTTTGCGTGAACGCCTCTCTCGAGCAGGTCGGGGTTCCAGAACAGCGGGCAGTCGTTGAGAATGGCGTAGTTCGTGGTGAAGGCCATGTCGTGGGGTAGGCGGGGTCCCGGGGTCGGGATGTCCTGCATGTACGCGAGGGAACCGTCGGCCGCTGCGATTCCGTAGCGCAGATACGGCGCTTCCTTGGAGTACGAGAAGAACAGAAGCTCACCGGTGTTCTCGTCGACTTTCGTATGCGCGCTTACTCCCCATCCGTTGAGTTGGCTGACCCACGGCACCCGACCTTCGTCGGCCAGGGTGACAGGGTCGAGCCGGTACAGCTCGCCGCACTGGTAAAAGCTCGCGAGGGCCCGACCGGCGTGTACGACGACATCGGTCGAACCGGCATCCTTCATGTGACCCCGGGCGCCCCACCCGGGCAGCTCCGCGAGGGTCGGTGGTTCGGCGATTCCGGCGTAGAGGGCGTGACCGGCGTCGAGTTCCTGCTTCAGCCCGTCGGTGCGGACGAACCGGTTCGCGTAGCGGGCCTCTCCCTCGGCGAACGTGATCGAGTGCAGCATCCCGTCGCCGTCGAACGGATGGTACGTCTGCTTGTTGGCGATGAGCGGGTTCTCGGTGTTGCGCAGGTAGGTTCCGACCAGATCGGCCGGGATCTTGCCCTTGACATCGAGCTCCCACGCGTCCCATTCGGTGGTCTGGGGCCGCCAGGCCCCGGTGCGGTACGGGTGGTCGTCATTTTTCGGGAGTTGGGAATCGAAGCGGCGGTGGACCTGGCTCTTCATCTTTCCAGCCTCGCACGTTTGGGCTGGCGGGCCCAAAGTCGGGTTGGCGTCGGAGTCATGCTGCGTGCCGCGATGAGCGATGAGAATCGGAATGCACCCGTTTCCCAACCGTGCGAAAGTACTGACCTGTGATTGCCAAACTGCGAGACCGTCAGGAAACGAAGTTCTTTGCCGAACTGTGCCGGGCTTCGCCCGGCTACACGCTCGCGTGGTGGGTGCTTCTGATTGTCCGGGCGTGCATGCCTGCGCTCGTGTCCGTCGCCTTTGGTTGGTTGGTGAGCGCGATCACCTTGAACCACTCCCTGACCGGTCCACTGGTGCTCGTCGGCGTGGCCTTCGGAGCGATCGTGACCCTGCTACCGGTTCATCAGCTGGTGAGCATGAACCTGGGAAGCCTGATGGCCAACCATTTGTACGGCCGACTTATGCACGCCGGCATCACGCCTGACGGAATTGCCCATCTCGAACGCCCGGAGTTCACGAACGACCTCACCACAGCCCGCGACTTCGACCAGGGCATCATGGGCCCACCCCTCGCTATCTCGATGGACTTCATCACTGGCGGGCTGCTCGACCTCTTCGTCGGCACGGTGGCCGGGCTGCTGCTGTTCGGCTTCGCCTGGTGGGCCCCGCCCCTGTTGATCGCCTCATGGATGGCCACGCACTGGCTGCTCCGTGAAAGTGGGGTGTGGAAGGACCGCAACACCGACGAGGTCCGCACGGCGCAACGCCATGCAGATTACGCGTACCGGCTCGCCGTCGACGCCGCCCCATCGAAGGAGCTTCGGTTCTTCGGGCTGGGAGGATGGGTGACGGACCGGTTCATCGAAACCCGCCGCAAGCTGTATGACCTGCAGTACGAGGCGACGAAGCTTCGGGAGAAGTCGGTGCTCGCGTGTCTGGCCATCGTCGCCGCGGCCAACCTCGTGGTGTTCCTCGCCATTGCGTCGGCCGCCCGCAACGGCGACCTCAGCATCGGGCGGATCGTCGTGTTCGTGCAGGCCGCGATCGGTGTCTCGGCGATCGCGTTCGGCGGCCTCAACTGGGCTCTTGACGGTGCGAGCGCGCCGGTCGTGGTACTTCACCGGCTGGAGAAGGCGATGGCCGCTGCGGGTTCTCTGCGCTCCGGAGCCGACCAGGTTACGGCTGGTGCGGTTTTCGACTCGGGAGTAGCTGGGATCGGGCCGAAGATCGAACTGAAGAATATTACGTTCGCATATGAAGCTGAGAGCACCCGTGAGATCTTCAAGGACTTCTCGCTGACGATTCCGGCCGGAACCTCGATGGCCATCGTCGGATCCAACGGGGCGGGCAAAACAACGCTGGCCAAGTTGCTGTGTCGTCTCCACGACCCGGTCTCGGGCTCGATCGAAATCGATGGCACTCCGATTGAGAACCTCGGTGTGATCGCCTGGAGAAAGCGAGTCACCGCGGTGTTCCAGGATTTCATCCGGTTCGAGCTTTCGCTGCGCACGAACGTCGCTCCGCTCGGAGCTCCCGACCAGGTCATCCTGAAAGCACTTGCCGACGCCGGAGGTTCCGAGTTGGCGGGGGGCAACCTGGATACCGTGTTGTCGAAGGCGTACCCCCGTGGCACCGACCTGTCAGGCGGGCAATGGCAGCGGGTGGCGCTGGCCCGGGCTCTGTGCGCCGTCGATCAGGGAGCGCGGGTTGTGCTCCTCGACGAACCGACCGCGCAGCTCGATGTGCGGGGTGAGTCGGAGATCTTCGAGCGGGTCCTCAGCGCGACGAAGGGATGCACCACCATTCTGATATCGCACCGCTTCTCAACCGTACGATTGGCCGATGTAATATGTGTACTTGAGAACGGACGCGTCGCCGAACTCGGGTCGCACGACGAGCTGATTGCCTTCGGTGGCCGGTACCGGGAGATGTTCGAGTTGCAGGCCTCGCGTTTCAGCGAGGTCGACGAAACCGGAAACGAGGTTGTCCATGAAACCCTCTGAGAAGGACGGGCACTCCGACATGCCGGGATCGGCCAACGATCTCCCTCCCGCCCTGCGGTCGCTGAAGCGCACGTTCATGCTGGGCTACCGGGCCGAGCCACGTCTACTCGGGCTTTCGCTTGGTCTGGCCCTACTGATGATGCTCCCCGACGCTCTCCTGGCGTTGTGGCTGAAGGTCCTCGTTGATGGTGTGTTGAAGAAGAGCAGTGGGCAGATAACGTTGGCCGCGGTCGGGTTGGCCGCGTCAACGACAGCGACCTGGTATCTGTCGATCCTTTCGCAGCGGGCGTCGCGTCGGTTCCGCGATCGAGTGGCCATAGCGCTCGAGTCCCACGTCGCGCGACTGCAGGCATCGGTCCCGACCGTCGAGCACCATGAACGACCGGAGTACCTCGACCGGCTAGCGATGCTGCGCGATCAGGTCTTCGCGCTCGATCACATGTTCATGTCGCTGTTCTCCACGCTCGGATGGATCTTCCGCCTGGCGGTCACGGTCGTTCTACTCGCGACGATCCATCCGGCGCTCGTGCTGCTCGTCGTGTTTGCCGTCCCCGCGGTGTGGACGTCGACGTGGCGTCCGGGGATCGAGCGAATAGTCGAGGAGTCGGTGATTGCGAACACCCGCCTCGCCCGGCATCTGTTCGTGCTCGGGACCACCGCCCCACCCAGCAAAGAGGTGAGGATTACGGGCACGGCGGGATGGCTTGAGCGGGAGCGTGATGACGCATGGCGGAGATGGTACGTGCCTGTAGCGAAAGTTCGGATCGCCACCGCCTTCTGGCACTCGGCCTCCTGGGCGGTTTTCGCGTTGGCATACATCGGAGCCATCGCATTCGTCACCGCCGGCCTCGATGCCAGCCTGGGTTCGGCGGTTCTCGTCGTCGCTGCGGGCACCAGACTCGCCGGCTACGTAGGTGCAACGGCTGGAGAACTGGGATTCCTGCGGGGTTTCTGGCTGGACTCGTCACGACGGCTTACGTGGCTCGAAGATTACGCAGCCGGCATCGAAAGGCCGGCGACCGAGCATGCGCCGGATCGGCTGACCAAGGGCATCGTTTTCGACGACGTGTCATTTCACTATCCCGGCACCGAACGCCTTGTTCTCGACAGCGTGAACCTGACGCTGCCGGCCGGCCGGGTGGTGGCGATCGTCGGCGAGAACGGCGCCGGCAAGTCAACCCTCGTGAAACTCCTGGCGCGTATGTATTTGCCGACCAGCGGTCGGATCCTTATCGACGAGGTGGACCTGTCGCGCGTGGCGATCGAGGAATGGCGTAGCCACCTGGCCGGGGCGTTTCAGGACTTCTTCCGCTTCGAGTTTTTTGCCCAACGCACAATTGGATTGGGTGATCTGGGCCGCCTCGACGAACGTCCGGCGTCGGAAGCCGCCGTGAAGCGGGCGGGTGCCGAAGACGTGATTGATAGGCTCGCTTATGGTCTCGATACCCAACTCGGCCCGTCGTGGAACAGCGGGGCCGAGGTGAGCTTCGGCCAATGGCAGAAGCTCGCTCTGGCCCGCGGGTTTATGCGCGACGATCCGCTTCTCCTGATTCTCGACGAGCCGACAGCGGCGCTGGACGCCGAGACCGAACACGCGCTGTTCGAACGTTTCGCGCAGGCCTCCCGAGTGGAAGCGGTCAACGGCCGCGTCGTTGTGCTCGTCTCGCACCGGTTTTCGACGGTCCGGATGGCCGACCTGATCGTGGTGATGGACGGGGCCCGGGTGGCTGAGGTCGGTTCCCACGAGGACCTGATCGCCCGGGGTGGGCAATATGCCGAGCTCTACGCGATGCAGGCCGCTGCGTACAGTTGAGGCGTCCGGGCCGCGAGGGCCGGTCTGCGTTCGTCACCAGTGCACAAGCCCCGTCCCAAGGTGACGCGACCGCACCTGCTCCCGCTCCGCTCGCCCCCGGGTGAGATCACGGCTCAACGGAATGCTCCTCCTTGATGAGTGGATGTATGACCCCCCACATCTCGCGATAAAGATCGCTCCGCTCACTCGCTGCACCATCAACCAGGAGTCGGTCGACTTCCTCTGAGGAAAGGCGAGTTAACGCCTGCTCCAGAATCGTTGTCCGTTGCGTGCGTGAGAATTCTGACCGCGATACCGATACGCACGCCCCGACGGCCCGCACCGCCAGAACATCATTTCCTTCGCACTGCACCAAACGGGCGAGTACCAGACCAATCCGGTTGAAGTCGCCCTGGAGAACCGGATCGAGGTAGCGAACCGCAGCCAGACGCTCAGCGGTCGGCAGGCCGGCCCGCACCGCGGCCTCGGTGTACATCGTGATCAACCCGCTCGACATGATCGAAAGCGCGGGGAGCACGGCGAGGTGTTTGAGAATGGGTTGCGTTGCGCGTGCCGCCGACTTAGCCGTGCCGAACGTCAACGCGGCCAGGCAGGTCATCGATCCGGTCGGGATGAGCAGCCGTTTCATGCCGGCTTGCGTCACCGCCTCGAGCACAGACGACATGTAGCTTTCGGGATTGGGCAGGCCTTCACCGTAGGAGTACCCGAGCATTGCGGCTGTCTTGAGCCGGGCCCGCTCGACCGGGTCTTCAACGGAGTCCGCCCTGTCCCCCAAAGCGGCCATGTAGTCGCTGTACTTTCCTCGCGACAGTGCGTTGGCGATCAAGAGCACGACGATTTGCATCGAGCCCGGATCATCCAGCTGCAGCCCAGCGGCCAACTCCGCCGCGAGCTCGGCGCGACCCTCGGTTCCGTCGGAGGTCGATCTTCGTATGAGTTCAATCGCCAGCAGCCGTC
>JANMZO010000314.1:0-1834 GCA_031383405.1 Acidimicrobiia bacterium | reverse complement strand
AATCTGGAGCGTGTCGGCGGTCTGCGCGCGGCAACACAGATTGTTTCCATCGCCGAGGCCGCATCCATCGGCGTATCGTCGGCCTCGTTCGCCTGCACAGCAATAGGTGCTGCAGCCGCGTTGCATCTCGCCGCCATCCTGCACGACACGTACCCCTCAAGACTCGACAATCTTGTTTCGAACCGGGAAGCGATAGCTGAAGCGGGTTTTACGGTCAGCGACGGTGTGGTTCGGCTCGGAGCAGCACCTGGACTTGGTGTAGTGCTCCACACCGACGCAGCAGCTGCTTTCCAGCCCGCTTGAGCCGAGCATCATCGTCACGCCTCTCACATAGTTTGCGCTTGCGCCAATCTCTCGCCTTGGATACGTTGAGTATATCGTTATACCTTTGGGAGGTGAGAATGGTACGTCGTCGTAGTGTCGTGGGTGGCCTCGCAGGTGCTGTTGCAGCGTCGATGCTACCGTTGCCGTATATGGGTTTTGGTGCGCAGGCCGCGCCGGTCGCGGGCGGTACGCTGAATATTGGCCTCCACATCCCGCTAAGCACGCTGGATTGGCAGTCGACGGTGTCGCATCCGTTGCCGCACGTCATGGGTCATGTCTTCGAGGGCCTGTTTGGCTTCGGCAAGGACTTCAATGCGGCGCCAGAACTGGCTGAGAGCGTTGACGCCACTCCGGATGGCCTGAAATGGACGTTCAAGCTGCGCCCGGGTGTCAAGTTCCACAATGGCGACACCCTCGACGCTGAGGATGTGAAAGCGTCGCTCGAGCGCTGGAGGGTCGTGGGGCCGAAGGGCCCTGGGCTCGCCGCCGTTACCTCTATCGATACGCCGGACCCGCTGACCGTGGTCCTCAACTTCAGCACACCCATGGGCCGCTTCCTTCTGCTCATGCTGGGCTCGGACGAGAACAAGTTCGTCGTCATGCCCAAGGAAATCGCCGAGGCATCTACGACGCCTGGAAAGCTTACCGAGGTGGTCGGCACGGGTCCCTACAAGTTTGTCGAGTACGCGGAAGACCAGTACGTCAAGCTTGCCAAGTTTGCCGACTACGTCGCGCGGGACGATGCGCCGAATTACCAGGCAGGCAAGAAGGTCGCCAATTTCGACGAGATGATCTTCTGGATCGTCACCGAAGCGACGACACGTGTCGCCGGGCTTGAGTCTGGCGAGTACGACGTCATCACAGAAGTTCCCGACACCGAATATCAGCGGCTCAGCGCAAGCGCGGATGTCGACGCCATCAAGAATGGCCCCGGCGTCCTGATGTACATGATGTTCAACCACAAGAAGGGACCGACGGCGAACATCGCGATCCGCAAGGCGATCCAGTCGCTTATCGATCCGATCGAAATTGCCAAGATCGCGGTCTCCGATCCCGCCTTCGCTTTGACCAACCCAAGCATCTACGCGCCCGAAAGCGCCTACAACACCGATGCCGGTTCAGACCTCTACAAACCCGGCGACGTGGAAGAGGCCAAGGCGTACCTGAAAGAGGCCGGCTACAATGGCGAGCCGGTCACCATCCAAGTCATCTCGGGCAACGACCTTCAGGAAAAGGTCGCCGTGGTTCTTGTCGAGCAAGCCAGCCGTGCGGGTCTCAAACTTGAGATCGGCAGCTACGACCTCAATACGTGGGTTGCCCGCCGCCGCGATCCGGACAAGCTCAACATTTATACGTCTGGTGGCTACTGGGTCGATCCGTCCCTCTGGCAGCCGGAGTTCAACGGTACTTTCCCGTCACCGGAAGTCGGCTTCATCAGCGACGAGACCCAGGAGATATTCGGGAAGCTCGCTGCCGCAACCGACTTCGATGTGCGCAAGAAACTCGGTGA
>JANMZO010000293.1:0-76493 GCA_031383405.1 Acidimicrobiia bacterium | reverse complement strand
AGCCGCTACATCACCGACCGCTTCCTCCCCGACAAGGCCATCGACCTGCTGGACGAGGCGGGCAGCCGGGTGAAGCTGCGCGACGCCGCCGCCCACGAGGAGACGCCGGAGTTCTCGCGCAAGATCCGCGTCGTGGTGGATCGCGCCGATCCGGGCGCGGCCACCACCTTCTTCCGCGACGAGGAAGTGGCGCAGCGCGAGAACCTGCAGATCGTCCGCGAGCACTGGGACATGGGCGGGGCCGGCGCACACGACGTGACCAAGGCGGACATCGACGAAGTGGTCTCGAAGTGGACGGGAATCCCCATCACCGCGGTCAAGGAAGAAGAATCGGCGAAGCTCCTGCGCATGGAAGAGGAGTTGCACCGCCGGATCGTCTCCCAGGAGAACGCGATCAGCGCGGTGGCCCGCGCCATCCGCCGCACCCGGGCCGGCCTCAAGGACCCGAAGCGCCCGAGTGGCTCATTCATCTTCCTGGGCCCGACCGGTGTGGGCAAGACGGAGTTGGCCAAGACGCTCGCCGAGTTCCTCTTCGGCGACGAAGACTCGATGATCACGCTCGATATGTCGGAGTACCAGGAGAAGCACACCGTTTCGCGCCTGGTCGGTTCGCCCCCCGGGTACGTCGGATACGACGAAGGGGGCCAACTTACCGAAGCTGTCCGGAGTAAGCCGTTCTCGGTCGTGCTGTTCGACGAGGTTGAAAAGGCCCATCCCGACGTGTTCAATACGCTCCTCCAAATCCTGGAAGACGGTCGCCTCACCGATTCCCAGGGTCGTTCGGTGGACTTCAAGAACACCGTGATCATCATGACGTCGAACCTCGGTACCGCCGACCTTCGCAAGGCCAACCTCGGCTTCTCGAAGTCCTCTGAGGCCGTTTCCTACGAGAAGATGAAGGCCAAGGTAAATGATGCCCTGAAGGCGCACTTCCGTCCGGAATTCCTGAACCGCATCGACGAGACCATCGTCTTCCACGAACTAAGCCGCGAGGAAGTCGTCCAGATGGTCGACAAGATGCTGGTCCGCCTATCCGGTCAGCTGAAGAGTCAGGGACTCGGTCTCGACCTCACGCCGGAAGCGAAGATCTACCTTGCCGAGAAGGGTTACGACCCGACCCTCGGTGCCCGACCCTTGCGTCGAGCGATTCAGCGCATGATCGAAGACCCGTTGAGTGAGAAGTTGCTTTTGAAGGAATTTGTGTCGGGCCAAACGATTGTCGTTGACCATGTGTTGACGGGTGGGCCGGGTGGCGAGTTGTCGTTGACCGCAGTTGAGGGTCTCGCCGAGCCGCCAACCGTCGAGGAAGTCGTGGCCGGACCGGCCGAGTAGGCGGTTTCGGGTTCAGCATCGAGAACATGGGAAACGACCCCGCTACGGCGGGGTCGTTTTCGTTCGGGGCGTCAGCGATCCGGTTGACCTGGGTCCGACAGACCAACGGCGATGATCCCAATGCCGTTCCCGAGGAGCAAGTCAGCGGAGGGCGGTATCGAGTTCGTTGGGGCCGAGCGTGTGCATGCGGGCATCCTCGGAACTGACGGTCCCCGCGTTCACCAGACACGACAGACAGCGCTCAAGGGTGTGCAGTCCGTCGGCGCGAGAGGTTGTAATCACGTTGCGGATCTGGCGCGTCTTTCCGTCCCGAAAATCTGCTCTTACAGGGGGTCCAGCGAGAATTGCGAAGCCCGGAACGTGTCGCCCGAGCAATCAGCCGCGGCCTATGAACGGCATCTTGGTGGCCAACACGGTCATGAACTGAACGTTTGCCCCCAACGGAAGACTCGCCATGAACAACACGGCGTCGGCGACTGCTTGCACGTCCATCAACGGCTCGGCAGCCAGTGTTCCGTCTGCCTGTGGCACACCCGCCGGCATTCTCGCTGTCATCTCGGTCGCGGCGTTTCCGATGTCGATCTGGCCGCAGACCGTTCGACCATTGACGCCCGGGCCCACCACTCCCGACGGTCTGTTGGTCTCCGTTGTCATACGTAGGGTTTAACGTGAGCGACTGTGTTTCGATCGTTCCGCTCAACCTTGTTTCTGATGCTGTTGGGAATGATCCTCACCGCATGCCGAACCGACGCGAGGGTCAACGTGCGCAGCGACGAGGCTGGTGCCGGCCTGGTCACCGTCGACCTGTCGCTCGACCGGGCGGCCACGATTGGCCTCGGCACCGGCGATTCCCGTTTACTCACCAAGGATCTTTCGGCGGGAGGTTGGGCGGTCGGCGGGCTGTTGCCCGCCGATGCCGGGGGATCCACGATCCACGCCGAAAAGTCGTTCGCCGATGTGCATGAGGCCAACCTCATACTGCAGCAACTGACCGGACCCAAAGGCTCGCTCTCGTCGGTCAAGCTGATCCGCAAGAAGAATCTGGCCGGGATCGAACTTGAATTGGCGGGCAGCGTCGATTTACGAGGGGGGCTCGGCACCTTCGGCGACCCGAGTCTCAAGGCTTTGACCGGTAGTTCCTCGAACCTTGGGGTCGACGACAGCGAGGTGGCGCGTCAGGCCGGTGTCGACCTGAAGGATGCCTTCCGGTTGGTGCTGTCGGCCGAACTGCTCGACGTCTCGAACCAATGGGATGTCGCCCTCGGGGAGACGCAGCCGGTAGCGCTGAAGGCAAGGCGGTTTGCCTACGAAGCGCTTGTCGGTTTGGCCGCGGTCGTTGTCTCGTTCGTCGGACTGGTCTTACTCCTGGCCGCGCATAAACGGCGCAACGCTCAGCAGTTGGGCGTGCCGGTATGAGTTGGACGTGCCGTTATGAGTTGGGGGCGCCGTTATGAGTTGGGGGCGCCGTTATGAGTTGGGGGCGCCGTTATGAGTTGGGGGCGCCGTTATGAGTAAGGTCCGAACAATCTTCCGCTGCACTTCTTGTGGTGCGGGGGCGGCGAAGTGGGCCGGTCGCTGCGGGTCGTGTGGCGAGTGGAACACCATGCACGAAGAACTCGACGGCCCGGCCGTTGCGACGCTTTCTGTGCGTCCGGTCGAACCGGCGATAGCAATCACCGATGTCGACCCGAGCGAATGGGCCAGTCGTCCGACCGGGATCTCCGAGCTCGACCGGGTCCTGGGCGGTGGGCTGGTGCCGGGGTCGGTCACGCTCGTGGGTGGCGAACCCGGAATTGGTAAGTCCACATTGCTCCTGCAGTTGCTGGCTTCGTTGGCCCGCGCCGGCGCCAGGTGTCTTCTGGCCTCCGGCGAGGAGTCGCGTCAGCAGGTCAGACTCCGAGCCGAGCGGCTCGACGCGCTTCATCCCCTCGTGTTTCTTGCGGCCGAAAACAACCTGGCATCGTTGTTCGGTCACATCGACGCCGTCATGCCTGACATCGTTGTTGTCGACTCGATTCAGACGATCGCCGATCCTGCCCTGGCGTCCAGTCCGGGTAGCGTCGGCCAGGTTCGCGAGTGTGCCAACGCCCTGGTTCGGATGGCGAAGGAGAAAGACATCACCGTCATTCTCGTTGGGCACGTCACCAAGGAAGGTTCGCTGGCCGGACCCCGGGTGCTTGAGCACGTTGTTGACACGGTGCTTTCGTTCGAGGGTGACCGCCATCATGCTCTTCGCCTGCTGCGAGCGGTGAAGCACCGTTTCGGGGCGACCGGTGAACTCGGTATATTCGAAATGGTCGAAGCCGGCCTGATCGGGGTCGCCGACCCCGGAGCACTGTTGCTGGGGGACCGCAAACACGGTGCGTCAGGCTCCGTCGTGGCGTGCACGATGGAAGGTCAGCGCCCACTGCTCGTCGAAACGCAGGCGCTCGTCACGCCTACGACCTCGCCCAACCCACGTCGCACAGCGACCGGGGTCGACGGAAACCGCGTGGCGCTGCTGCTTGCAGTCCTGGCCCAACGTGCACAGACCGTTCTGTCATGGTGTGACGTGTTTGCATCTGTAGTCGGAGGTGTACGCCTCACCGAACCGGCTGCCGATCTGGCGCTCGCCCTCGCGCTCGCGTCGGCTCACAGTGAAGTAGTGGTTCCGTCAGATGTCGTGGCGATCGGCGAAGTGGGCCTGGCCGGTGAGGTCCGATCGGTGAGCCACATGACCCGGCGACTTTCGGAAGCGGCCCGTCTGGGATTCGTCACCGCGATCGTACCGGCGTCGACCCCTGACTTCGATGGCCCGATCATCTTGTTGCGCGTCGCGACACTCGGCGAGGCGGTCCGAGAGCTCGGCCTCCGGTCGGCCGCCGGTGCAAAGAAGTCGGTCCGCCCCGCCCCGGCTGGTTCCGCTGCCGGTGGCGGGGGTCCAAGCGATGACGAGCCGAGTGGCAACCGCTGGAGCCCTCCGAGGGCACCCTGGTTCCGTTCTTCGGGCAACGGCGCAGAGCCGAGCGGGCCGACTGATCGAACCGACGGAGATCCGTATGGTAGGTACCGTCCCGATCTCGACCGGTTCGAAAAGGACCCTGGCGATCCCTTCGACCGTTGACGCTGGTTGTTCTGCGCTGATCGTTCTGCGCTGATCGTTTCTGCCCTGACCGTTTCCGTGCGAAGGGGCCCGTTACCGGCGTTCGCCGAGCTGTTCCCGCCACCCGGGCGCGTCATGCCCGTCGCTGATGACCCGGTCGAACGTTCGAAGAATCGGCACCACGTGAGCACTGGGCCCCTGGGACAGGAACGGGGCGTGCGCAACCGCGTGTCGCCCAACCATTGGCCCGGCAATTTCCCAGTCAGGGGCGGCAGCGGCCGCACCGGCGCTGGCGGTGGTGACGGAGTCCGTCCACTCCGACCGTGGCCGACGGCCGGTTCCGTTGGCTCGGACCCCGGCCAGCATGGCATCTGACCAGTCGAGCCGGCCCCAGGAGTGTTGGCGCCAGCCTTCGTACGCGACGGTCAGCGTCTCGTCACCGATCTGCAGCACGCCATGCACCTCGCACGGGACGTCGTAGCGCTCCACACCGTCGTTCGTATGCGCCCAGACGGGTGACGAATTGAGACTTTCCCACTCGAGGTCGAACGCCAGCCCTGTGCGATCTCCCCGTTCACCCCGCCATGCATCGAAGGGATCGTCCAATTCGACGGCGTAGGCCTCCATGGCGACCGTCCAGTGTTCGAGCGGTGTCTCACAGATCGCGTGCGACCATAGGCTTACCCCGCGTACTTCAAGGACGTCGGGATTGGTCGGCGGCGTGACGTCGTCATCGCGGCAGAGAACGTACCTGCGTCCCTCACCGACGACGGCGGCCCAGAACCAGGCAACGTTGCGGCGCGGATACACGATGATCTGGACGAAGCCCCCGAGGGTCGCATCGGGGGATCCGAACTCGAACCCCCACGTTTCTCCCCACCACGGGTCTCTGGTGGCTGGATGGCGACGCTCGTCGCCCGACGCAACAGGTTTGGAAGCAGATGACACGGGGCCAGGGTAGTTGGGACACCGCAAAAAAAATTTCGGTTGTGTAATGCAGATCACGGTGCGAAGTGCCCGCAGCGTTCATCATCAAACCATGCAGCGTGCCGGTCTCACGACGGAAGCCGACACGCTGCGAGAATGTTCGTATCTGTCCTGATCGGTCTGGGATACGAACGGTTCCGGAGTCGTAAGGTCATGGGGTTGTGCGGTAGAACAGACTGGTGATCTCGGCCTCTGACGACTACCCGCTCCATCAGACCTCCCGTCCGTTCCGCGACCCCGGAACCGATCGGAATCTCTACGACCGCTTCTTCTTCTGCGGGTACCCAAGTGCTGGAGCGGAACCAGGGGCAACGTACTTTGCTGTCGCCTTCGGCACCTATCCTGGGCGCAACGTTACTGATGGCGCCTTCAGTATCGTGAGCGACGGAGTCCAGCGCAACGTACGCGGCAGTCGCATCATGGGTGAGGAGCGGATGAACCTGACCGCCGGACCCGTCACAGTGCAAATCGTAAAGCCGCTACGGCAACTTCGGGTTCTCGTCGACGCGCCCGAAGCCGGGGTGCGGGCCGAGTTGCTGTTCGCCGCGCGCGGCCCGGCATTTGAGGAACCCCACTTTCGGTATGGTTGGGGTCATCTGACCGCGATGGATTACACCCGCATGACCCAGAACGGAACATGGACGGGTTGGATCGAGACGCCGGACCGCAGGATCGAGGTAACGCCCGACAGTTGGCTCGGCACCCGTGACCGGTCATGGGGTATCCGACCGGTCGGTCAACGCGATCCGAACCCGGCGGCCCCCGACGGACCGGCGACGATCGGGTACTACTGGCTTTGGGCGCCCTTGAACTTTCCCGACCTCAACGTGATCTTCGACGTCAACGAGAATTCGGACGGATCGCGATGGCACGAGAACATGTCATCGGCTCCCGTCGGTGACGATCCTGCGGCACTTCCGGTCAGTGAAAGTAAGCACACCTACGAAGTCGATTGGCGACCGAACACGAGGCATGCTGACAACTTCGTGATTCATGTTGCGCCAAGCGGGGGCGCTCCTTATTCCATAAAACTACGCGCGCTTAACACGTTCTATATGATGGGCGTCGGTTACTCGCATCCCACTTGGTGCCACGGTGCGTTCGTCGGGCCCGACGAACGCACCCACGACGAGTTCGTCACCGCCGACGTCGACGAGAAAAACCCGCTCTACAACCACGTGCAGATTCTGGCCGAGGCCACCCGATCAGACGGCACGGTCGGCATGGGCATTCTTGAAATGCTGATCACGGGCCAACACCAACCGAGCGGTTTCACTGGCTACACTGATATGCACGCGTAGCTTTCGCCAGAACGAAAGAGGCCGCCTCCCCGGACCGTTCGGTCGGGCAGACGGCTTCTGTTCACATATCGGAAAGGAAGTTCAGAGCAGGCCGAGGGCCGTAACCTCCTCCAGCTCCTCCTGGAGTTCCTTCGTGGTAATGGCGATCTTGCCCTTGGCGAAGTCGTCGATGGGCAGGCCTTCCTTGATCTTCCAGGACGAACCGTCGGAGACGATCGGGAAGCCGAACTGCAGGCCTTCCGGAACGCCGTATTCGCCGCGGCTGATGACGGCCAACGATGCAACGTCGTCGGGTGCCGTCGGGTTCCAAATGCTCGTCACCGAATCGATTGCTGCGTTCGCGGCCGAGGCGGCCGACGACAGACCACGGGCTTCGATGATCGCCGCACCGCGCTTTTGCACGGTCGAGATGAACGCGTTGTCGAGCCACTCGTGATCGCTGATCATGTCGAAGACGGGTTTGCCGTTGATCATCGCATTGCGGGCGTCGGGGTACTGCGTGGCGGAGTGGTTACCCCAGATGGTGACGTGCTTGACGTCGGTGATCGAAACGCCGGCCTTCTTGGCCAGCTGCGCCTTGGCCCGGTTCTGGTCGAGACGGGTCATGGCGAACCAGCGGTCGGCCGGGATTTCCTTGGCGTTTGAGCGGGCGATCAGGCAGTTGGTGTTGCACGGGTTGCCGACAACGACGATGCGCACGTCGCTCGCTGCGTTGGCGGCGATGGCCTGCCCTTGCGGTTTGAAGATTCCGCCGTTGGCGCTAAGAAGGTCGCCGCGCTCCATGCCGGCTTTGCGGGGCATGGCACCGACGAGCAGGCCCCAGCTGGTGCCGGAGAACGCGGTCTTGAGATCGCTGGTCGGAACCATGTCGGCCAGTAGGGGGAACGCGCAGTCGTCGAGCTCCATGCACACACCATCGAGTGCCTTCATGGCCGGCTCAACTTCAAGGAGACGCAGCACGACGGGCTGATCTGGCCCGAGAAGCGCGCCGGAGGCGATGCGGAACAACAGTGAGTAACCGATCTGCCCGGCAGCGCCGGTCACGGTGACATGTACGGGGGACTTGGTCATGGTCACAATCTAGGGTCGCAGGAGGTGGCTTGCCCAATGGCGGCGAGCCACCGTGATCGTCCGCCCGCTCGTCCGCCCTCCGTCCGCCCTCCGCCCGCCCGGCCTAGGGGAAAGCGGCGGTATGTGTAGGAATGGTCGTCCGGCGCCGGTAGGGTCTTGGGCATGCTGCGGCGACCCGAAGATATCCGCAAGAAGCTCAAGGAGGTCGGCGAGCAGGTGCGGCGCACCGCCGACCGAACAGTCGAACAGCGACGCGGAGGGATTCCAACCGGGTTGGCGGCCGCAGCACCCCGCCCGCTCGCTGAGGTGAAGTCGGATCTCGACGCCCTGGCCGGGCTGGAGTCGGTGAAGGAGCAGGTGAGTTCGATCGTTGCGTTCCTGGAAATCCAAGCGCAACGACGCGAACACGGGCTCGCCGATGTTCCGACCAGCCAGCACCTCGCCTTCCTCGGAAATCCGGGTACCGGCAAGACGACGATGGCCCGGCTGCTCGGCGAAATGTACGGCTCGATCGGTCTTCTGAAGCGCGGTCACATCGTCGAAGTCGACCGGGCCGGGCTCGTCGGTCAGTTCGTCGGGCACACCGCCATGAAGACGAACCGGGTCATCAAGCGGGCGCTCGACGGCGTGCTCTTCATCGACGAGGCCTATGCACTGTCGCCCCCGAATATCGGCGGGCTCGACTTCGGCGGGGAAGCCATCGAGACCCTCCTCAAGCGAATGGAAGACCACCGTGGTCGGTTGGTCGTGATCGTCGCCGGGTATCCGAAGTTGATGAACACGTTCCTCAACTCCAACCCCGGCCTGCGTTCGCGGTTCTCCCGCGAGATCACCTTCCCCGATTACACCGCAGAGGAGCTTGTCGCGATTATGGAGAAACTGGTGAGAGATGCCGACTACACGCTCGGCGAAGGATCACGTCGGGCGCTGACGCATCTGTTCCTGCGGGTGGCGCGAACCGAGGGCTTTGGCAACGCCCGCTACGCCAGGAACCTGTTCGAGCAGTCTCTGAACCGGCAGGCGCTCAGACTTTCCGGCAACGGAACCGGTGCGTCGACCATCGATACCAACGTGATCGACAAACTCAACCGTGATGACCTCACGCGGCTGGAGCCGGCCGACTTTGACGAAGGGGCAAAGCTGCTTGAACGAAAGCCGCGCAGCGCGAACTGAGTTCGTTCCTCGAAACAGAACCCTGATCGACAATTGGTGTGCTGTCACCTGCGAAGCAGCGTGTAAAGGGGCGACGGGTCAACGACCCGCTCTGGGCATGACCTTTTCGGCGAAGCCGCGCATTCGGTCAAGCCCACCCGGCCCGGCAAACGCGAACGCCGGGACCATGGCCCGATCGACACCGATCTCGACGAACTTCTCCGCGCTCCCGGCTGGGTCAGCGAACCCGGCGAATATCGCGTTGATCTCGATCGTCTTCGGATCGCGGTCGCGCTCGACCGCGGTGCGGTGGAGCCGACCGATCAGTTCGGCCAGGCGGGTTGCGTCGCCTTCACCGGGGAAGTAGCCGTCGGCAATGCGAACGGTCCGCCGCAACGCCACCGGCGTATCGCCACCGACATGGATGGGAATCTTCTTCTGGACGGGACGGGGACTACAGGTTGCTGGGGCGAAGTCGACGAACTCGCCATGGAATTCCGCGTGCGGTCCGGCCCACAGGGCCTGCATTGCGGCGATGTACTCGTCGTTGCGGGCCCCTCGCCGGTCCCATGGAACGCCGAGGGAGTCGAACTCCTCGCGCATCCAGCCGACTCCGATTCCCAGCTCGACCCGACCTCCGCTCAGCCGATCCAGGGTGGCGAGTTCTTTGGCTAACACGAGTGGGTTGCGTTGCGGGACGATCAGGATGCACGTGCCGAGCCGAAGCGTCGGTGCCGCCGCGGCGACGAAGGCCAGCCAGATGAGTGGGTCGGGAATCGGCGTGTCGGGCAACGCTGGGATCTTCCCGTCAACAGTGTAGGGATACGTCGAATCAATCGTCGTCGGCAGAATCACGTGCTCGCCGCCCCATACCGAATCGAAGCCGAGGGCCTCGGCCTCACGGCACAGCTCCAGCGCCTCAGGGCCTTCGATTCCGATGCTGCTGGCGAATGCGAGTCCGAATTTCATCGGCGTACCTTCGCACGCCACCGTCGACGGGCAAAATCGGGCGGTGCACCCGTTCCGACGACTGTGACCTGGTTTGGCGGGTCTGACTGCGACCTCGCCCTACAAACCACATAGGGTTGGTCACGTGACACTCTTTGCGTTGAACTGGCTTGTCGGTCAGTTTCGCCCGATGCCGAATTCCCGATCGAATTCCCGATCGAATTCCGTCACCCCTGCCCCAGTAGCACCATGACTGAAGCCGAACTGCACGCGCTCGTCGGACATCGCTTCGCGGGTGGTTCGTACACCATCGAGCGCTGGGAGAACTGGTTGCTGACGGATTGCACGGGCCGTGAGCCGCTACCCGACGGGCTCGCCCACCCGGTCGTGCTGTTCCACGCCCCGATCCTGGGCGCCGGCACAAGTATCACCGAGCTTTTCCGGCTGGGCGGGGCGACCGGCGCTGGATCGGTGGGGCTGGAAAGCTACGACTGGGAGTACATGCAGCCTCTACGGGAACACGTGAGGTACCGAATGGAAGGCGGAATTGTCGAGGCCGAACGCACGACCGGCGGGGATGGGTCGGGCGGAGTTGTCGATCGGGTGGCGTTTTCCATAGAGCTCTTCGATCGTGACGGGCTGGTGGCGAGGATCACCAACCGCTGGCGATTCCGGAGAGACGCATGATTGTTCACGTCGGCGATGAGATTCCCCCATGGGAAATGCCGAGCGTTGATCCCGCGCGTATGAAGACCATGGCTGCGATCCTTCGGGATCCCTATCCCGTGCACTGGGACCGTGCCGCGAACGAGCGCCTCGGGCTTGGGGGACGCGTGATCAATCAGGGCCCGCTCAACCTGGGATACCTCGTCAACATGTTGCTGGCCTGGGCCGGTGCGAGCTGCGTCCGCCGCTTGACGGTCACGTTCGGACGTCCGGTTCTCGACGGAGACCATGTTGTCGCCAGGGGGAGGGTGGTCGAACTGATCGAAGCGGAGGCGTCGGCTGACGGCGTGAACGGGGTGCGGGCGGTGTGTGAGATCTGGCTCGAACGCGAGGGTGAGCGCGTCGTGCAGGGAACCGCCGTTGTGCTGGTTGAGCACCAAGGTGCCTCTGGCGCGTGAAAGGTCAGTGGCGGAAGTGGCGGCGGCCGGTGAACACCATGGCGACGCCGTGCCCGTTCGCCGCCTCAATCACCTCGGGATCGCGCATGGAACCTCCGGGTTGAATCACCGCCCGCACACCGGCGGAAGCGACGAGGTCGAGCCCGTCGCGGAACGGGAAGAACGCATCGCTGGCCGCCACACCACCCTGTGCTCGACCGTCGGCTTTGCGAACTGCGATCTGGGCCGAATCGACCCGGCTCTGCTGGCCCGCGCCGATTCCTAGCGCCTGCCCACCTTCCGCGAGCACGATCGCGTTGGACGATACGTGCGCGCAAACGGCCCATGCGAACTCGAGGTCACGCCACTGCGACTCGGTCGGAGCTGCCTCGGTCACGACTTCCCAGCCCAGGCGCGCCTCGATCTCGGCGCGAACGGAGTCGGCGTCTTGCACGATGAGGCCGCCATCGATGCTACGGATCATGTGCGTGTTGTGACCCGGGGCCGGCGCCTCAAGAATGCGTAGAGCCTTCTTCGTGCGCAATATGTCGAGCGCTCGCGAACTGAACGACGGCGCCACTACCACTTCGGTGAATATGTCGACGAGTTCGCCCGCCAGATCGTCATCGACGCGACGATTCACCGCCACAACCCCTCCGAAGGCCGAGACCGGATCGCATCGGTGCGCCAGTTGGTACGCGGTTAGCGCCGTCGATGCAATGGCGGCACCGCAGGGGTTCGCATGCTTGATGATCGCCACGGCAGGATGATCGCCCATCTCGTGAACGAGGCGCCAAGCCGCATCCGCGTCATAAACGTTCAGATAGCTGAGCTCCTTGCCACCGAGTCGCACTGCGTGGTCCCACCAGCTCCGTTCGTCGCGGATCCGGTATCGGGCACCGCGCTGATGCGGGTTTTCGCCGTATCGCAGGATCTCGGCCCGATCCGCCACGATCGTGAGTCTCTCGGGAAGTGCTTCGGAGACTGAACCCGGCTCGACCGCAAGCTCTTCGGCGAACCATTTGGCGATGGTTGTGTCGTAGTCGGCCGTGTGTGCAAACGCCAACGCAGCGAGACGATGACGCGTTTGTGCGAGCACCCGGCCGTTGTGGCGAAGCTCGTCGGCCACGCCGTCGTAGTCGGAAGGAGAAACGATGACGGCGACGGATTCATGGTTCTTCGCGGCTGATCGCACCATTGAGGGGCCGCCAATGTCGATGAGCTCGATACTCGGCTTCGATGAGAAGGGATAGAGATTGCACACGACGAGGTCGATCGGCGTGATGTCGTGTTCGGCGATCGTGGTGAGGTGTTCGGGCTTTGACCGGTCGGCCAGGATTCCGCCGTGGATGCGCGGGTGCAGCGTCTTGACCCGACCATCGAGCATTTCAGGAAACCCGGTCACCTCATCGACGCTGATGTGTGGAATCCCGGCGGCTGCGAGTGCAACCGATGTCCCCCCGCTTGAAACGAGTTCGAATCCCACCTCCACCAGTGTCTTGGCGAACGCGGGTAGGCCGGTCTTGTCATACACGGAGAGGAGCGCTCGTCGACGTTGCACATGTGCACGCTACCGGCGTAGCCGTAGACGATTCGTCAACGTCGAATTGATTTGGGTTTCCCGCTTTCAACGAGTGGAGCGGTCGCAGCCGTTTGTGCGTCGATCCCAGCCCGTGCGCCGGGACCTCGATGGCGCTTTCCCGGTCCTCGCTGGTCGGCTACTCAGCTCTCCACACGGGGTCCCTGGGAGGATCGAACGTGGCCTGGATGGGTTGACCCTTGATCGCAGCGAACGCTTGGGGTCCCCATCGCTCAACCGAAACGATCGGTGACGGCAAGGCGTCCTGAGCAAACCAACCAACGTCGTTCACCTCAAGCGGGTGGGGATTCAACGAGCCGCCGGTGGCCCGGCAGTGGAAGACAATCGAGTACAGCGGCACGGTGGTGAAACCGAGCCTCATGCCATCGAGCACACCGAGGATTTGTAGAGCTTCGCATTCGATACCGGTTTCCTCGTGAACCTCCTTCACCGCGACCTCGGCGGGGGAGTAGCCAATGTCGGCCCAACCCGTTGGATAGAGCCAGTGTCCGGAGTCGGACCGTTGGATGAGAAGAATCTCATCCCGTTCGTTACCGACGACTGCGCCGATGGCAACCTTCGGTGTCACATAACCGGGCACGCCCAGCCCAACACTCTTCATCCATTCCGCACGCAGTTCGTCGAGGGATCCATGGCCCGGGGCATCGCCCGCCGAAGCAGCCAGGCGCATGTCGGCCGCGACGTGCAGGATCTCCTCGTAACGCTCGCGCTCGTACCGGCTCTGCGTGAACCCGAGCCCGGTGCGGGCGATCCCGGCGAGACTCTCGCTCCAACGCACCAGGTCGCGGTGGCCGACGTCGGGAGTGGTCAACGGCTCAGGCGTGTCGGGGCGTTCCATCCCTCCACCCTACCGAGACGGCAGCGCCTTTGCGCGAGGTCAGAGCTTGATCGCGCGCACGCGACTCTGTACGGAGCACCTACGCTGACAGGATGTCGGTTCGGTCTGATTGTCGTCACTACTCGTCCAGGTCCACTCCGGCCGGATCGGTGGAACGGTGTCGACTCGACATGGCCCAGTCCGTCCCCTTCGACTGTCCCGACAACTGCATCTTCTTTGAGAAGCGTGCCATCAGCGGCGTCGGCTGGCAGGTCGAAGGCGAAGACAAGCGCGAGTAGCTTGCTAGCGCACCTTCGCAGAAATACCTTGAACGTCGTGAGCGGCGAAACCTGCCTGTGAACCGGGTTTTCTTCGTCCTCGACATTCAACGCACACCATCCCGGCATTTCAGCGACGGACCATCAGCGACGGGCTGATTTCGTCGGGTTGGGCGTCGCATGGCGTCGACGGTGAGCCATTGCTTTGGCCGCCCCCCAGCGGAGACCAGCGTCGCCGACGGATTCGCCAAAGTCGCTCCAAGCCCTGGGGCCGAGCGCGTAGACATCGTTCGGAAACGCTTCCTTGTCATAGGGGTCGCGCTCAACGTCGGTGGCTCCGAGAGAGCGGAGTATGTCTGTCAGCGGAGTAATAAGCGCGCGTAGGAGTGCCAGGGGTGACTCACGCTGCGCGTCGATGTCGGCCGTCAACAGATCGGTGAGCGGAGCTTCGATCCAGTTCACAAGCAAACCTAAGACCTCGGAATCACTCGCCTCGGATGTCGGGCCGACCCGGGTGTTGAGCACCTCTCGGCTCCACGTCGGCAATGCGGAAATGACGCTGTCGACCAGGGTTCTTCCGTAGGCGGAAACATCGATCTCCGGAACGGTTCCGTCCGTGTCGGGCGTCATGCGTGTCGGGTGCCATGCGTGTCGGGTGTCATGCGTGTCGAAGTGCCGTGTCGGTTGTCATGCGTGTCGGGTGCCATGAATCATGGGCACTATCCGACCAGCTGGCCGACGAGTTCATCGACCGGTGCAATGAGTCCGGTGATGAACGGCCCAAACTCGGCGTACTTTGCCGAAGCTTCATCGAAACGCATCGTGTACACGACTTCCTTGAGGTCGGCCGGATCCTTCGCAAACAGGGTGACGCCCCATTCGAAGTCGTCGATGCCGGCGGACCCGGTGATCAGCTGCACGATTCGACCGGCAAACTTTCGACCCGACACGCCGTGCTCGTGCATCAGCGCTTTGCGATCTTCGAAGGGAAGCGTGAACCAGTTGACGTCGGCGTCGCCGACTCCGCGACGTTTCGACATCGGATAAAAACAATATGCGCGCATTCCTTCGGGGGGCAGCACCGGATAGAGTCGAGCCTTCAGCATTTCCTCGGGAATCCCCTTGGCGTACTCCGAAACCTCGGTCATCGACACATAGGAATCGATGAGCGACAGACCGGTCCGTTGAAGATCTGTCTGGAGCCTGCGAAGGCGCCAAAGATCAGGACCGAGTGCCATCACGCCGATATCGCCCTTGTGCCCGAGGACAGCGAAGGTGATCACCTGGTGGCCGTCGGCTTGGCAGCGTGCAACCGCGGCGACGAGGGCTTCGGCGTCGACGAACTGGTCGGCTTCAAAAAACAGATGAAGCACTCCCCAACCAACGGCGGGTGACAGTGACTCGGGCATGGGATCTCCTGTTTCATCGGCGTCGAAGATGACTCGATGGAGCGAGTGTAGTTTCGGCACTCCGTTGTTCCGGGAAAGCTAGCGCCGGGCGCTTTTTCGGCTGTGATTGCTATCTGCGTAAGAATTGACCGGTGCAGTTGCGACCACGAAGTTCGGTACCCGGTGCACGACCGGTTCAGGCGGCCCTTCGGCAGCGACATCGGCTCCGTTGTTCGCTGAGCCGGGTTGCCCCGCTTATGGCCCTCGCATGGCTCCTGGGTGCGACTCCGGTCCTGGCCATGCCTGCGGCAGACTCGGTCATCGTGATCGAAGGTCGGGGGTTCGGGCATGGAGTGGGAATGGCCCAGGACGGTGCCTACTGGCTCGGCCTGAGTGGCCGATCCGCCACTGACATCCTCCGCGTCTTCTTTCCGGGAGCGATTCTGGCCAAGAAGGGTGGAACCGTCCGCGTCCCCCTCGGGGCGGGAGCGAATTTCACTTTGGCCTTTCCCTTGGGGGGCACCATCGGCGGGGCCCGGGTACCGGCCGGTCATACGGTAGCGGTCACGGTGCGTGAGGGGGAGGTGGTCGCCACGTTGTCGACCGAGGCAGCACCGCCCGTGTCCGGTTCCGGGGCGGGAGGGGCGACAAAGAATCCGGTCCGTGTCGGCGCAGTGGGACAACGCGGATTCTCCGTTGGGCTGTCGTCCTTTCAGACGACCGACCCCGGAGTGATTCCCCTCACGACCACGACGACAACGATTCCGCCCACCGTTGCGCCCACGACCGAACCACCGGCGCCGGAGGCCGAGCCCACGATTGTTGCTCCGATCGAAAGCACCCCGGGTAGCGATGCGTTGTCGCAGCCCGAGGCTGGATCAGCCTCGCCTGGAGGGGCTCCCGGACGGAACGAGCGCTCGATTAGCAAGTCGGCGACGGCCAGCGGAGTTTCGGTGCGGGCGACCACCCTCGATGCGTCGAGTTCGACGACGGTGGGCTTTGGTGGTCGCCGTTACCGGGGAACGCTCGAACTGAGCCTGGTCAGTGGGGCCGTGCGCGTCGTGAATGAGATCGACATCGAGGACTACCTGCGAGGGATGGGAGAGATACTGACCCCCTCTTGGCCAGCGGCCACACTGGAGGCCCAGGCGATCGCCGCGCGAACGTACGCCTTGCGTTACATGGCCGCTTCGGGTGAGATATGCCCGACCCAGCGGTGCCAGGTCTACCTCGGCGCTCAAGCGGAGTACCCGGCCATGGATCACGCGGTGGAGTCGACTCGATCCAAAGTTCTCGTGTATGCGGGCAAGCTGATCGCCGCGTTCTACAGCGCCAGCGGCGGTGGCACGATCGCCACCCCGGCGGAAGCATTCGGGGGCGATGTCGAGATCCCGTATTTGCGGGCCGGGGCGTACCCGACCGGTGACCTCAAGGCGTGGACGGTCACCACGACCTTGGGCGACATTGCCCGACGGGTCGGGTATCGAGGCTCGCCGAGTGGCATTGCGATCACCGAGGTCGGCGCGTCGGGGCGCGCACTCACCGTGTCGCTCTATGGAAGCGTCGGGACACTCAACATCCGGGGCCCGAGCTTCGACGCCGCACTCGGACTCAAATCGACGTTCTTCACCTTCGGCCCGGGGTCGTCGACCGAGGTGTCGGGGTCGTCGGACCCGGTGTTGAACGCTGACCCGTTGTCAGCGGCCGTAGAGGGTCGGACTGCCGGACCTGTCGGACCTCGTGTTCCTGTGATCGGACGCAAATCGGTCGGAGGCACGACCGACGAGCCTGGCGATACCGCTGACCTTCTCTCGGCGCAGTCCGATATTCTCCGCTCGGGTGATAGTGCAGCTGACTTCGCTCCCGATGACACCCTGGGGTTTGACAGTTCCGATCCGGCCGGGGGGGTTGCCGATACACCGGTGATCAAGGCAACGTCCGGGTCGGTCGCCGAGCCCGTTGAAACGACGTTCGGCGACGCCGCGGCACCGGCATCGCAGCCACCCACGCGACAACAGGCCCTCCGAAGGAACTCGCCGTCAGATCAGACCGGAGGTGGGTTGGCGACTCCGGTGCTCGGTGGTGCGGTGGTCGCTACCATTGCCGTCGGCGTGAGCGGTCTGGTGCGGATACGTCGGCGCCGGTCGCACGCGAACTGAGCTGGACCTATGGTGGGTGGTTGTCTGCTCGACCGCTTGTTCTGGCATCTGCTCGGCTACTCGGCTACTCGATAATGAGCGTTACCGGAATGAACTGCTGATACGAACCGGCGGCGGCCGTCACGTTGAAGGTGTAGGTGCCCGGGACAATCGCCACGGTCGAGCTGACGAACAGCGTCGCCGTACCTTCGGTCGACATGGCACTGAAGCCACCTGACACTCCGTTCGGAAGTCCGTTGACCTGGAGAGCGGCGGGAGTCGAGAAACCGCTCGCGTAGATGATCCGAATGAAGTACGAGACCGTATTGCCGCTACGGAGCCGGTTGTTCTCCGTGCTGACGGCGACCGCGAAGGTCGAAGCGCCAACGCCCACGACGATCGTGCTTGTGGTAGGCCCGGGCTTGGTTGTCGTCGTTGTCGTTGTTGAGGTGCTTGCGCCCGTCGCGGCGGTCACGCTGATGAAGACGTTGGTCGTCTTAGACACGTTGGCGGCCGAACCGATGAGACGGATCGTATATGTCCCGACCGCCACATTGGCCCCGACGTTGACCCGGAATTCGGCGCCCGAGGACGTGGGGTTGGGCGAGAGTGTCGCGTTGGCGCCTTCCGGTATACCGGTCGCAATGAAGGTGACGGCCCGCGGCGTGGAAGGCGCCTTCGTCGCGACGATCACGACAAACGAAGCCGACGAACCCGCGGCCACCGATTGGGCCGGTGTTGGCACGAGAACGTCGAAGTCGAAGGCAGGTGCCGTCGTGGTGGTGGTTGTGCTTGTAGTCGGCAGTGTTGCCTGGGTGGGAGCCGCCGTGGCGACGGTTGGAAGCGCCTGTGTCGTCGATGGAATCGTTGATGGAGTCGTGGCTGTTGTTCCAACGGCTCGACGCCTGGTCGTCGTCGTTCGGACAACCCGCTTCCTTGTGGTCGTCGTGACCTTCTTAGCCTTGGATGACGACGACGTTGCTGCCGTTGCCTCGGACGTGAGCGTCGACGACAGCGACACGGCGACGAGGCCAACGATCGCCGTGGCTGCGAATCGGGTGAGCTTCCGGTCGCGAACCGATGGAGGACTTGGTGTGCGGCGCAACATGCAGCAACTCTCCCCGTTTCCGGCGGCGGAGGCAAGGACCATAGTAAGTAGGCATAACAAGGTACTACGTAGACCTAGTTCACTGAAGCGGAAGTGCGTTGCATGTCGAGGACGAATATTGGATTGCGGGAGCGCTCGGCGTCACGGTCTCCTACCCGAAGAGGCACTGGTAACTGAGCCGGCCGGGCCCACGAACCCTCTACGCAAAGCAAAGGAGGGGAGCAGAAGCTCCCCTCCTTTCACTGGTTGTACAACTCATCGGCGCTGAACCGTTGCCGGCTCCCCGATGGTGGTCCAGCCGATCTACTACGTGATCTAGTAGTCGTCCATGCCGCCTGGCATGCCGCCACCGGCGTCTTTCTCCGGCTTGTCGACGATGACGGCCTCGGTTGTGAGGAAGAGGGCCGCAATCGAAGCAGCGTTTTGCAGAGCGGAACGGGTGACCTTGCCGGCATCGATGACACCGGCGGCCACGAGGTCTTCATAGACACCCGTCGCAGCGTTGAGGCCCTCATTGGGGTTGGTGAGCGAGCGAACCTTCTCAATCACTACACCGCCTTCCATTCCGGCGTTGATTGCGATCTGCTTGAGGGGCTCCTCGACGGCCTTTGCCACGATGCGGGCTCCGGTGGCTTCGTCGCCGGTGAGCGACGCCGCAACCTTGAGGATGGCAGCCTGGGCACGGAGGAGGGCAACGCCACCACCGGGCACAACGCCTTCTTCGACTGCGGCCTTCGTGGTGGAGACGGCGTCTTCGATGCGGTGCTTCTTCTCTTTGAGTTCGACCTCAGTAGCGGCGCCAACCTTGATGACGGCAACGCCACCCGACAACTTGGCGAGGCGCTCCTGAAGTTTCTCGCGGTCGTAGTCGGAATCGGTGTTCTCGATTTCGGCCTTGATCTGGGCTATGCGGCCCTTGACGTCGTCGGGTGCTCCCGCACCCTCAACGATGGTGGTTTCATCTTTGGTGATGACCACCTTGCGAGCCCGACCGAGGAGGTCCATCGTGGCGTTTTCGAGCTTGAGGCCGACTTCTTCGGAGATGACCTGTGCGCCGGTGAGGATCGCCAGGTCCTGCAGCATTGCCTTGCGGCGCTCGCCGAAGCCCGGAGCCTTGATGGCAACGCTCTTGAACGTGCCGCGGATCTTGTTGACGACGAGAGTCGCCAGTGCTTCGCCTTCAACGTCTTCGGCGATGATCACGAGCGGCTTGCCCGACTGCATGACCTTCTCAAGGACGGGCAGCATGTCACGGACGGCCGAGATCTTGCCGCTCACCAGCAGAAGGAACGGATCCTCGAGCGACGCTTCCATCCGCTCCATGTCGGTCGCAAAGTACGGCGAAATGTAGCCCTTGTCGAAGCGCATTCCTTCAACGAGGTCCATCGTCATGCCGAACGTCTGGCTCTCTTCGACGGTTATTACGCCGTCTTTGCCGACCTTGTCGATGGCCTCGGAAATGAGCCCACCGATCTCGGTGTCGGCGGCGGAGATGCTCGCCACCTGGGCGATCTTTTCCTTCGAGCCGTCGACCGATTCGCTGATGGCGTGGATGGCGGCCACTGCCGCCTCAACTCCAGCTTCGATACCACGCTTGAGGCTCAGCGGATTTGCTCCGGCGGCCACGTTGCGCAGTCCCTCACGGACCATCGCTCCGGCGAGAACCGTCGCGGTCGTGGTGCCGTCGCCGGCCACGTCGTCGGTCTTCTTCGCGACTTCTTTGACCAGCTCGGCGCCGATCCTTTCGTAAGGGTCTTCAAGATCGATCTCTTTTGCGATCGACACACCGTCGTTGGTGATCGTGGGAGCACCCCACTTCTTTTCGAGAACGACGTTGCGGCCCTTCGGACCGAGCGTGACCTTGACTGCATCGACGAGCTGCTGCATGCCCTTTTCGAGCGCGCGGCGGGCTTCTTCGTCGAACGAAATCATCTTCGCCATAGTTTCTCCTTCGTTTCGTGCTGGCTGACGTTGAGCGATTCGGTAGTCGGAACGACTACCTGAGAACGGAATTGGCACTCGTTAGGTGCGAGTGCCAACGTTAGTCCATTTCCAGAGCTAGTTGGCAATCTCCGGTCGAGAGTGCCAAAAAGGGTCCGAAGGTCCCGGTTGCCTCCGCTTTGGCTGCCTTGTTGCAGCTTGACGGCGCGCGCGGTTTGCATTCGGATACCCCGCTGCAACAGACGTTCGCGCCTACAGGACGCATCGGACATGGCCGACGGGCTGACCGTGGCCGAACACCGGCAGAGGTGCCGCTGCAGCAGCGGCCGCCACGTCGATGCCGAGCAAGGTGAGGACGCGGAGAAGGACGGCGACGCGAGGCGGGGCGGCACCGTCTCCGATCTTCAGCGCGATTCCGGTCCCGTCGGCGAGCGCGGCGGCCATCACGCCATCGGCTCCGTCTTTGATGAGGATCGTCGGCAGGTTCTGCATCATGAGGGTCACATCGCGTCGGGTTCCGCCGACGATCTCGGGGTGGGCGATCATGGCGTTGGCAATGCCATGGGCCGGATCGGTGGAGGAACGCGCTCGCCCGTAGGCCCGGGCCAGACCGAAGAGTGAAAACGCGTGTGCCGGGGCTCCGCAGCCGTCGATACCGATCCGGTCGACCGCCTCCCCGGTCATACTCACGATGTCGGCGGTGATCGCCTTCTGCAGCGGATGATCGTTCGCAAGATATCCGGCGACCGGCCACCCGTTTACCACGCAGGTGGCCACCATAGCGGCGTGTTTACCCGAGCAGTTCTGGGCTAGCCGGGTTGGAGAACCGCCTGATCGAAGCACCTGACGGGCGACCGCCTCGTCGTACGGGAGCGCGGGTGTGTTGTCGAGATCGTCGACCGACAGACCGACCGAAGTCAGAATCTCCTCGACCGCGGCCTGGTGGAAGCCCTCTCCGGAATGGCTGCTGGCCGAGAGTGCGGCCAACCGCGCCGGCAGCTTCAGCCCGAGCCGGGCCATCGTGGCGGCCTGCATCAGCTTGTTGGTCGATCGTGGATAGAAGATTCTCCCGGGTTCACCTATGGTCAATCGAACTGATGCGTCGGGATTCACGACGACCACATGGCCGTGGTACTCGCTCTCGACCATGCCCGAACGGGTCGCGACGGCCACGACTGTCATCGGAACGCTTCGCGGGATCCGGTTTGGTCAGGCGGGGTCGATTTCGACATGGCAAACAAGGTACAAGGCGGTACTCGGCCGATGCACCGGTATGCCACGAGCTCAGTCCAGGAGGAGGCGGCTCAGGCCAGGAGGAGGCGAAGCGCTTCCTCGCGAACGAGCGTCACGGGTTCGTTCCACGCCCGTTCCGCGCCGTAACGCTCACCCAAAGGGACGATCTCCCGGATCGTCATCCGGAAGTCGTCGGGCACCGCGAAGCCTTCCTCCGCGACACCACAAACGATGACAACCGGCACCCCCGCATCGCGGGCCAGGCCGCACACCCCGCCGACGACCTTTCCGTTGAACGACTCGGCATCAAGTTTCCCTTCGCCGGTAATGACAAGCTTTGCGGCCGTGATCGCCTCGGCCAGGTTCACCTCGTCGGCGATCAGCGAGAAGCCCGACTCGATCCGGGCCCCGATGGAAACCAGCCCACCGGCAAGTCCCCCGGCCGCCCCGGAACCGCGGATGCCCCGAACGTCGACGCCGCGTTCGTCGAAGTAGATGTCGGCCAGGCGTTCCAGGCGGCGCCGGAGGAGGTTCACCTCAGCTGGGGTCGCACCCTTTTGGGGACCGAAGTCGGCGGCGGCGTCGAGGAACGTGGTCTCCACGTCACAGGCCACGACAAGATCGATGCCGCGAAAACGCGGAAGCGGCTCGATGGCGCGGAGCGCTCCGAACCCGCCATCGGTTGTCGCCGAGCCTCCAACGGTCACGACGATCCGCTTCGCACCCGCCCCGAGAGCGGCCACCATCAATTCACCTGTGCCCGCGGTCGACGCGTCGAGGGCCCGGTTGCCAGATGGTCCGCCAATCAGCGCCAGTCCGGACGCTTTCGCCATTTCGATGAATGCCGTCCTGCCGCGAAGCAGCCAGGTGGCCTGCACCGGATCACCCAGTGGGCCGGACACGGTCGTGGTCTGGATCACCCCGCCGAGCGTGGCTAGCACCTCAAGGGTTCCTTCCCCGCCATCGGCCATCGGCAGTTGATGGCAGGTCCATGACCGTTCCCACGCAGCGTCGCCGACGGCGCGGCAAAGATCCGGGGCGGTGGCGGTCAGGCGAAATTTGTCGAACGCCGCAACGACTGCGGGTCCGGGGGTGGCCAACTCAGCCAACTGGACGCTCTCGCGGCGTTCCTCCGCGCTTTTTCTCGGCACCCTGCCAGACTAGGCAGGAGCCGGCACAGTGGTTGCCACTGCTGCAGCGGGGGCCGAAGCGGGAGCGGAGGCGGTTGGCGTGAGCGGTTGCGATTTGAATCGCACGGCCAGATCCGGGCCAACCATGACGAGCACGTCGAACGCGGGAACAGGAGGCCGGACAACGTTGGCCGGCACCGGAATCGGAGCCTTTGCGATCCCGAGCTTGGCTGCGATGTCTTTGGCTTCGATCTCGAATCCGGCGTTGAAGTACACGTAGTCCTCGTAATTCTTGAGCATGGCGTCGGCCGGAGACGGAAGGTCGAAGCGCAGAGGAACGAGGAAGGCCCGGACCCGAGCGGCCGCCCGGTTCACCCCTGAACCATTGGCGACGAGAACCTTGACCACCTCTGGGGCACGAAGCGCAACGAGGGTTGTTGCCGGAACGCCGGTGTCGGTTCCGGGCTCGGCGACCACAACCGTCGTCTCGCTCACCGCAACGCTGTCCCGGGTGATTGTCGGGGTGCCAGGGTCGTTGGATCTGCGGACCAGGAAGATGCCGATACCCAGCGCAACCAGGAGAATGAGCGCTCCACGGAGCGCGGCGCCTCCGGCCTGGCCGGCTTCGTGGCGGGGTTGTGACCGTTTGGTCAACGAGTTGAATGCATGGCGGTGAATGCTCATGGTGATTGCGGCTCCTTCATGCGGTGGCTGGCATCTTAACGGTGCGCAGTGGGTCGGTGGTGGTCCCTCACGCAACGGGTGCGAATTTGGGAACGTTCTTCGGGGTGTGGTTTCGAGCGGGTGAAGGATTCCCGTAGACTTTCGTCACCCTCGCCGGGTTAGCTCAGGGGTAGAGCAGCTCACTTGTAATGAGCAGGTCGTCAGTTCAAATCTGACACTCGGCTCGCGTGTCGCAATTCAGACAACGTGTCGCAACTCAGACAACTGTCAGGGCTTGTCCCCGTCCGCCGCTCCTCACCACGGTCAGGGCTTTCGCCCCGGCCTTTCGCCCCGGCCGCCGCGCCGCCCACCGACTACGCCCGATGACGGCCCAATTCGAACAACGCAATTGCACCCGCTGCCGAAGCGTTGAGCGACGACAGCGCCCCACGAAGCGGGATGCTCGCGATCGCGTCGCAACGCTGGCGAACCAGCTTCGACAGACCCGATCCTTCGGCTCCGACCACGACGACGAGCGGCTCGGTGGAGAGGTTGGCGAGGTCGTAGAGAGAGCTCGTGCCATCGGCATCAAGGCCCACCAGCCAGGCCTCGTGCGTCGCCTTGATGTGGAGCATCGCTGACGGTAGCCCACCAACGAGAGCCATCGGGATACGTTCGATTGCGCCGGCCGCCGCCTTGGTGACGGCTGGGGTGATGTGAACGTTGCGGTGCTTCGGGAGGATCACCCCCGTGACCCCCGCGCCGTCGGCTGACCGCAGCAGCGCTCCAAGGTTCTGCGGGTCGGTCAAGCTGTCCACCGCCAGAATGAAGGGAACCTTGCTGCTCTTGCGGGCGAAGAGATCGTCGATGTCGACATCGACCAACGGGGCTGCATGGGCGAGTACGCCCTGCGGAGTTTCGGTTCTCGCTTCGGCTTGAAGGTGCTCGCGGCTGACCTTGCGAACGACGATTCGGGCTTCGGTGGCAAGTTGTTCGATCTCGGCCAGGATCGGCGAGTCATCGTTGCCCTCCGACATCCAGACGTCGCGGACTCGTCTTCGACCGGCGACGAGCAGTTCCCGAACCGCGTGGCGCCCTTCGACGAGATCGCCGCCGAGCCCCTTTGGACCGGCTTGCCCGTTTTCCTCACGCGGGGCGTCAGGCTTGCGTTGGCGGGGGGCTCCCCCGAAGAGTCGGCCGTTCGTCGGTGAGCCGATGCGGGGTCCGGTGCCACGCGGTGCCCTTGTGGCTTCGGAAGCTGACTCCGGTCGTGTGGCCGGGCGGCCAGCGGGTCGGGCCCCGGACCCAGGAGCTCTGTCCGATGAAGGTCCCGGCCGACCGGTACGTCCACGGGAGGGACGGTCTCCTCCACCAAAGCCTGCGCCCCCGAAACCTGCACCGCGGTCAAAGCCGCCGCCTGAACCTCGCGGCGGTCCGGCCGGACGGCCGGGACCCGGGCGACCTCCGGAACGACCCGGTGTGGGCCCTCCTGATCGTGAACTTCCGGAAGCGCCTCTAGCCATACCTAGAATCTACGCCTCCGGAAGCCCTTGCCTGGTCGCCCACCCGATGTCTCGGCGCCCAACTGGTGGCGAAATCGAACCCCAACCGAAGTAGTGGCCGAGTCTTACGAACGCGGATTCACCGAGTTGGGTACCATCGGCCACCGAGTTGGGCACCATTGGCCACCGAGTTGGGCACCATCGGCCACGCAGTCGCCTAACGCTCGCGGATCAGCAGAGCGACGGCGAAACAGGCGATGCCCTCGCGTCGGCCGAGGGCGCCGAGACCTTCGGCCCGCTTGGCCTTTACAGACACCGGGGCCCCGACCGTTTCGGTGAGAGCTTTCACCATCTCGTTACGGTACGGCGCCAACTTGGGCGTTTCGAGCACGACGGACGTATCGACGTTGGCGATCGACCATCCCCGGTCACGCACCAGGGCAACCGTAGCGGCGAGCATGTTCATGCTGTTTGCTCCACGCCAGGCCGGGTCTGTGTCGGGGAAGTGGTGACCGATATCGCCCAGCCCAGCGGCGCCGAGAAGCGCGTCGGTGATGGCATGGGCCACAGCGTCTGCATCGCTGTGGCCGATGAGACCCTTCGCCCCCGGAATCGTGATTCCGCCGAGCACGAGCGGGCGGTCAGGGTCGTCGGAAAAGGGGTGGACGTCGAAGCCCTGTCCGACCCGAATGTCAGGGGCGCTCATGGCGCCTCCGGTAGGTTGGCGAGGAACGCTTCCAGAATCGCCAGATCGTCAGGCGTGGTGAGTTTCCGGCTCCGGACATCGCCGTCGACAATCGAAACCGCGAAGCCGAGTGCTTCCACGAGGCCGGCATCGTCGGTCGCCTCCAATTCGGAGGTGTGAGCCGCTCTGAGCACATCGGCCCGGAACGCCTGCGGGGTCTGCACGGCGACGAGCGAGGACCGGTCGAGCGTCTCGACAACGATCGAACCCTCGACCCGCTTCAGCGTGTCAACCACGGCAATCGCGGTGATCGCGGCGGGTGCTCCGCCGCGGACGAGGTCGATTGCGCGGGTGAACGCCGAGGCCGGTGCGAGTGGTCGGGCCGCATCGTGCACCACGATCACGGCAGCGTCGTCTGGGACCGCTGCCAACCCCCTGCGGACCGAAGCCGACCTAGTTGTTCCTCCGGCCACGACCGCGTTGGCTGCGCCCTGCTCGGCCCGCACGCGATCTTCCGTGACGACAAGTACGACTCCGTCGCTAACCGACGAAGCCACGGTGAGCGAGCGATCGAGGACCCGTTTGCGGCCCAGTTCCGTCAGCTGCTTAGCGCCGCCGTAACGATGGCCGGAGCCACCCGCCACAACGATGGTCCACACCGGGCCGGAGGGGTCCCAGGAACGGTCAGACGACTCGCTGCGGGTCATGTCTGCAGGAGTCCGCTGGGAGTCGCTATACGAGGGCGTCGTTGAGCTTTTTCTCGGCCTCTTCTTCGTCGACGCTGCAGGCAAAGGTGAGTTCGCTTACGAGAATCTGGCGGGCCTTGACGAGCATCCGCTTCTCGCCGGCCGAGAGCCCCTTGTCCTTATCGCGGATCGACAGGTTACGGACGACCTCGGCGACCTGGTACACATCACCGGACTTGAGCTTCTCGACGTGGTTCTTGAACCGGCGGGACCAGTTGGTCGGCATGCGGGCTTCCTTCTTGCGAAGTACCGCGAACACTTCTTCGACCTCTTCGTCGTTGATTACGTCGCGCAAGCCGACCTTCTCGGCGTTTTCGGCCGGAACTGACAGCGTAAGGTCGCCGTAGGCCACGCGAAGCACGAGGTACTCCTTCTCCTCGCCATTTATCGTCCGCTTCTCCTTCTTTTCGATGGTGGCAGCACCATGGTGGGGATAAACAACCTTGTCACCAACATCGAACGGCATGGCACTCCTAGGGAGCCGAAGTAGACAGGCGTCTACTTGAGTCAAAACGGCGAGGGGAAATTGTACAACCTCCGGGGGACTTCCTTTACCCGCCCTCCAATTGGCGCTTCCCGGCGCTTCCCGGCGCTTTCCTGGCCCTTCCTCGCCGTGACCCGAACGCTGACTCGAACCGCGACCCGAACCGTGACCCGAACGCTGACCCGAACCGTGACCCCACCTGCGACGGACCTGCGACGGACCTGCGACCCGAGCCTGGCCACATCGAACGAATGCCACCGCACACACCGAAAATCGGCGGGTCGATCGTGAAACGAAGGCGTTCAGAGCGAGACATTCGTCACAGGTGGATGGGGCGGGTAACCTCAGTAGGTGGACATCACCCATTTTCTCCGGTCGATCGACTTCTTTTTCGGGTTCAGCGATGAGACCGTCGCCGAAATCTCGTCCAACGCCACAATGTCGACCTACCACCGGGGTGATGTCGTCTTCTCCGAATCTGACCCGGCTTCTGATCTCTACGTGGTGATCAGTGGACGAATCGCGATCTCGAACCGGTCGGTAGATGGCCGCGAGTCGGTTCTGGCATTGATGGGCCCCGGCGACCTGTTTGGCGATATGGCCCTCTTCTCCGAGGCCCAGACGCGTTCCGCCGGCGCGCGGGCGCTGGAGACGAGTGAGATCATCGGTGTTCCCTACTCAATATTGCGGAAGCACTTCGCGGGTGATGCTCAGGCCCTGTGGAGCGTGATCGGGCTCCTCAGTCGTCGCCTACGGGAAGCCAACGAGGCAATTGCCGATTCCGTCTTCCTCGACGTCACCGGGCGCACCGCCAAACGGCTGCTCGACATCGCCGGCAACGCCGACGAGTTCACGCTTCCGATTACGCAGGAGGAACTCGCCGGGATGATCGGAGCGTCCCGGGAGCGGGTCAACAAGGCGATCGCCGCGTTTGTGCGACTCGGCTGGCTCGAACAGCGCGATCGTAACTACCGCATCGTTGAACGCAAAAAGATGACCAACCGCGCTTCGTAGGAAGTCCGACCCGACTTCGTCGAAGCCGAAGCCGAAGCCGACGGCAGCGGCAGCGGCAGCGGTCAGTTCCGGCTGAGCATGCGCCGGTTCTTGACTTTGGCCTTGAAGTAGTCGCGGTTCATGAGTGCTATCCAGTCGATCGAAATCGACTTGGGGCAGGCCTCCTGGCATTCGCCGTGGTTGGTGCACGAGCCGAAGTACTGCTCCATTGTGTCGACCATGGCTTCAACCCGCCTGAAGCGTTCGCTCTGGCCCTGTGGGAGAAGGTTGAGGTGCGCGATCTTCGCTGACGTGAAGAGGCTTGCGGCGCCGTTGGGGCAGGCGGCCACGCACGCGCCGCAACCAATGCAGGCCGCAGCATCCATGGCCGCGTCGGCCACCGTCTTCGGAATGGGAATCAAATTCCCATCGGGAGCGGAACCGGCTGAGACGGTGATGTAGCCACCGGCTTCGATGATGCGGTCGAAGGCGGCGCGGTCGACCATGAGGTCTTTGATGACGGGAAACGCTGTGGCACGCCAAGGTTCGATCGTGATGTTCTGGCCGTCATGGAACTTGCGCATGTGCAACTGGCAGGTGGCGGTCGCCCGCTCCGGGCCGTGACCTTGGCCGTTTATCATCAGCGAGCAGGTGCCACAGATGCCTTCACGACAGTCGTGATCGAAGGTGATCGGGTCTTTGCCCTCGTCGTTGAGGCGCTCGTTGACGATGTCGAGCATTTCGAGGAACGACGCGTCGGTGCTTATGCCGGGCGTATCGTAGGTCTCGAAGTGTCCGGTCTCGCCCGGGCCGTTCTGGCGCCACACGTTGAGTGTCACGTGAATGGTTTTGCCGTGGGGGGCGGCTTTGATAAATAGTTCGTTCTGAGCGTTCATGATGAGCTGGGTTCTCCGTACGCGGTCTTATTTGTAGCTGCGCACGCTGGGGTGCACGTAGTCGAAGGTGAGCTGTTCGCGGTGCTCGACCTCTTCTTTGAGCGGTTCGCCCTGCCATTCCCACGCGCTGACATGCGAGAACTTTTCGTCGTCGCGCTGTGCTTCGCCGTCTTCGGTGGCGTGCTCGATCCGGAAATGACCTCCGCAGCTTTCCTGGCGATTGAGCGCGTCTTGGCACATGAGGTGGCCGAGTTGGAAGAAGTCGTCGACCCGGCCGGCCCGCTCAAGGCTTTGGTTCAGCGACGTGTCGTTGCCGAGCACGCGGAGGTCGGTCTTGAACTCCTCATAAAGGGCCGGGATCTCCGAGAGTGCCTTGGTGAGCGAGGCTTCGCTGCGCTCCATGCCGCAGTTGTCCCACATGATCTTGCCGAGCTCGCGGTGAAACCAGTCGACCGAGCGCTTTCCCTTGATACCGAGGTACTGCTTGAAGCGGTCGCGGGCCGTCGATTCGGCAGCTTTGAACGCCGCGTGGTTGGTGTCGACGGGTTTCTGGTTGAGCTGGGGCGCGAGGTAATCACCGATCGTGTATGGCAGCACGAAGTAGCCATCGGCCAGACCCTGCATGAGCGCCGAAGCGCCGAGACGGTTGGCCCCGTGATCGGAAAAGTTGGCTTCGCCGAGCGCGTAGAGACCCGGGATGTTGGTCATGAGGTTGTAGTCGACCCACAGGCCACCCATCGTGTAATGCACGGCCGGGTAGATGCGCATCGGGGTCTTGAACGGGTCTTCGCCCGTGATGCGCTCGTACATTTCGAACAGGTTGTCGTACCGCTCGAATACGACGTCGCGGCCGAGGCGCAACAGCGAGCTGGAGAAGTCGAGGTACACGCCGTTCTTCAGCGGGCCGACACCCTTCATCTGGTCGACCATCGTCTTCGCATTGCGCGATGCCACGTCGCGGGGGACGAGGTTGCCGAACGCCGGGTACTTCCGCTCGAGGAAGTAGTCGCGATCCTCTTCGGGGATCTGATCGGCGGGTCGGGATTCATCAGCGTGTTTCGGAACCCAGATGCGGCCGTCATTGCGGAGGGATTCCGACATCAGCGTCAGCTTCGACTGGAACTCGTCGGAGCTCGGGATGCACGTGGGATGGATCTGTGTGAAACAGGGGTTCGCGAACAGCGCGCCCTGCCGATGGGCCCGCCACGCAGCGGTTACGTTGCTGGCCATGGCGTTGGTCGAGAGGTAGTACACGTTGCCGTAACCACCGGTGGCGAGCACGACGGCGTGGGCGCTGTGCGACGACAGTTCTCCGGTGCGAAGGTCGCGGGCGACGATGCCGGCCGCCTTGCCGTCGACCTGCACCACTTCGACCATCTCGTGACGGTTGTAGAGCTTGATAGCGCCGTTGTGGATCTGCTGGGCCATGGTCTGGTACGCGCCGAGCAGCAACTGCTGTCCGGTCTGCCCCCGGGCGTAAAACGTTCGGCTTACCTGCGCTCCACCGAAGGAGCGGTTGGCGAGGAGACCGCCGTATTCACGGGCGAAGGGTACGCCGGTGGCAACGGACTGGTCGATGATGTCGACCGACACCTGGGCCAGACGGTAAACGTTCGACTCACGGGACCGGAAGTCACCGCCTTTCACCGTGTCGTAGAACAACCGGTAGGTCGAGTCGCCGTCGCCATGATAGTTCTTCGAGGCGTTGATACCGCCCTGGGCCGCGATCGAGTGGGCTCGGCGGGGAGAATCGTGGAACGTGAAGACCTTCACGTTGTAGCCGAGGCCGGCCAGCGTTGCGGCAGCGGACGCACCGGCCAACCCGGAACCGACGACGATCACGTCGAACTTCCGCTTGTTGGCCGGGTTCACCAGTTTCACGGAGAACTTGTGGTTGTCCCAACGGTCCTCAATCGGCCCCGAGGGGGTCTTTGCATCAAGTGTGATGTCGCTCATGGCTCTCCTGCCTTACTTTCCTACGACGCCTACGAGTACGGCAATCGGAAAACTGATGTTGCCCGCAACGATGATCCCGGCGATGCCCAGGGCGAATGCCTTTCGGGCCTTGTTGAACCGAGGGTTGTTGATACCGAGACTTTGAAAGAAGCTCCATGCACCGTGGAACAGATGCGTACCCAATGCCAAGTTGGCGCCAATATAGAGAAGCGCAATCGGAATCCGACTGAGGCTGGCGTCAAGGTTGTTGTAGACCTCACCACGCTTCCATCCGTCGCCGGCGATGCCACTCACACCCCAGGTCAGGTCGGCCAGATGCCAGATCAGGAAGAGAAAGAAGATGATGCCGGACACGCGCATGGTGCGACTCGCGTAGTTGGCGGCCACGTAGTCACGCTTGGCCTGGTAGCCGACCTTGCGGGCCTTGCGATTTATGATCGTCAGGCTGAAGGCGGCGTGCATGTGCAGTACGAATGCGCTGATGAGCCCGAGGCGGAGAATCCACAGCAGCACGGTGTGGGGAAAGATCGGCTCACCGATGCGGCGGAGAAATTCCCCGTATTCATCGATGTGGTAAGCATATTTGCTGGTCGACGGCATAGCACCCAGGTACACCTTCAAGTTACCGATCATGTGGGTGAGAGCGAACCCGATCAGCATGATGCCGGTGACCGCCATCACGTATTTCTTGCCGATGGCTGAGCGGTAGAACTCGACCGCAAAGGGCAATTTTCGTGGTGTGGCGGTTCCGCCTGCGGTGCTCGATACGTTGGCCATGTGGGCCGTCCTCCTGCGTGCTGAGGGCACAAATTGTGAGTGGGCCGTCTCGGTCGAACGACTGTCGGCTTGTTGATTGTGAACGGAATTGGTGAACGGTCTATCGCTGCCAGTGAAGCAATCCCCGACCACGACACTGCGACAGATGAAATTAATGGCTCGCGGGCACGATTGCCTAATTCTTTGGTCGTGTCCGCGCAGAAACCCCTACTCCCAAGATCTTCGTTCGGGGCGAGAATCACGCATTGCCCCGGAGGGAGCCCAAGACTGTTCCACCGCCGGGGCATCGGCCGTCGCCCGCGATTTTCCGGTTCGAGTCAGACGAAACGGGTGGTGTAGCGGTTGGTTGCCGTGGCTTCAGGGTGTTCGAGGGTCACATCAATGTTGAGGGACCCGACGTCGGCCCGGTCCGGACGTTGGCTGAGGCTCGCTGGATGTACCGGCGACGGCACAACAAAATCGATCGCACCGATTCGCGTGCACGCGTCGGCCGCCACATCACCACCCCAGACCCAGGAGTGGGTTCCTCCGGGCCACCGGAGTTCGGCGCGGACCGTCGCTCCCCGCAAGACGTGTCGCACATCGGAAACCACATGCACGTCGAAGGTCAAGGCATCACCGACCGTGACGACCAGGGGTGGCCGGTCGATCGTGACGATCACCGGACGACACGCCTCCTGCACCGCTTCGAAGGCGGGCTTGGGTTGACGGTCGTGGCCGAGAATGGCCCACGTAACCGCAGGATGATCGAGTGAATCGGCCAGACTGAACAGCGCGAACCCGCCATTGGGTCGGTACTTGATGCGTCGAAGTTCCTCGATGTGCCGGCGAAGGAGTTCCGCCTGGTAGACCTGGGTGGCGGTCTTCCAGTCGTCGAACGTGCGGTAATCGGTCGGAGGAACGACCCGGTCGAAGAACGTCTTCTGCAAGGCCCGGTCATGACCGAGCCGGTCCCAGTCGAGGTCAGGCCACAGAGATGCGTCGATGAAGGAACTGTCGACAGGGATCGCCTGGGCGCCGAATTCGCTGACAAAGCGCGCCATCCGCGGAAACGTCCGTAACAAGGTCGGCAGATCCCGCTCGCGGCCGTGGTACCAACCGAAGTACAGATGCGAGTCGGTCCCACCCGACGTGGGTCCCGGAAGAATTCCGGAGTGCGCAGTGACCGGCCTCGATTCGTCGGACTTGCTGAGCGCGCGGTGGATAGCGAAGTCGAGCACCGATTTGTTCCACGTGGGCAGTTCCTGCAGCATCAGATACCGCATCTTCATTTCGGCCGCCTTCTTCGCCGGACCGGCCATCGTCTCGGGGTTCACGTCGAGCGCGAGGGGTTCATTGTGCCCACACCAGTGGATGATCGACGGATGGTGACCCAGCAGATCGACGGTTTCGCCGGCCTGTCTGACTGCCTGCTTGCGGACGGTCCGGGCATACCCCCACTGCAACGGCATGTCCTGCCATATGAGCATTCCGGCTTCATCGGCGGCTTCGTAGAAGGCGGGGTGGGTGATGTGCGCGTGTACGCGAATGAGATCGAGTCCGGCCTCCTGAGCGAGGGTGACATCACGTTTGAGTTCCGACGGCGTCGCATCACCGATCGCCATTCGGGTCGGTCCCAGGTTGGCGCCTTTCAAGTGGAGTCGTTCTCCGTTGATCGTGAAGATCCAGTTCTTCATGCGAACTTCGCGAAGGCCGGTGCGGAACGCGCGGACATCGCTCGGTTCACGTGTGGTTGAGTGCTCCTCGTCACGGTCGCCAACCAGGGCGAACACCGAGATGCTGACGTCGGTCAGGTTCGGCTGCCCTAGCGATATGGGCCACCAGAGCTTCGGTCGTTCGACGGTGACCCGCCATTCCACCCGGTTGCTCCCTTTTGCCACTGCGTGGTCGAACTCGTGCAGAGTGGTGCCGACGTCGGACCGCAGACGGACCGTCCCGGGCTTGTCACAGTCGAGCAGCGCCCGGATTTTGAGTTCGGCCCGCTCCGAGGAAGCGCTGAGGCATATGCACCGGAGTCGCTTGATGCGCACGGGTCCGGTCTCTTCGATACGTACGCCGCGCCAGATCCCACCCGGGTTCCAGTCGGGAGCGATGCAGTCCCAGTGTTGGAAAACGCCCGTGAGGTTGCGTTTCGCGACCCTGTCGGTCTGCGGTTGACACGACACTTCCACGGCAACAACGTGGTCTTCGCGCTGGCGAAGGTGATCGGTGACCTCGAAATCGTGGGGCAGGTAGTAGCCCTCGGTGTCTCCGACGTACACGCTGTCGAGCCATACGTCGCCCTGGTAGAAGATGCCGTCGAACTTGAGCCATGATCGTCGACCCTCAACCGGTTTCGGAGCAGTGAACCGATGGCGGTAGAGGAGCGGATCGTCGTTATCGGTGAAGGCCGGGTGCGATCTCCAGTGGCCCGGAATGTCGATGGTCGTCCAAACATCCCCCGTCGATCCAACCGCCATCCGACCGTTGGCCGTGTCGTCGTATCCAAGGTCGGCAAACACCCGGCGAAGTTCGTCGGACGCCTTTGTGGCCCGCCACTCTCCGGCGAGGTCAAGCGTGATTCCCAACCCGGAGCTCAACTGCTGGGTTTCCGCTCCGGCCAGATCCATGAAGCGAGGCTATCGGCCGTTCCCCGGAATAAGGGAGATGGCGTGGGAATTCTTCGGTGCCGGGTTGGCGTCGGGTCGCACTGCGTATTGGTGGCGGTGTGGAGGTACGATTATCGGAAGTCTGTTTTTGTAAAGTCTGTTTTTGTAAAAACGGTTTTTGCAAGGACGGTTTCGTTAGAGAACGGATTTGGGAGAGAGCATGACTGACGTAGCTGAGCCGACGACCCGCGTGCCCTGGCACCTGAGGGGAAACTTTGCGCCCGTTTTCGACGAGGTCGAGATCGGCAGTCTTGAGGTGAGCGGAACGATTCCGTCGGCCATCAACGGCCTGTTCATCCGCAACGGCGCGAATCCTCGGACGGGAAAATCACCGCACTGGTTCTTCGGTAACGGGATGCTCCACGGCCTTCGCCTTCACGGGGGACGAGCACAGTGGTACCGCAACCGTTACGTGCGGACCGGC
The DNA here is from genome assembly GCA_031383405.1 of Acidimicrobiia bacterium. GTDB lineage: Bacteria > Actinomycetota > Acidimicrobiia > Acidimicrobiales > JANYDT01 > JANMZO01. Next base: position 42,110 of record JANMZO010000293.1, on the reverse strand, counting down.
CTCTATGACGATGACCGCCTCCCGATGTTCAACGACGACGGAACGTTTGACCGGACCCGCGGCTCGGCCGCGAACACGCACGTGATCTGTCACGCCGGTCGGATACTCGCGCTGGAAGAAGCCCATCTGCCCTGGGAGGTCAATGAACGACTGGAAACAATAGGCGCGCATAGCTTCGACGGTCGGCTCACGACGGCCATGACGGCGCATCCCAAGGTGTGCCCGGAGACGGGCGAGATGCTGTTCTTTGGCTACGGCTTGCTGCCGCCGTATCTGACCTATCACCGCGTGGATGCCTCCGGTGCGCTGGTACAGAGCGAGGAGATCACCGTACCCGGCCCAACGATGATGCATGACTTCAATGTCACCCGCAACCACGCGATCTTCATGGATCTTCCCGTGGTGTTCGATCTCGACATTGCCATGACGGGAGGGATGCCGTTTCGCTGGGACGACAGCTACGGTGCCCGGCTCGGAGTGATGCCGCGCAACGGTTCCAACGGTGATGTTCGTTGGTTCGACATCGATCCCTGCTACGTGTTCCATCCGATGAACGCCTATGAACGCGAGACTCCGAAGGGTCGGGAGATCGTTCTCGACGTTGGCCGGTTCAGGTCAATGTGGAGGAAGGGGAGTGAGGAGTTCGACAGCGTCGCGCTCCTCCACCGGTGGGTGCTCAACCTCACGACGGGTCAAGTCACCGAGGAGGCACTCGACGACCGCCCAGCGGAGTTCGCCCGCGTCTCCGATGCCGTGGTTGGTCTACCGAATCGATTCGGGTACATGACCGCAACGCGTCCGGGCAACGGTGACGCCGTGTTTGCCACGGAACTGCTCAAGTACGACCTGCAGAACGGTGGTCGGACGAGTCACGACTTCGGTCCTGGACGCAAACCCGGTGAAGGCGTGTTTGTCGCCGATCCCGATGGTACGGAGGAAGACGCCGGCTGGGTGATGACCTACGTTCATGACGCGGCCACCGACACAAGCGACCTGGTGATTGTCGACGCGCAATCGTTCTCCGGTCCTGCCGTGGCGACGGTGCACCTCCCCCGACGCATACCTTTCGGTTTTCACGGGTCGTTTGTACCGGAGTCGCAGCTCCCGGAAGGCTGATCTGACGGCTATTTACGGCTATTTACGGCTATTTACGGCCGCCTGACGGCGCCTGACGGCGCCTGACGGCGACCCCACGAAAGACCTGAGGACCTGAGGACCTGAGGACCACCTGCCCGGGGTCCGCGGTGTTCGGTTCGAGATGGTCGTGATCGGTCAGCGATTGAAGGCCCGGCCGTCGAAGCGGTCGACTGTCGTGAAAGCATCCACCGACTTGCGGGCCAGTTTCGTCGTCTGCTGGTCGGGTTTGCCGAGAGCGATCATGGCTGCGATGGCCATGTATTTCGGTAGGCCCAGCAGTTCCTGCGCCTTGGGTTCCTGGCGGACAACGAACGTCGTCAGGACGCCACCCAGCCCCTCGGCCCTGGAGGCGAGCAGGATGTTCTGGCAGAACGGGTAGATCGAGCCGCCCGCCACCAGCTGGGTTCGGTCGAGTTCGACGTCGGTTGCCGCCAGCATTCGCAGATCGACGGCGACGATCAACAACGCCGGCGCGTTTTCGAGCCCGTCCATGAAGCGCCAGGGTTGGTCGGTAAGACGCGCGGCCGCGAGGTCCACGCTGCCGGGACCCGGCCAGCGTCCGGTGTCGTCGGCGGCGAACGGACGCTGGCCGGCGGCTGTGAGTGTGGCGTATTCATTCCACCCGATCTTGGCCAGTTTCGCGACCGCAGCCCGCATCTCCGGGTCCTTCAGCACGATTACGTGCCAACCCTGCTTGTTGCCCCCGCTCGGCGCGAACCGGGCGTTGTCGAGGATGTTGTAGAGCTGCTCGTCGGTAACTGGATCGGCCGCAAATGCCCGTGCGGCGCCGTTCGTGCGCATAGCAGTGATCAGATCCAGACGTTCGCTCATAGGGGCCGTTCTAGTCGGAAGGTTGTCCGAGATGCACATTGTGCGCCGGGCTGTAGCAGGGTGATGAAGAACGCTGGCGTGCGGCTCTGCGAGCCAGATTCGTTCGCTCGCAAGGACACAGAAGACCCCACTAGCCCCGCCCTAATTGGGTCGCCGAGGACGCCGCGAGCGGCGGATATGGCCGCAGAGGCGTCGGCATTGGTTTTTCAGCACCCTGCTAGGGTCGTCCTATGACGACACACCCAGTTGCCGCCACGCTCGGTCAACTCAAAGCATCCGGTTGGGTTTCGATTCCCGTGAAGGAAGAGATCCGTCGCAACGCGATTGCCCGCATTTCTGCGGGACAACCCCTGTTCGAAGGCGTGCTTGGCTACGAAGACACGGTTCTTCCCCAATTCGAAAATGCGATCCTGGCCGGTCACGATGTGATCTTCCTCGGCGAACGGGGTCAGGCCAAGACCCGAATGATCCGCTCCATGATCGAGTTGCTCGACGAATGGCTGCCGATCGTTGCCGGGTCGGAAATTCTCGACGATCCCTACAATCCGATCTCCAGGCACGCAAAGGACCTGGTGCTCGAACACGGCGATGACACGCCGGTCACCTGGGTGCACCGGTCGACCCGTTACGGTGAAAAGTTGGCGACGCCCGATACCTCGATCGCCGACCTAATCGGAGAAGTCGACCCCATCAAGGTGGCTGAAGGTCGTTACCTCTCCGATGAGTTGACCCTCCACTACGGGCTGGTACCGCGCACGAACCGTGGCATTTTCGCGATAAACGAGCTTCCCGACCTCTCCGAGCGGATCCAGGTGGGCCTGCTCAACGTGTTGGAAGAACGTGATGTGCAGATCCGCGGGTACAAGATCCGCCTTCCGCTCGACGTCGTTCTCGTTGCGTCTGCGAACCCTGAGGACTACACGAACCGCGGCCGTATCATCACGCCGTTGAAGGACCGCTTCGGCGCGCAGATCCGCACGCACTATCCGCTTGAGACGTCGATCGAACTGAAGGTCGTTGCGCAGGAGGCCCGGAAGCCGCCGGCGGGCGACATCGCAGTTTCGGTCCCGGAGTTCATGTCGGAAATCGTCGCGACGTTCAGTCACCTGGCCCGCCAGAGTCCCCATGTCAACCAGCGTTCCGGCGTGTCGGTTCGTTTGACGGTCTCGAACTACGAGACCCTCATGGCCTCAGCGTTGCGGCGGGCTCTGCGCAGCCACGAGACCCATGCCGTGCCGCGGATAAGTGACCTCGACGCGCTCATGGCCAGCACCCAGGGCAAGATCGAGATCGAGACGCTCGACGAGCGCGAAGGCTCGGTCGTCGAGAAGCTGTTCAAGGCGGCCACGCTCACCGTGTTCCGTGATCAGGTCAAGATCGAGGACCTGAAGAACGTGATCGGCGCGTTCGAGGCGGGCCTCGTGATCCACGCAGGTGATGACCAGAGCGCGGCCGACTACGCAAGCGCACTGAATCAGGCCGACGCCGAACCGCTCCGTGAGGCGGTTCGCAAGCTGGTGGGCCCCAAGCCCACGGCGGCCGAGCAGGCCAGTGCGCTGGAGTTCCTGCTGGAAGGACTTCACCTTTCGAAGCGTCTCAACAAAGACGCGGCCGGAACCAAGTCGACCTACCGCGGTCGATAGTAAGCATACGTAGCAAGAGCCGGGAGGTCGTCGTGCCAAAGAAACTGAAGTACTCGCGCTGGGATGGAACCCAGGTCGGGTTCGATCTCGACGCCGACGACATCATGGCGCAGATGAACGATGACCTCCTGTACCACGGCGACCTCAATGCCGCGCTCCGCAAGATGCTTCAGGAGGGTTTCAAGGACCGCAACGGTGAGCAGGTCGCGGGCCTGCGCGAGATGCTGGAGAAGCTTCGTCAACGGCGTGAAGAAACCCTCGAAAACTACGACCTCGGTGGCGTCTACGACGAGATTGCCCAGGGTCTGCGCGACGTCGTCGATCAGGAGCGCGACGCACTGCAGGAGATGCTCGAACAGGCTCGGCAGTCGGGTGATCCCCGGCGCCAGGAAACGGCTGAGTCGAGCGCGGCGAACAAGAACATGCAGCTCGACTTTCTTCCGCCGGATCTCGCCGGAATGGTGAAAGACCTGCAGAATTACGAATTCCAATCCGAAGAAGCCCAGCAGAAGTTTAACGAACTGCTGGATCAGCTGCGCGAGCAGCTCATGCAGAACGCGCTCAACAAGATGACGAAGAGCGTCAATGACATGACGCCCGAAGACATGGCTCGCATGAAAGACATGTTCGCGTCGCTCAACGAGATGCTTGAAAAGAAGAACGCCGGAGAAGACACGCAGTCTGACTTTGAAAATTTCATGGAGAAGTTCGGTGACTTCTTCCCCGATAACCCCGAAACGCTCGATGAACTGCTTCAGCAGATGGCCCAGCAGATGGCCGCCGCGCAGCAGATGCTCAATTCCATGACGCCCGAACAGCGGGCTCAGTTGCAGGCGCTCAGCGACCAGTTGATGGAAGACATGGATCTGCGCTGGCAGATGGACCAGCTCGGCCAGAACCTCCGGGCCGCCTTCCCCCAGATGGGCTGGGGTCAGGGTTACGGCTTCGAGGGTGATCAACCCGTCGGTATGGGCCAGGCGATGAGCCTGATGCAGGAGCTCGGCAACATCGATGCTCTGGAAAACCTGATGCGAAACGCCACCCAGCCCGGTGCCCTGGCCGACGTTGACATCGAGGCCGCCCGCCACCTTCTCGGTGATGATGGAGCCCGTGCGCTGGAGAAGCTAAGCGAACTTACCAACATGCTGAAGCAGGCCGGGCTGGTCGAGCAGAAGGAAGGACGCCTTGAGCTCACGCCCAAAGGCCTTCGGCGAATCGGCGCCAACGCACTCGACGAGCTGTTCTCGAAGCTGGCCAAAGACAAGCTCGGCCGTCATGAGCTTGTCCGGACCGGCGTCGGACAGGAGAGGACCTACGACACGAAGCAGTATGAGTTCGGCGACCCGTTCAACCTTCAGATCGAACGAACGATCCGAAACGCCATCGCCCGCTCCGGCGGAGGCACCCCGGTTCGTCTCACCCCCGACGACTTCGAGATCGAGCAGACCGAGACGCTGGTCCGTTCGTCGACCGTTCTGATGCTCGACATGTCGCTGTCGATGCCGATGCGCGACAATTTCCTGTCTGCGAAGAAGGTGGCCATGGCCCTCTATTCGCTGATCTCGTCGCAGTTTCCTCGCGACTTTCTCGGCATCGTCGGCTTCTCCGAGACCGCCTACGAAATCAAGCCCGCCGATCTTCCGGAGGTGTCGTGGGACTTCGTCTACGGGACCAACATGCAACATGCATTCCTGCTGTCACGTCGGATGCTGGCCAAGCAAACCGGTACGAAGCAGATCATCATGATCACCGACGGCGAACCAACCGCCCACATCCTTCCCAACGGGGAGCCGTTCTTCAGCTATCCGCCGGTACGCGAGACGGTCGAAGCGACACTCACCGAGGTGATGCGTTGCACGCGGGAGAACATCACGATCAACACGTTCATGCTCGACGCCACGTCATATCTCAAGGCATTCATCGAGCGGATCACCCAGATGAACAAGGGCCGAGCCTTCTTCACCACCCCGGAGACCCTGGGTGACTACGTGCTGGTCGACTTCATGGAACAGAAGCGCTCGATGAGCCGAAAAGCCGGCCGCCGGTGACCCACTTCCCGCGGGTTTGAAGGATAGGTGTGAACTATTCACAGTTTCCCTTCAAACTGCCCGGAGAATGAGGGCATTGGTCAGGAAGGAGCGCATTTCCGCAGGAGGCATGCTCGGTGTGAAACGAAACGCTGTCCAGCCGTGGGAGGTCAGGAGGTTGGAGCGCCGTCGATCATCGTCGAAGGCTTGTCGACCGCGGTGATATTCCCAGCTATCGAGTTCGACCGTCACGCGGTATTCCGGCCAGGCCAGGTCGAGGTGGTAGACGGTGCCCGAGAGAACGAGTCGGAAGTTCGGTATCGGTAGGGGAAGCTTCCATTCGCGGATCATTCGCAGCACATCGGATTCGAGATCGCTGTCGCCAGGAAGGTATCCGGGGATCCGTTCCGCCAGTGCCCGGTGCACGGATGCGGTACGACGGTTGGGCCCCGCCCCGAGTCGGGTAACGCACCTTCGCAGGCGATTGAGGTCGAGCATCTTGCGGCGTAAGGCTGAGTCGATCACCTGTCCGAGTTTCCGGGGTCCGACAAGCCTTGCAGTATCGACGATGGTCCGCTCAACGGTCGTCACGGACAGCCCGCCGATCCGGGTTACGTCGTCGTGGTAGAAGGCCGTTGTTCGATGGCCGACAATGTTGCTGAGGGTAACCACCGTGGCGAAAGGGACGAGAAGATGAATGAGGGTCGGGTCGGCCGGAATGTTGAGCGCCCAAATCGTTGCGGCCGTGGAATGGCTGCATGCGACGGGTTGGCCAACTGCGAGGACCGCCGCCCACCGAGCCACGTGGGGACTCATGCCAACGCCGCCGATACGAAATACTCCTCTATGGATCCGTGTCCAGCGACCGGTTCGAAGTCGGTACTGACATTCGTTCTGTGACAGGCCGGCAGCTCGGATGTCCTGGGAAGTGATCAGGCCGGCCTGGCGTTCGGCTACGGAAGCCAGGAGGGTGTCATGGTGCATTCCGCCATGAAAGCGTGCGAACCTCCGCTGTGGGAGCGGAAGTCGCGCGCTCGGGCCGGTGACCCGCCAACCGGTTTGAAGGATAGGTGTGAACTATTCACAGTTACCCTTCAAACCGGGGTTTCAGCCTTTGCGCTTGCGGCTCAGGGCGTCGAGGGAGGCCGCCAGGAACAGGATCAGGCCCGAAGCCATGTACTTGACTCCCGACTTGTTGAAGTCGACGTGGAATATTCCGAAAGGCACAGCCTTGCCGACAAGCGGTAGGCCGTTCTCAATCATCGCCAGGGCCAGGCCACCCAGCAGGGCGTTGGGGAGGCGACCCTTTCCACCGAACAACGACGTACCACCGATGACCGCAGCTCCGACCGCCCGAAGCAGCGTGTCGTTGCCGCCCATCTGAGGGTCGACCGAACCCGAACGGGAGGCGAGCAACCATCCGCCGAACCCGGCGACCAGGGCGCACATCACGAACGCGGACAAACGGATCATTTCGACGTTGATGCCGGCGCGCCGCGCCGCCTCGGTGTTGCCGCCGGTTGCGTAGAGGTGGCGCCCGTAGGCCGTTCTGGTGAGCAGCAGAGTGAGCACAGCCACGATTGCGAGCACAACCGGGACCACAATCGGGTATCCGACAAGCTTCACCGTTGAGTTACTGAAGGCACGGTTGCGACAGAAGATGAGGGTGAGCCCCAGCACGGGAATCCCAACGGCGAAGATCTTCGACACGGCAACCGGCCGTGGGTAACCAGCCGGATCCCGATGTGTTTTCCGGATCTCGGACCACACGAACGTGCCGACCACGAGCCCGGCCAGGATCCAGGAGCCAAGGACACCCATGTTCTTGTTCATGATGGCCCTCACCGTCTTGTCGGAGAGCTGGACGGTGCCTCCCTCGCCGGTGATCAGCAGCAGGATCCCCTGAAAGATCAGGAAGTTCGCAAGGGTCACCACGAACGAGGGGATGCCGATCTTGGCGACCATGTAGCCCGTGAAGAGGCCGAGCAGCATCGCTGCACCGAAGCTCATCAATGCCGCAACGATCAACGGACGGCCATCTCGAAGTGCGGTGACAAGGACCCCGGCCGTGACCCCGGCTGTCCATCCGGCGGCGAGATCAATCTCCCCGAGCAACAGAACGAATGTGACGCCAACGGAAATCATGATCACCGCCGCGGCCTGCTGTACGAGGTTCGCTCCATTGAAGAGGGAGAAGAACTTCCCGGAACGTGACTGAGTCGCATAGGTGAAGAGGCTGCCGAGCACGAAGATTGAAATCATTGCGGGAAGCAGGCCCAACTCTCCACCTTTGAGTCGGGCCACGTAGTTACGGACGAAGGAGCCGAGGTCCTGCTTCTGTGTGTCGAGAGCGAAGTCCGATGCTGCGGTTGAGCCGGAGGATTCCGTGTTGTTCATCTCAGACCTCCACGGCTTGCATACCGATGTCGCCGGATCGTCCGGAGGTGATCAGGTCGACCAGTCGTTTGCGGGACCGGTCTTTGATTTCGGCCGCTCCGCCGACCGCACCGAGTTCGGCGATGATCTGATCGGCATCGGTTGGGCGGAGGTCGCTGATTGCGACGTCGGCAGCAACGCGCCCCAGGTACATTGCACACACCCGGTCGGCAACCTCCAGGACGTCGTTCATATTGTGGCTGATCAACACCACGCCGAGCCCCTGGTCGGCGAGACGACGCACGAGATCGAGCACCTGTCGGGTCTGTGCCACGCCAAGTGCTGCGGTTGGCTCGTCGAGCATGACCACCCGGGAATTCCAAAGAACAGCCTTCGCGATGGCCACCGTCTGGCGCTGGCCACCCGAGAGCGAAGAAACGGGGGTTCGAACGCTCTTGACGGTTCGAACGGACAGGCTGGCCAGGGTTTCGCGCGCTTTGCGTTCCATCGTCCGCTCGTCGAGAAAGCCGCTCCGCTTCTGCTCGCGACCGAGAAACATGTTCTGGACGATGTCGAGGTTGTCGCAAAGCGCCAGATCCTGGTACACCACCTCGATGCCGAGTGCCGCCGCATCCTTGGGGCCTTTGACCGAGATTGGCTTTCCCTCAAAGTGGAAGTCCCCGCTGTCTGTGGGATAGATCCCCGTGACACATTTGATGAGCGTCGATTTTCCGGCGCCGTTGTCGCCGACCAGCGCAGTGACTTTTCCGGGAAATACCCGGAAATCGACGTCGTGCAGGACGTGGACCGGGCCGAAGCTCTTGTTTACCCCGAGCAACTCGAGGATTGGTGTGCCGATTTCGGTCACGAAGTGTTCCCCTTGAACTAGCCGTGTGGATGGAGCGTGTGGATGGAGCGTGTGGCCGAGTGACTGACGCCACACGTAACAGTATTCGCGAATCCCCAAGTCGGCGAAAGCACCGGGGCCCGCACGAATGCGGGCCCCGATCAAATTATTGGTTCCGCTCAACGAGCGGGCAGAAGTACAGCCTTGGTTAGATGCCGGCCTCGGTGCACTTGGCGGCAACGTCGCCCGTGCAAAGCTCGGCCTTGGTGATGAAGCCGTCGGCGACGACGTCCTTCACGTTGTCCTTGTAGACCGGGGTGATGGCGGCCTGGACGTAGGGAAGGTCACGGGCACCGTCGTTGATGGTGGCGTTCGATGCAGGAACCTCGCCCTTGAGGAGCGAAACGGCTGCGGCAACTGCGGCGTCGGCTTCGGCCTTGACCGGCTTGTAGATGGTCATGCACTGGGTGCCGGCCAGGATGGCGGCGAGGCCATCACGGCTGGCGTCTTGGCCGGTGGCCGGAACGCTGAGACCGTTCTTGGTGAGAACAGCCTGGGCAGCGAGCGACAGGCCGTCGTTGGCGGCGAGAACGCCGTCGATCTTGCCGCCGGCTTTCGTGAGGAGCTGCTCGAAGATCTGGCCACCCTTGACGTTGTCCCAGTCCGGCACAGCCTCACTGGCGACGACAACGATGCCCGAATCCTTGATGGCCGCGTCCTGGCCCTGCTTGAACAGGGTCGCGTTGTTGTCGGTCGGTGAACCGCTGAGCTGGATGATGTTCTTGCCCTTGGCGGCATCGGCGCCGCCGAGGCACTTGATGATGCCTTCGCCCTGGGCCTTGCCCACGGCGACGTTGTCGAATGAGACATAGACATCGGTCTTGCCCTTGAGGGTCAGACGGTCGTAGTCGATGAGCTTGACGCCCTGTGCTGCGGCCTTCTCCTGGATGGCTACGGCCGACGGCGAGTCGAGGTTTACGATCGCGAGAACCTTGACACCTGAAGCGAGCATCTGGTCGGCGATCGTCGCCATCTTCGTCTTGTCGCCTTCAGCGTTCTGGATATCGCATGTGATCCCTGCAGCTGCGCAGCCGGCCTCGATGTACTTGCGGTCAAAGGATTCCCAGCGAACCGACGACTTCGAGTCGGGCAGGATGAACCCGGCCTTTCCTCCGGCGGCTGCGGCTGCTGCCACCGTCGTCTCGGCGGCTGCGGCTGCGGCAGTGGTCTCGGCTGCTGCTGCCGCTGTCGTGTCGGCTGCTGCTGTCGTGTCGGCGGCTACTGCTGTCGTGTCGGCGGCTGCTGTCGTGTCGGCGGCCTTCTTATCGGAGCTGCATGCGGCTCCTACGAGGGCGAGGGCACTGAACAACAGCACCGCGCCTTTGATTTGTTTGTTCATGAACTGTTTCTCCCCAGTTTCGGCGGACCTGGATTGGTCCGTCTTGAGCGTGCAGATACTAGGCGATCCAGCCCTTTCCGGCGCGCACGGATTGAGAGCAATCGTTAACGTGTTATCCGAAAACCCGCCGAAATCGGCCGGATCGGCGATTTCCGCAGCGTAGAACGGGTGTTCTACGCGAATTTGTGGTCATTCGGCTTGCGCTGCGCAAGTTTTCCCTCCACAATTGCGGCCACGTAATTACATGGAAGTTGTTCTCGGTGGAAGTCGTTCTCGTGAGACGAACCTCAACGCTGAGGACCCGCCGTGGGTTATTGGTTTTGGTAGTTCCGAGTTTGCAGTTCGTGCCGGTCCGGTTCCCCGATTCGTCGTAGTGCGATCAACACCCGCAATTTCGCAGCAAGTTTTCAACGAACATTATTCAAACGTCCGCAGCACCAAGGCCTTGCGCTTGCGAACATGAGCAGATGAAAAGGTGAACCCGTGGTCCGAGGGATAGGCAACACACAATCCGAAATGCCCGCATGGCAGAGCAAGGCGAACTGCATGGGCGTCGACCCCGAACTGTTCTTCCCCGAGCGTGGAGCCTCCACACGGGAGGCCAAGGAAGTGTGCCGGGGATGCGTCGTGCGCGAGGACTGCCTTGAGTACGCGTTGGCCAACGGCGAGAAGTTCGGGATCTGGGGTGGTTTGTCGGAGCGCGAGCGCCGCAAGGTTCGCCGGTCGCGGGCTCTCGCCCGTCGTGCAAACGGGGCTGCCACAGCCTGAGCGCCTTTTTGGTGAGCGTCGCTTGGAGGCGGTACCGAGGTTCAGGTCCACTGGATCGCTCGGCTGTCGAGAAGAACTTCGGGCCGGCGACCTCGGGTACGCTATCCCCATGGGACCTGAATGGATCTGGGTAGCAATCGTCGCGTTGGTCATTTTCGGAGGCAGCCGTCTGCCGAAGATGGCCCGCAACATCGGCCGCGCGCAGGGCGAACTCAAGAAAGGCCTCGCCGAAGGGGCCCGTGAAGCTGCTGAGGCCGAGGCGGCCGCTGCAGCGGAAAGGGCCAAGTTCGACGAAGCTGTCGCCCGTGAAGTCGCCAAGAAGGCCGCCGAAGCTCCGAAGGACGTCTGATGGATCCGCAGAGCCACGTGCGGATCGTGTACCTCGGCCCTGTGTCGCCCCACTGGGACTTGCAGAGCGACTACGGCGATCGCTCGGTGATTGAGGAGTTCCGCCAGCGTACGCTGGCCCGCCTGCAGCTCGTACCACGACATGATCCCCAGTTCCGACGCAACCACGACCGTGTGGTCCACGACGCCGAGCGTGAGAACATTGCGCTCGATTGGGACTTCGGCGCTCCGCCCTCGGCGAACTGACCACCAGGTCCGGTCGTATGGTCCTTCTTCTTGGCGATATGACTGGGGTTCCCAAGTCCCCGTCGTGCAGCGCCACTGCGGGATCGTCGACTGAATAAACGTGGAGTTTCCCCATGCCCCGTCGTGCCGCCACTGCGGGATCGTTGACTGAACGGTCCTCCCGTTACTTGAACCGTGAGCTGTCGTGGCTCGATTTCAACGGGCGCGTGCTGTCCCTTGCGATCGATCCCGAGGTGGCGCTCCTCGAACGGGTCAAGTTCTGCGCGATCTTTGCAAGCAACCTCGATGAGTTCTTCGAAGTCCGCGTGGCTGGAATCAAAGACCAGATCGAAGCCGGCGTGGATCAGCGTACCCTCGACGGCCTGAAGCCCCGGGCGCAACTGGCGGTACTGCGTTCGGCGGTGCGGGAAATTGTTTCGCGCCATGACCTGCTCTTCTTTCGTGAACTTATTCCGGCGCTTGCCGAGCACGGTGTGTCCATTGTCCAGTGGCACGAACTCGACGACGCCGACCGGGAGGCGTTGCAGAAGACCTTCTTCGATGGTGTATTTCCCGTGCTTACGCCGCTTGCGGTCGATCCGGGTCATCCGTTTCCCTATATATCGAACCTCTCGCTGAACCTCGGCGCGACGGTTGTCGACCCGGTCACGGGCGACCGTCGCTTCGCCCGGGTGAAGGTCCCTTCGTTGTTGCCCCGCTTCGTCGCCCTGCCCGACGGCGACCGTTTCATTCTCCTGGAAGAGCTGATTCGCAGCCAGTTCCAGAGCCTGTTCCCGGGTATGGACATTGCAAACAGCTACACGTTTCGGGTTACTCGAAACGCCGACATCTCGCTGGAGGAAGGGGAGGCCGAAGACCTTCTGGCGGCCGTCGAGATCGAACTCCGTCGACGACGCTTCGGACGCGCGGTGCGCTTGGAGGTCTCGACCGGTACCCCCGACGATGTCGTCGAGATGCTTGTCGAAGAACATGAACTTGAAGCGCTCGACGTCTTCCGGCTCGAAGGACCGATCGATCTGACCGGGCTCTGGCCACTCGTCGGCCTCGACCGTCCGGAACTCAAAGATGAACCGTGGAAGCCGCGCACGCCTGCCGTTCTGCAGGAGGACGCCGACGGTACGATCGACCTTTTCCAACGAATCCGGGCCGGTGACATTCTCGTGCACCATCCCTATGATTCGTTCACGACGTCGGTGGAACGATTCATACAAACTGCGGCGGTCGATCCCGATGTGTTGTCGATCAAGCTGACGCTCTACCGCACATCGGGCGATTCACCAGTTGTCAAAGCGTTGATCGATGCGGCGGAACGCGGCAAGCAGGTGGCGGCCCTCGTCGAGTTGAAAGCCCGTTTCGATGAGCAGGCGAACATTGTTTGGGCTCGGAAGCTCGAAGAAGCGGGGGTGCATGTCGTCTATGGCCTGGTCGGTTTGAAGACCCACACGAAGGTCGCGCTGGTGGTGCGGTCGGAGCCCGATGGACTTCGCCGCTACTGTCACGTTGCCACCGGCAACTACAACTCCGCCACAGCCCGGATCTACGAGGATCTTGGCCTGTTTTCAGCGCAACCGTCGCTCGGAGACGACCTCATAAAGTTGTTCAACGGGCTAACCGGCTTCGCCCGGCCGGTCGACTACACCCACCTCGTCGTCGCTCCGACCGGTATGCGCGAAAAGATGATCGACCTCGTCATGAACGAGATGCCGTCGGCGACTCGTGGGCCGGGGCACATTGTCTTGAAGATGAACAGCCTCGTTGACCAATCCGTGATCGAGGCTCTTTACGAATCGTCCCAATCGGGTGTGTCGGTCGATCTGATCATCCGCGGAATCTGCTGCCTCCGGCCGGGAGTTCCCGGCCTCTCTGACAACATTCGGGTGCGCAGCATTGTCGGTCGCTTCCTCGAACACAGTCGGCTCTGGTACTTCTCCAACGGCAATGGAACCGGTGACCCGGCGTTCCTGATCGGCTCGGCCGACATGATGCCCCGCAATCTCGATCGGCGGATCGAGGCGATTGTTCCGATTCTCGATCGCAGCCTTCAGGCGCGTTTGAAGCTGCAACTCGATTCGCTCCTCGCCGACAACGTTTCCGCATGGGAGCTGTCACCGAGCGGCGAATGGTCGCGGATCGTGCGGGCGGGCGACACCGCACCGATAAGCGCGCATGCGATGTTCCAGAAGCAAGCTGTCGAGCGCGCCGGCTCCACCTTTGGAGGGCGGGGCCTGTGACGGTCTACCTTTTGAGACACGCCGACGCCGGTTCGAGAGGAAAATTCACGGGCGATGATCAACTGCGTCCCCTCAACGCGCACGGCCGCTACCAGGCGGCCGATCTGGTGGAGGTGTTGGGACAACTCGGTCTCACCCGGATTGTCTCAAGTCCGTACCGGCGTTGTATCGAAACGGTCGCTCCGCTCGCGGCAGCGCTCGGGATCCCGATTGAGATACACGCCGCGCTTGCCGAAGGGCCCGGTGGGCCGGCGATTGAACTGACACGCTGCCTCGTGGATGAACAGGCGGTACTTTGCAGCCATGGCGATATCATCCCGGAGATCCTCGACGCTTTGGTAGTCCACGATGCCCTCTCCCTCGGTAACGATCCCAAATGTCAAAAAGCATCCACTTGGATTCTCGAACCGAAGTCCCAAGTCCGAAGGGCGTTTGCCTCGGCCTCCTACATTCCGCCACCGCGATAGCAGATCAGATTGTGACGAGCGTTGGCTAAGCCGGAGCATCCGATGACGTCGGGATGGCAACCGGTCGATTTCGGCCGGATCAGCGCCGACTCGTTTCGTTTGCCGAAGACCCCGTTCGCCCGTCTTGGTATCGTTCACGCGGCCTCCAGTGCCGGCGATGCCCTGGTCACGATTGCGTTGGCCAAAACCCTGTTCTTCGTGTCGGTCGACCAAGCCCGTCCGAAGATCCTCACGTACCTGTTGTTGACACTCGCGCCGTTCACGGTGGTGTCGCCATTCGTAGGTCCACTTATCGATCGATTTTCCGGCAGTCGTCGCTGGGTCGTTCTGGCATGTGGTGTCGCCCGCGGCATCCTTTGCCTGCTCTTGGTCAACGATATCCACGGAAGCCTGTTGCTGTTTCCGGAAGCGTTCGCCCTGCTGGTGGCCAGCAAGGCCTACGCCATCGCCAAGAGTTCCGTCGTGCCCGAAGTTGTCCCATCGGCCACCGAGTTGGTCCGGGCCAACTCGCGATTGGCCCTGATCGGTGGCCTTGCCGGATTCATCGCCGCGCCCTTCGGGGCCCTCCTGGGGTTGCTCGGCGCTGACTGGGTCGCGGCCGGAGCGGCCATCGTCTTCTTTCTCGCTGCGGGTTTGTCGATGCGCCTGGTGACGAAACGGGTACCCCGGGCCGACAGCAACGAACGTCGACCGGTCGATGGGACCGACCGACCCGTCGAGGTCGGCGAATCGCCGCCGGATTCACGGCGCCCGAGATCACGGGTGGATACCGCCTTTGAGCACCGCCATCGAACGGCACTTCGGCTGGCCACCCTGGCCATGTCGGTGCAGCGGGGCCTGGTCGGTCTCGTCACGTTCCTCGTCGCGTTCAGCTTCCGTCGCGAGAACGTTCCGAACTGGTGGCTCGGCCTGGTGGCGGGCGCCGGTATCATTGGAGGTCTGATCGGTTCGCTTGTCGCCCCCCGGTTGGTTGACCGCGTCGGAGAAGCTCGCGTTCTGCTCGGTTCCTCGGTGCTGGTCTGTGTGATCGCGACTCTGGCCGCGCTGAAAGCGAGACCCTCAGAATCGGCGCTCGTGGCCGCAACGATCGGAATCGCTGCGGCGTTGTCGCGCTTGGCTTTCGACGCGTTCGTGCAACGCCAGAGCCATGATGCGCAACGCGGTGCCGCCTTCGCCCGGCTGGAAACCCGGTTTCAACTCAGCTGGGTGCTGGGCGCGTTGATCCCTGTCGCCCTGCCCATCTCCCGGTTTGTCGGTTTCCTGATCATTGCCGCACTCGCCGGTGGAGTCGTGGCGGCCATCGTCGGTGGCGAACAGTCGCTGCAACGAATCGACAACACGCTCGCTGTCGGTGCCCGCGTGTGGAGGCGACCGTTACGTCCGGGTGAGGGTTCCTGGACGCTCGACGACGACGAGTGACCCCGTCACCCTCAGGGGAAGGTGGCAATCCCCTGCCGTCGGGAATGCAATGCCCGGAATGCAAAGCCCGGCAGGGGTTCTACGATGCAGCAAAGCCTATGAGCGCAGATACCCCCTCTGACCGCCCGTCCGACGACGAGCTTCCCCCGGATCCGTTCCCCGGTGATCCGTTTGACGCGTTGGCAAACGACGGGCCCGTTTCCGCCAAACCCTCCGGCCCGACCGGAACCGCTGATCTTGCGGGTCTTCTCGGGTCACTCGGTCCAATGGGTCCACTCTTCCAGCAGCTCGCGGCGATGCAGAACCAGTCAGGTGGCCTCAACTGGGACGTGACCCGTCAGATCGCTGTTTGGACCGCGTCCGGGCAACAGGTGGAATCGCCGCCCGATCCGGTTGAGCGGATCAAGATGGAGCAACTCGTTGGCCGGGTCGAACGCGAAGTTTCGACGGCGGCCGGGCTTGATGTTTCGGAGGGTCACCTTGTTGTGGTGGTAACTACCAGGGCTGGATGGGCATCACAGTCACTTGAGGATTACCGCCAACTCCTCGACCGGCTCGCGGCCACGCTGTCGGCAACCAAACCGCCAACTGACGGGCCCGAGACTGATGACCGTGATCCGATGAGCGCGGTGATGGGCATGATCGCCCCGATGATTGTCTCCTCACAGGCCGGAGCAATGGTCGGTGAATTGGCAAAAACCAGCCTCGGCTCCTACGACCTGCCGGTTCCGAGGTCGTCGCCGAAAGACCAGCTGCTCTTCGTGCTCCGCAACATTGATGAGTTCGCGACCGAGTGGAGTGTTCCCGTCGAACATGCGCGCACGCACGTCGCCATTGTCGAAACGGCAATGCATTCGGTTCTGCGCATCCCTCACGTGCGCTCGCTGCTGGTTTCGTACGTCGACCGCTTCGTCGGATCGTACGTAATCGATCCCGATGCAATCGGCGAACAGTTGCAGGATCAACTTGAATCCTTTGGAGCCGACGGCCTTCCGGATCTGGCTGATGCAGGAGCGCTGTTCGGAGTAGCTGAGACCGCAGAACAGACGGCTGTTCGAAGCGACATCTCGCGAGTTCTTGCCCCGATCGTCGGGTTCGTCGATTATGTCGCCGCCGTCACCGGAGCCCGGATGCTGGGCGACAACCGTAAAGTGGTCGAAGCATGGCGACGTCGGCGACTCTCGGCTGATCACGGCAAGACGACAGCGGCTCAGATGCTCGGTCTGTCGGTCGATGACGAACTGCTGGAGCTGGGAGCGACATTTATCGGCGGTGTCATTCAGCGCAAAGGCCCCGAGGCGCTCCTGACGCTCTGGTCAAAGGTTGAGCACCTTCCGACCCGCAGCGAACTCGCGGCGCCGGGGTTGTGGCTGGCGCGAGTCGGTCTCGCCGAATAAGGGTCTCGAACAGCCATCTATGCGAACCGTTGCCATTACCGGTGTTTCAGGTGCACTCGGGCGCCACATAGTGGCCCAGTTGGCCGAACGGTCCGATTGGGAAGTCGTGGGAATCGACACCGCCCCGTTTCCTGAGGGCGTGGCCAAACCTCGTCGATTCACCGTTCACCGCGCGGACTTGCGAAGCGCAGACTGTCGGCGACTCCTCGCGGGCGTCGGAGCGGTCGTGCACCTGGCTGCCCCCGACCCGACCGATCCAGCCGGTGGTCAGGAACAGGCGATTCTCACGAGGCTGCTCGTTGCGGTCGCCCACCATGGCATTAGGCAGTTCGTCATGATGTCGAGCGCCTCGGTGTACGGCGCCTACCCGGAGAATGCTATCCCCCTGCTGGAGAGCTTCCCCCTCCAGCCGAACCCCGGCTTTGCTTTTGCGGCGGCCAAAGTCCGAAGTGAAAACGTGTTGGTGTCGTGGCACGCGGATCACCCCGATGTCGCGGTGGCGGTATTGCGACCCGCTGTGACGCTCGGTCACCCCGATGCGCGTGCTTGGTTGGCTGATGCGGTGCGTCCGAGCTTGGCGGATCGTCTTGGTCACGGGCTTCCTGCGCTGCAGTTCGTGCACATTGACGATCTGGCCAACGCCGTCGTGACTGCCATAGACAACAAGCTCGATGGCGCGTTCAACGTCGCGTCAGACGACTGGATTGTCGCTGAGCAGGCGCATGAGCTTCTCGGACCGAACCTGCGGCTTCCGCTCCCTGACTGGCTGCTCGACCTGGTGGCTCGGATGACCGACCGGTGGCCCGGGCGCCGACGCCCTGAGGGAGCACTGCCCTACAGTCGCCATCCCTGGGTCGTTGCCGTTGATCGGCTGAAGGCATTTGGATGGGCCCCGCACAGCACGAGCGCTGAGGCGTTCGTAGCAAGCCGGCGGCAGTCGGGTCTGTCGCGGTACTACGCGAAACACCGTCAAGAAGTCACGCTTGGGATAGTTGCACTTGTTTCGCTGATGGCGGCCGGTGCGCTGACGATCGCGGTCCGGCGCTGGCGGCGGAAGATTCTGGGGCAACGCTGAGCGTATTCGCGGTTTGCCGTTTGGGGTCGGAAGAAACGCCGATGCGCATACTCGGAAGTAGCATGCACGATATGTCACTGGCCGCTCCGAGTTCTGGCGACCGGTGGTGTGCGCTCACCACCGATGCCCTTCCGGTCGGCGAGGTCTACGAATGGGCTGTGCGACCGAACTGCGGCGCTGTCGTTCTCTTCTCTGGAACCGTGCGTGACCATGCCGATGGACGGTCCGGGGTCTCGATGCTTGAGTATGAAGCCTACGAAGCGCAGGTCGTTCCGAGGCTCGAAGCGATCGAGGCCGAAACCCGCGTCCGATGGCCATCGCTTGTCCGATTCGCACTCATCCACCGCGTGGGTGCCATTGAACTCGGTGAGTCGTCGGTGTTGGTCGTAGCCTCGACCCCGCACCGCCCGGAGGCATTCGAAGCGGCCCGCTTCGGTATCGATACGCTCAAAGCGACGGTACCGATCTGGAAGCGGGAGCATCACGCTGAAGGTTCCGACTGGGGACTCAATGCCACGCTCATCGAAGAGTTGGGGGACCACGCGAAAGCCGCTGTGGCCGGTACCGCTGTCGAAGGTACAGACGAGGAATAGCCATGATTTTGGTTTGGATTTTGGCTCCGGTGGTTGTGGTGATCGTGCTGTTGGCGATCAATGCCTACCGAAATCGGCGCCCCCGGTCGATGGAAGACGGACTGCGCGAGTTTCGTCGCGGTCTCGAAGCGCTAGATCCGGCGAATGATCCGTTGAAGCGGACCAAAGGTGAAACCCGCGGCCCGCACGACAAGCGCACACGGAGGTAGATCTGGCACGCGACCTGGCCATTGATCTTGGGACCGCGAACACTCTCGTCTACGCCAAAGGCGAGGGGATCGTTCTCAACGAACCTAGCGTTATCGCTCTGAACAGCCTCAACCAGGAGGTCCTCGCAATGGGACGCCAGGCCTGGCAGATGATTGGGCGCACGCCCGGGTACATTGTCGCGGTCCGCCCTCTCCGCCAAGGCGCGATCACCGATTACGACGTCACGCAACGGATGATCCGTCTGCTGCTCGAGCGGGTGGGCGTCTCCCGTCTGAACCGTCCGAAGGTCCTCATTTGTGTTCCGTCGGCCATCACCGAGGTCGAAAAGCGTGCGGTCATCGAAGCGGCGCGCCGGGCTGGCGCGAGCCAGGCTCAACTGATCGATCAGCCTATGGCCGCCGCGATCGGTGCCGGTCTGCCCGTGCACGAACCGGTCGGTTCAATGGTGGTGGATATCGGTGGTGGAACCTGTGAAACCGCCCTTATTTCTCTGGGCGGGACCGTCGCGCTCGAAGCCATCCGGGTCGGTGGATTCGACTTCGATGCGGCGCTCCAGACCTGGATCCGTCGAGTTCACGGGATTGCGATCGGGGAACGGACCGCGGAGGAGATCAAGATTGCAATCGGTTCGGCAGCTCCGACGCCGGACGAGTTCCGCGCCGAGGTGCGCGGCCGCGAGATCATGAGTGGGCTCCCCAAGACGGTGATCCTGTCGTTCGGTGAAGTTCGCCAGGCGATCGAAGAACTCGTCAACGCCATCTGCAAGTCCGTCGTTGCGTGCCTCGGACACGCACCCGCCGAATTGGCGCAAGACGTGATTCGTTACGGGATTCATCTCGTCGGGGGCGGCGGCATGCTCCGTGGCCTCGACCAACGACTGCAGCGGGCGACCGGCGTGCCGGTGCACCTCGTGAATGCCCCGCTTGAGTGTGTAGTCCTCGGAGCGGGTCGGTGCATTGAGAACTACGACGTCCTGAAGTCGCTGTTTATGGGGAACTCGCGTTGATTCCCGCCCGGTCCCGGGCTTGAATGGGCGTCTCAGACCCGGGGGTTCGTGAGGTCCTCGGCCGCCTGGCGGACCTGCCAGTCGCGATCGGTTCGGGCCCGCACCAACGCGGCGTCCACGTCGTCGCCTTCGAATGCAGCGAGCGCCAGAACAGCGCGTCTTCGTACGGTGGCTTTGTCAACGGTGGCGTGCAGTACGGCGGGCAGGCCGGAGGGGAGACCGACACTTCCGAGAGCAGCGACCGCCGCTTCCCGCACGAGAGGGTCGGGGTGCTGCATCACGGCGCGGCTGAGCGCGGCCGCGACCCGTTCTCCGAGATCGGATGCGGCCTCTTGATGCCGCTCACCGAGTGCCCAGGCGACGACCTCGACCAGAACGTCGCTCCCGTGCTCCAGCATCGTGAGTAGTTGCTCGTCAACTTCCGCGACGTTTCTCAAATCATGAACGGACAACTCGACGGCTCGGCGGGTGACGGTGACCGAACCATCGCGAAGAGCCCGTAGGAGGGTCAACTCATCGAGGTCGCCGCAGCGTTGAAGAGCGGTGAGCGAGCTTGCCCGAACGTTGGGATCGGTCGCAACGAACCCAAGTCGGGCGGTTGGGAGGTCACGGCGGTACCCGGCGATCGTTACCTCGGCACGTGACGGAAAGCTGGCTGGATCGTGCGGAAGGCGGTCAGTCACCGTGCAAACGTATCCACAAATCTCGCGGTTCATGGCAGGCTTGTTGGGTTGAGATCCGATAGTCACCCTGAAAAGCAGCGCAATCCTGACGAGACCGCGGATCAGTCGCGTCCCCCACGCGTCAACGGAAGAACCCTGCGGAACCGGATCGCACCGCTGCTCTCGCTCGTCGTGGTCGGTGGCCTGATCTTCGGAGTGAACTACAAGTTTGATTACGTGGAAATTCTGCCGGGGAGCGCTGACGTGGTGAGCGAACGCCTCACGATCAGCGGAACGAAGACGTTCAAACCCAAAGGCACTGTCATGTGGGCCACCGTTGGACTCCGACGCGGTCTGGGTGTTTTTGAACTGCTTGACGGTTGGCTCCGGAGCGACACCGACGTCTTTCCCCGGAAAGAGATCCTCGGCGACGAAACCCGAACGGAGAGCGATCTGCGCAGCAGGGCCGAAATGGATGACGCCAAACTGGTCGCCCGTGTGACGGTGGCGCGGCGGCTTGGCTTCAGAACCTCCAATGGCGGCGCTGAAATCCTTGATCTCGACGAGAAAGCTCCCGCTCATTCCAGGCTGAAAACCCACGATCTCATCGTTTCGGCCGACGGAAAAGCAGTTTGCCTTCAAGGTGACCTCGCCGAGGTGGTCAAAACCAAGAAACCCGGAGACCCGATCGTGCTCGGTATCAAACGTCGCACCTCCGGGGAGGGGAAGCCGCTGACCCGGTCCGCCGTGCAGGAAATTCCAGTTCGCACCTATAAACCGGAAGGTGCGAACCGTGCCTTTGTCGGCGTGGTACTCGGACCGGCGAAAGAAAGGCCCTGTTCGTTCCCCTTTACCGTTGATATCGACACTGCTCGGATCGGCGGTCCTTCGGCCGGCCTGGCCATGACGCTCGCCATGCTGGATCAACTGTCGCCCGGCGAGTTGACCGGTGGGGTCAAAGTGGCGGCTACCGGGACCATCGAATCAAACGGCGATGTCGGGGAAATTGGTGGCGTGAAGCAGAAGACCGCCGCGGTCAAGGCTGCAGGTGCCAAGCTATTCATCGTGCCGGCTGCTGAATACCCCATTGCAAAGAAACAGGCCGGCTCGATGCGTGTCGTTGGTGTTCGCACGCTCGATGAGGCGTTGGCTGCCCTCGTGGCAATCGGCGGGGAGCCCCTTCCAAAACAACCAAGCAGGTGAGCATGAAATCAGTCGACGAAACCGCACGGTCGCTGGGGACGGTCAACCCCGAGGTCATCCGAAACTACCGGTTCGCTACCGCGTTTCGCGGATACGACACCGCTGAGGTGCGCGCGTTTTTGAACAACGTGGCCGATGCCGTTACCTCTTACTCGGAGAACGCCTCGGCGTTCGTGCTGTCGGTAGCCGAAGGTGTAAATCCTTCGACGATCGAGGAGTCGGCGGCGATGGTGGACCAGTCGCTCGACGAGGATCCTGCGGCTGTGGAACAGGCCAGGGCCGACGCGGACTCGATCATCGCCGCGGCCAAGGACGAGGCCAACGCAATCGTCGCCCGCGCGAACGACGAAGCGGCTCGCATCTTCCTGCGAGCCAGAGCCGAGTCGCGTGGAAAGCCATCCGCCGACACCATGGCCGCCGTCGAGGCGGCTCTGGCCGAGACGCCGACAGACCCGAGCCTCGCGAAGGAACAGGCACGGATCATGATCTCTGAGGCGAAGGCGGTTCGGGAGCGGATTCTCACTGATCTGGCCAAGCGACGCCGGGTTGCTCACGTTCAACTCGAGCAACTCCGGGTGGCCCGGGAGAAGCTTCTCGAATCGTTCCGCGATGCGCGTCGGGTGGCCGACGAGGCGAGCCGAGGTCTTTCGACGGCGGAAGTGGAGGCCCGTCTGGCGGCAGAGACGGCGGGGCGACGCGTCGGTGCCGAAGATCTGCCGACGGTCGCCGAGCTGGAAGCGGAGCTCTTCAGTGGGCGCTCGCTGCTGCCTTCCGCGGCCCCTCCTTCCCAGGCCGGTGCTGCGACGTTGGGTGGTTCGTCGCTCGTCACCGACGATCTCGACGGGGGCCGCAACGACAGCGTGATCGTTGCCGCTCCGGTGGTTCCCGATGTCGAGGCTGCTGAAGGTTCAGCCGGGGCTGCCACCGATTATCCTCCCGTTCCCGAACGTGCCGCAGCGGAGGCGTCGGTCCAGCACGAGTCTGATCGACCCGAGGAGACCCCGGAGCCCACGATCTCCGCCGACGTAACATCCGCGTCCAAGGAGTCGGCATCGAACGACGACGAAGCCGGCCCCGCGCTGGTGCCGGCGGTTCGCGTGGCGACCGTTGATGACCTGTTCGCAAGGCTGCGTCGCGACCGGGAAATTGCTGCCGCCGCGGCTCACGAGTTGCTCGATGGGAAATCGTCGTCAAAAGGCGTGTCGGCGAAGCCACACGGCAACCCAACCACAAACAACCTTTCGTCCAAAGGTTCGGCGGCTGAGCCATCCAACACACCTTCACGTGACAACGCTTCCAACATGCCGTTGTCAAGGGGTGTCACGGCTATGCCCGACAGCCCGTCGTCGAACAACGCTTCGTCCAAGGGGAGCGAGCGCTCCACCAGAGCGCTCGGCGATGTTCTCGATCGAGATTCCGGTGGACCGGATGGTCCGGGTGTCGACGAACGGTCTTCGCAAAGGGGAACTGCCGCGCCCGATCTGATGTTTGTGGACCTCACGGCATTTGACTCCGAAGTGCTGACCGACGCCACCTTCGATCCGGAAGGAACCGACGGATTCCGCGACGACATGGTCACGCCCCTGCCAGCGGTCGGCGTTGATGCCGAGCTGACGAAGGGGCGGTCGGCGGAATTCGATTTTGTGATCGGCACACTTCAGGCCCAGTGCACCAGGGCCATGAAACGGTTTCTCCAGGACGAGCAGAGCCGGGCCCTCGCGGCGCTTCGGACTGCCCGGGGTCGTGTGTCCTTGGACGATCTTCTGGGTGATGCTGAGACCCGTCAGCAACGCCTGGGCGACACCGTACGGACGTTCTTGCGCGATGCGTACCGAGCGGGCGCCGATTTGTCGGCGCAGTCGGTCCACGACGACTCCGTGGCGGCCGAACTCAAGAATCTGGAGACGGCTCTGACGTCGTCGGTGACGAGCCCCACCGGGGCGGCGATGGATACCGCCATGAACAGCGACTTCCATCACCAGGGCCAGACACTGAGTGACCTCGTTGGGGAGGTGTACCGTTCGTGGCCGTCGGAACGTTTGTCGGGTCTCGTGGCTGAGCATCTCGGTGCTGCGTTCCACCTCGGGCCGGGCCGGGTGCACTGACCCCTGGCGCGCCCCTCGCCCGTTCCGCTTACCGGGTCCGTGCCTACTTCCTTCCCACGTGGATGAGCGGGTCTCTTTCGAAGCAGTTGGTCCGCGGATGTGAAGGGGTAGTGTCATGACCGATGAGTAATCCGGCCAGCCCCCGTCAGTTCCCGGCCCAGACTTCGCGACGCCAGGCGGTACTCGGCGCGATCGTCCTTGGGATTCTGGCGGTGCTGATTCTCGCCCGGGGCGTCGCGAGCGCCTACACCGACTACCTGTGGTTCAGCGAAGATGTCGGCTACGCAAGTGTGTGGCGAACAGTATGGGGTACCAAGGTACTTCTCGGTCTTCTCTGCTCTGTGGCTTTCGGCCTCGCGTTGTGGGTGAACCTGCTTCTCGCGCAGCGGTCACGTCGCTTCACCCTGTACACACCCGAACAACCCGGGCTCGCGCACCTTTCTGACGTTCTTGAGCACCGTGAGGGAACGCTTCGGCTAATAGTGAGTGTCGTCGTCGGACTGCTCGGAGGAACCTCGTTCGCCGGCAACTGGAACGAATGGCTGCTGTTCACGAACAGCGCCAAGGTCGGGATCAAGGATCCGCAGTTTTCGAAGGACCTGAGTCTCTACCTGTTTCGTCTTCCGTTCATCGGGTCCGTGACGTCGTGGCTGTTTGCGTCAGGTTTTGTGATCCTGTTGTTCACCATCGGGGTTTACGCGCTCAACGGAGCGGTGCGGTTCGACGGGCGCGTTCCCAGGGCATTGCCTCAGGCGAAGATCCACGTGACGCTCCTCGTCGCGTTTCTGGCCGTCCTACGGGGGGCGAAGTACTGGATCCAACGCTATGAGCTGACCCTTTCCGAAAATGGCTACGTGAGAGGAGCCAGCTACACCGACGTCAAGGCCCGGATTCCAGTTTTGACGCTGCTGACATTCGTGTCATTGACGGTCGCGGTCATTCTGATCCTTTCGATCCGTCGATCGGGTCTGACGGTCCCGGCGGCCGCGATCGGCATGTGGGTCATCGTCTCGATTCTCGTCGGCTCGATCTATCCGAGCGTTTTGCAGGCGCTGGTCAAGTCCAATCAACTCGACCGGGAGCGCATTTACATCCAGCGAAATATCGCGGCGACGACCACGGCCATGGGGTTGGATTCGATCTCGTCGATACCGCTGTCGATCAAGAGCCGTGACCAGGCGACTGGAACCCCGGAGCTGTCCGCGGCCGAGAAGGCAACGCTTCAGAATCTCCGGATCTGGGAACCGAGCGCCGATATCTCGGGAAAGGCGTTCACCAAGCTTCAGCAGAACATCGATGTATACGGCTTCCGTGATGTCGACGTCGACCGTTACAAGATCAACGGTAAGACCGTTCCCGTTGTCGTGTCGGTGCGCGAACTCGACGAGAACTCAAACAACATCACGTCTTGGATCCAACGCCGTCTGGTGAATACCCACGGGAAGGGGCTCGTGATCGCGTCA
Source organism: Acidimicrobiia bacterium (assembly GCA_031383405.1). Taxonomy (GTDB): domain Bacteria; phylum Actinomycetota; class Acidimicrobiia; order Acidimicrobiales; family JANYDT01; genus JANMZO01. The sequence continues at coordinate 16,657 of JANMZO010000293.1, read as the reverse complement.
GCCAATTCGGCGGACGCGAAGGGCGCGCCCGACTTCCTTAGCGATGGGCAGACACCGACCAAGTCCTTTGAGCTGAAAAAACCGCAGATCTATTTCGGTGAAGGAACAGATGGCTACGCGGTGGTGGGCACGAAGACCCTCGAGGTCGACGGAAAAGGAGCCACCACGTCGTTCAAAGGCGATGGAGGGGTGCCGCTGTCGAATCCCCTGCGTAGGTTCGCCTTTGCGCTGCGTTTCGCCGATGTCAACATGTTGATTTCGAGCCAGATCCGAACGAACTCGAAAATCCTCTTTGTCCGCAATATTCGCGCTCGGGCTGAGAAGCTGGCTCCTTTCTTCCACTACGACACCGATCCCTACGCGGTTCTGTACCAGGGTCGGGTGTTGTGGGTGCTCGATGCGTACACGACCAGCAACCGCTACCCATACGCACAAACGGCGATCACCAAGAGCCTGACGTCCGATAGTGGTCTGTTGCGTCAGTTCAACTACGTGCGGAATCCGGTGAAGGTCGTAGCCGACGCGTATTCAGGACGCATGGAGTTCTTTCACTACGAGCCCAACACGCCGACCCCAAAACTCCAGAAGGAGGGAATGTCGAGCGATCCCATCACCCGTGTGATCGGATCGGCGTTTCCCCGCCTCCTGCGGTCCGAGCAGCAACTTGACCGCGAGTACCCGGGGTTGCGTGACCATTTTCGCTATCCGGAGGATATGTTCCGGGTGCAGTCGCAGATGGTCGGCCGCTATCAGGTGAAAGACCCGGGGACGTTCTTTCAAGGTTCGGCGCGTTGGGATGTGGCGCGAGCACCGGACGACAAGTTGCGCGTGGATCAGAAGACGACAAGCGTGGTGGGCGATCCGACTCCCTCGCCGACGGCCTCCATGCGCCCCTACTACCTCTTGGCGGCGTTGCCTGATTCTAAGGAGCAGCAGTTCTATCTGCAGTCGAATTTCGTTCCGTACTCGGGTGATGAATCGCAACAGACGCTTCGGGCCATGCTCGTCGCCCCGAGCGATCCCGAAGAGTACGGGAAGCTGCGGCTGTACACCGTTCCGACTGCGTCCGACGAGAGCGGTCCAAGCATCGTCGCGTCGGCGATGGGAAGTGACCGTCGTATTTCGGAGAAGGAGAATCTGCTCGGTCAGGGCGGTTCGAGCGTGTACTACGGGAGCGTCCAGGTGCTTCCGATCGCGAACTCGATTCTGTATGTACGCCCGTTCTTCGTCGAGGCCGGCAAGAACTATCCGATCTACACGTACATGGCGGTCTGGTATCGCGGCGAAATCGGCTTCGGGCAGACGCTGACCGATGCTCTCGGTGAGGTCGGCCTTTCTGAAGCAAACTCCCCGTCCTCGGGGTCCGCGACGGTGACGCCTGTTCCCGGTCAAGTCGACTCCGCCGGGGGTGGAGACGCGGTCGCCCTGATCGACCGTGCGCTCCGTGAGGCTGAGGCCGCCCTCCAAGCCGGAGATCTGGCGGCCTATCAGCGCAACGTGAACCTGGCCACGAAGTTGGCCAAAGACGCCGTTGAGAGTGGTTCGCTTGTGGTCGGGCCGGGTTCGGCGCGGGCCGGTTCGACCGGCAAGCCTTCTGCCGGCAAACCTTCGAGGCCCACGCCAGCAGCCTCGGCGACGAGCACGACACTCAGCAAGTGACCGTTCAGCAGAGGTGTGAAACTCCGCCGGAAATCGGGACCGGATTCGATGCTATAGTGAGATTTCCGCCGCGGGGTGGAGCAGCTCGGTAGCTCGTCGGGCTCATAACCCGAAGGTCGCTGGTTCAAATCCGGCCCCCGCCACCAACTAAAACACAGCAACAGCGGGCCTCCGGGCCCGCTGTTGCTGTTTCAGAATGCCCGAATCGGTCACTGTCTGCCAGATTCGCCGAATCGTGTCGCCGAGCGTCTGCCAGAAGACCCGACGCACGGACGTCAGTTCGAATCTCGTCCTGGTGGTCGGAGCGGTGGTGGATTCGGGTGTCGGTGCCGGAAATTCGTCGGTGGTGCTGGAGGGCCGTTGCGACGGATTCCGTCTTGGTGGAGGGAGGAGGTTTGGCGCGTTGAAGCTGGTCCCTCGCGAATTCTGGGTGGCCGGTGGGTTGGTTCAGGCGGCGTTCGGAGCTCTCGATCTGCTGCAACAGTCGCCGACGGCCCTCCTCGGCACGGGTCACCCGTCGAGTCAACGCGACGGCGAGCGGGATCTGGATCAGGAACAACGCGACGAGCCCGCCGAGCAATGCCGGCGTGAACTCGGCGAGAACCCGGCTGCGGTCATCGGTGACTTTGTCGAAACGAAGGTACGCCTCGAAGAACACTGGCGTGCCCTCGCGGGTTCGGACCCCGCGGTAGACCTCCAACAACTTGCGGTAGGAACGTTCGTCGCGATTCTCCGGCTTGGTCAGATCCGAGAAGTCGGCGGCGCTGGTGTGGCGTTCGAGCGCTTCGCGTTCCTCGGAACCGAGCGCATAGCGCTCGCCGATGAGCGCCTTGTCGTCGGAGTAGACGATCCGCCCATCACGGTCCCAGACCTTCACGCGGACCACCTGTTCGGAGATCACCCGCTGACGAATCACCATGTCGAGAGTGTCGAAGACGCCGCGATCACCATGGAGAACGCCGTCGGTGATCACCGGAGCGACGTGGCGACTGTCCGCCTCGACCACCCCGCGGGCGTCGCGGATGGCCTCGGTCGTCGAGATCCGCCGAGCGATCGCCAGGCCGACACCTGTACCATGGGTCAGATCCCGAGGAGGTGACACGATGACGACGACCACCCGAATCGACCTCCCGATCGACTTCAACTCGATGGACGAGACCGGCCTGCCGTGGACGTTCCTCGACGAGGCGGCTGATCCCTCCCAGATCATTCCCGGAGCTCACGTCATCGCGGGCTCCGGTGAGGTTCGTGCGGTCGTCGTGGTCGTTGACGTGACCCCCGAGGGCATCGTGCACGTGTGCGATGTGCCCGGCTCGGTTGCCTCGAACGCCCACCTCCTCGAAACTTATCCTGCATCGCGGCGTCTGCCAGATCCGGTAGAAGTGGGCGGTACAGGTCGGGACGAGACGGCATCGGCCGAGGCCGAAACTCCCGGAAACACTGTGTGGCAGGGCACTCGACGGCACCATCCGGGACGAGGCTCGTCGGGCTCATAACCCGAAGGTCGCTGGTTCAAATCCGGCCCCCGCCACGAAGGGTAGGCCCAGGTCGATGACCTGGGCCTACGTCATTTCAGCGGCCCCGACTCATTGCTCCGCGGACCCCGATCATTTCGACCCGCTTCTGAGTCCGACCGCTGGTCGGCATGGTCGGCCTATGGCAGTGTTGGGCATGTCTGTTCCCGCGACCGGCCCTGTTCCCGCGACCGGCCCTTTTCCCGCGACCGGCCCTGTTCCCTCTGCCGGGTCGTCGCCGCAGTGGTATCCGGTCCTACTGGACCTGCGGGGTCGCGATTGCCTGGTCGTGGGCGGAGGCTCGGTGGGAGCGAGGAAGGCGGAGGGATTGTTGGCCGGAGGTGCCCACGTGACGATCGTGAGCAAGGAGATCGGCGATGAGGTTCAACGTCTGTCGGGGGCGGCCCAGCTCAACATTGTTACGCGTGCCTATGAATCTTCGGACCTGGATGGCATTTGGCTGGTGACGACGGCTGTCGATGATCGAATCGTGACAGCTCGGATCAGTGCCGATGCGGCGTCACGGCGGGTCTGGATGAACGCCGCCGATGACCCACCGAACTGTTCGGTGATTCTCCCGGCGGTCCACCGCGATCGTGACGTGATCGTGTCCGTCTCGACTGCGGGCGCCAGCCCAGCGACGGCGCGATGGTTGCGTGACCGGTTAGCCGATGAACTCGGCGACCTTCCCGGTCGCCTCACCGACGAGATCAGGTCGGTCCGTGACCGGGTCCGTTTGCATCGCTCGAGCGAGGGGTTGCCGTGGGCGTCGCTGGTTGACACGCTCGCGTCTGCGGTCGAAGGCGAAGCGACCCCGGGTGTTGACCGGCCGATGCCAGATCTGCCGACTGCCAGGGGAGGGTTTGGTGACAGGGCGACCCCAACAACGAACGCCTGGTTGCGAAAGAACTGCATCCCCGCTGCCTGTGCGACCTGTCGAGACGACTGCCGGGCGATTCTCCCGCTCGGGGACGAGGGATCCGACCGGGGTTGATGCTGCACCAAGACTGGGTATCTTCCTCAAGGTCGTTGCCGTACGGGTCGATACAGCTCTGAAACCAACACGAGGGATCGGCAACTGATGGGACTGTTTCGGAAGAAGATTGATCTAACGGTTGCTGCCGTTGATCTCACGAAGCCGTTGTCGTCGACCATGTCCGCAAGCGTGGTCATTGCCGAAGGACCGCACCTTCCTACCGCCGCTGAAGCGAGTAGGTGGGTCTGGCCGCACATCGCATCCTGGGGGCACGACGCCCGGTTGTTCCTGATCGTGAGCGACTCGGTTGATGTCAACGGACGGAGTCCGCAATGGCAGTTCCATACCCTGTACCCAACCCTTCGGGCAGAAGCGGTGTGGGCGGTTCATTCGTCGGATGACCGGTTGCAGATGTTGGGTTCATACCGGTTGTGGCCCGTGCCGGAGCCCGGTTCTTCGGAATACCTGCTCGCTCAGGTCAGCCCTCAGATCGCCCTCGACCAGGTTGCGGCGTGGATCGACCGCCTGTCGCGCATCAAGCCGTTACCGCATCAGTTTCACGACAGCAGCGAGGCGGCAGCGGAATTTAACAAGACGGTGCCGAATCCGTTCGGTTCGGGGCCGATCCGGCTCAAGGCTCGCCGGCTTCCTTCAGGGGAGACGGTCTGGGAACACAGCGGAATCGACCTGTACCGGTTTCCGTTCGCGGTTTCCGAAAGCATCGGTTCCTGAACACGCCTGTACCGCTGATATCGACCGTTTGATTTGATTGGCGGGCGTCAGCCCCGGGCCCGCTGCGGCCGCACGAGTTCCACCCGGTTGACCGTGAAGGCCGCAAGAGCGTCGTGATCGATCTCGACCCCGATTCCCGGGCCGTCGGGGACGGCAATCGAACCCTCGCTGACGGTGAAGCGCGTCGTAATGATGTCCCGGTCGAAGTAACGGTCGGTAGCTGCGATATCACCCGGGGAGGTGAATCCGTCGAGAGCGGCTACGGCGAGGTTGACGGCCCGGCCGATTCCGGTGTCGAGCATCCCGCCACACCACGCTCCGGCCCCGAGCGATCGGCAGACAGCCAGCGTATCGAGCGTGGCCCGGAGACCACCGAGCCGGGCAACTTTGATGTTTATGACCGAGGCCGCCTTCCGAAGGAGAGTTTCCTGCGCCGTCTGTGCACTTATGATTGGTTCGTCGAGACAGATGGGAATGTTGAGCACCCGGGCGAGCGTTGCGTGGCCTTCCAGGTCGTCGGTCGGAAGCGGTTGTTCGATCATCAGGAGTCTGTAGCGCTCCAGTTCACGAAGCCGTCCGAAGTCGTCAGTCGTATAGGAGCCGTTGGCGTCGGCTTGGACGACGGCGTCGGGGAAGAGGCTCCGCACGGCCTCTAGGGGCTGATGATCCCAGTTGCGGTCGATCTTCAACCGGATGCGCTGGTATCCCTCGACGATCGCGTCTGCGACGTTCGCCACGAGTTCATCTAGATCGTGCGAAATGCCCAGGGACAAACCGGCGGGGACGAGTCGACGGGCCGGTGCCCCGGTGATCTCCTCCAGATGGGCAATCAGCGAAACACCGCCTCGGCGAAGTCCGCAGTCGAGGAGGGCGAGCCCCAGACCGGCCTTGGCCATCGGGTCCCCGGGCGTCGCGGAGGCCCACTTCGAGCCCTGCAAGGCGGCGGGAGCGAAAGTGTCCTGAAGCATCCGAAACGCCCCATCGGCGAACTCATCTGTGTACGTAGGATGCTCCAGCGCTGCGCATTCACCCCAGCCCGAGATCCCCGCCCGTCGTACCTCCACAATCGTCGCGTGTTTGTTTGTTTCCACTCCGTGTGATGCGGCGAAGGGGGAACGCATCGGGATGACGACGCGATGGAGAACGATTGCGTCGGGCGCTGTTTCGATCAGTTCGCCGGCCACGGGTGTCCTCTGGCCCGGTCCTCGTTCACGATGGCCGGCTCACCTTGCGAGAGTGACGGACGTGGCGCCCGGTGAACGCTGTCACGGGGAAGACGTACCTTCCGCATCGATGGGGCCGAGCAGCTGGAGAAGTTCACCGATCTTGTGGTGCTGCTCACGGGGTGGCGTAGCGGTCGTGACCCGTGCACCACGTATTCGTTGTTGCGGCCGACCCTCACTCGCGTGAGGTAACCATCGCGTTCGAGGTCGGCGACGATGCTCGACGCTGCCCGCTCGGTGATGCCGACCCGCAACGCGATGTCGCGGATTCGGATATCGGACTCCTGCGCGATACAAACCAGTACGTGCGCATGGTTTGAAAGAAATGTCCAAGAGCGTTGGTCCTGTTGGCCCTGTTGGTCCTGTTGGTCCTGTTGGTCCTGTTGCACGAGCCTGTCTTCTCCCACGTTGTCTTCGGATCGCCTGCACTCGGAACGCGCCTCGGAAACAGGAAAATTAGTGCATGTTTTTGACTTCCGCACGGTAGCAACCTCAGGGTGCGCCAAATCCGTTTGAAAAAGGTTACGCACGCGAAAGCACCCACCGCCACGGGTGGGTGCCCATCATCTGCAATGTCGAGAGCCGGGTGCCGGCATCTCCACGGAAGTCGCGTCAGGCCTGCTCCACGCCAGCAAGCGCAGCGAGCACAGCCGTGATCGCAGGAAGGTTCTTTCCGGCAACGGCGAAGAAGTCGTTGTCGGTCTTTTCGACCTTAGGCTGGGCCTTGCGGGTTAGGGCCCGGCCGGTTGTAGTTAGGACCACGCGCTGGGCCCGCTTGTCCTCGGTACTCGTGCTCCGCGCGACGTGACCTTTGTCGGCGAGGATACGAATGACCTGTGAGGTGGTCATGGGATCAACCCCTGATCGCGCACTTATCTCAGCCTGCGACAGACCCTTGCGAGCGTCGTCGCCAGCGAGAGTAGCCAGCAATGCGTATTGGACGTGAGTGAGCCCCACGGAGTCCAGCGCCGCGCGCTGGGCCCGTTGCCACGCGTTGGTGGCTCTCCACATCAGAAAGCCTGCGCTTCCGGGGGTTGCAACTGATCCTTGACCGCTCATGTAAGGCGACTCCTGCGAAACGAGATTGAATGAGTGTGAAATTGGGAAGCGCTGTTGTGATTACAACGAGGCGCAGATCATAGCCATGAAATTCCCTATGTGTTCATATCGCTATCTGTGCTCAGTCATCCGGGGTCGAACGCGGAGTAGGGCCGATTGATTACATCGATGGGATTCGGCAGGACCGACCGCTCCTTCGACGATAGGTTATCTGTCCGCGCCTTCTTCCCCTGAGGATGTTCATGTTCCGAGTTGTCGCAAACCCCAAGTATCGAGTTGCCCTGATTCTGGCCGTGCTGAGCTGGTTCGGACCAGTGACGGTCGCGTTCATGCCCGGGGCGTCAGCCGCTCAGGCAGGTGACCTCAAGAAGGAAATCGAAGCGAAGATCGTTGCGGTGCAGCAAGGCGCCGCACCGAAACTCAAAGTCGGTCCCGCGACATGTCCGACAAAGCTGGCCGGTGTGCAGAAGAGAGTACCCATCGGAACCTATACCTGCACGGTGCAGATCGAAGGTGTGTCGGCGCCCTACACGGTCGTTGTGAGCGAGGGAGGATTCCTCAAAGGGGGCGTGTATAAAATCGCGCCAGCGAAGGCGATCATCGATCTCACGAAAGTTGTCGGTTTTGTTCGGGCCAGTCTCGACGAAAAGGAAGCCGTCGAAGCAAAGATTGTCTGCGGAAAGGGTGTAGTGGCCGTCCTCGAACCCAATTCCACAATCATATGTACGGTTACCGTTGGCGGCTCTCCCCAGAATTACACGTTTGTGGTGAAAGACGTCAACGGAACCATCGCCATTCGCACGCCCTCGGGCTCGACCGCGACGTCGGCTCCCGGGTCGGCCGGAAAGTCCACGGCGCCCTCAACTACTACGAAGGTCGGCAGGTCAACGGTTTCATCTACGACGAAAAAGGCTTGACGCGCGGCCTGCTAGATATGTATACATACTAATGATGCCCGCCTCAGGTCGCGTGCAAACCATCGACTTGAGTCAGAACTTCGTTCGCGTCGTTGTGCGAGTGCGTGAAACCCATCGCCCGTTCCCTTTCGACGGTCGACGTGCTTCGGAGCGCAACAATGTAGGCCTTGCGGTAGCTGTCGCCGGTGGTATTGCCACCGGAGCCGTGCAGCACGCCTTCATTGTGGACGGTGATGTCGCCGCGGCGAATCGGTACAGCAGTAACCGTGTCACCTTCGTGCAGATCGGTGAGCAATGTGTGGCTCATTGTCCGGTCCGCGTGCAACGGACGGTGGGGTCGGATCGGCTCGTGGTGGCTTCCGGCAAGGAACTGCATGCAACCGTTGGCGAGGGTCGAGTCTTCGACCGCGAGCCAGCAGGTGGCTGTTCGGCGATCGTCGGTATCGATCCAGTACGCCTGGTCCTGGTGCCAGTGAAAGACCGCTTCAGGTTTGTTCGGACTCTTGGCCAGAAGCTGGTCGAAGTCGATGGTCATACCTTCTCCACACAGCTGTTCAGCAATCGAACGGGCGCGGACTTCGAAGACGTTGTCTTGCCAAGCTGGGTAGTAGCGCCTCGGAAGCATCACGTTGACAATTGCGTAGCCCTTCGGGTCGGTGCCGTGCTCGCCCGTGGTCATATCGTTGAAATCTTTACCTTCGACGGCGATCTCACGACGCAGGAATGCGTCGTAGACGCGCTCGATCGCCAGCACTTCGTCTTCGGAAAGAACACTTTGGAGATGAACGAAGCCGTCGCGACGGAAACGGTCGCGTTCCTCATCGGTAACGGTGTAGCTCGTGGTGGTGCGGCGGCTTTCGCCCTGGTCCTTCTGCATGCCAGAAATCTATCGGGTGCAAACTTACGTAACCCTAAACAACCCTACACAGGGTCGGCCAGAACCACCGTGTAGCAGAACTCGCCCTCGGAGAGTTCGAGAGCGGTGATAGCGCCGGCCTCCCGAAGGTCGGCTTCGACGAGCCGTAGCGCGGCCAGACGTGCCGTTGAATCGGTGACTTTCATGAGCGCGATTTCGGTCCGCATCGACCGCTTCGCTTCCGTCTTGGCGCGTCGGGCGGCCATGAGTGTGTTGCTCGCAACATCGAGGACCAGGAGGTCACCAACATTGCCCACGCTCACGTCGCCTGAGGTCGGCCAGGATTGCGCATGGACGGAACCGGCTTGCCACCATGACCAGATCTCCTCCGTCACGAACGGCACGATCGGGGCGAAGAGACGTTGGAGAACGTTGAGAGTTGTCGCCAGGGCCGCCTTGGCGCTTGCTCCGGCGGCGTCGCCCTGTTGACCGTAAGCCCGACCCTTGACAAGTTCGACATAGTCGTCGCAGAAGAACCAGAAGAAGGATTCGGCCTTCTCAAGTGCTCTTGCGTAGTCGTAGGCGTCGAACGCCTTGGTGGCCTCATCGATAAGTACACCGAGTTTCTTCAACAGGGCCTGATCGACCGGCGCGGTGATAGCCGAGATCGGCGGTGCATCCGATTCGCCGAGGATACCGAGCACGAATTTTGTGGCGTTGAGCATCTTGATTGCCAGCTTGCGACCGATCTTCATCTGGGCCGGATCGAGCGCCGTGTCGACTCCGGGTCGGCCACTGGCGGCCCAGTACCGGATCGCATCGGAACCATGTTCTTCGAGCATGGAGAGCGGTGTGACGGCGTTGCCCTTCGACTTTCCCATCTTCTTGCGATCCGGGTCGAGAATCCAACCCGACAGGGCGGCGTTGTGCCATGGCACGCTGCCATGCTCGAAATGCGATCGCACGACGGTCGAGAAAAGCCAGGTGCGGATGATGTCGTGGCCTTGAGGGCGCAGGTCCATCGGGAAGACACGGTTGAACAGGTCGTTGTCTTCTTCCCACCCTCCTGCGATCTCGGGAGTCAGCGACGACGTGGCCCAGGTGTCGAAGATATCGGGATCGCCGCTGAAACCTTCGGGTTTCCCACGCTGATCTTCGGTGTAGCCATCAGGAACGTCGGTCGAAGGATCGATCGGTAGCCGCGCTTCTGAAGGTACCAGCGGGGTCTCGAACCTCGGCTCACCGTCGGTATCGAGGGCGTACCAGAGTGGGATCGGGACACCGAAGAACCGCTGACGGCTGATGAGCCAGTCACCGTTGAGACCGCCGACCCAGTTCTCGTAACGGTGCCACATGAACTCCGGCACCCAGTTGAGTTCGCGACCGCGTTTCTGCATCTCGGCACGGACCGCTTCTTCGCGCCCCCCGTTTCGGATGTACCACTGGCGGCTCGCAACAATCTCGAGCGGCCGGTCGCCTTTTTCGTAAAACTTGACCGGGTGGGTGATGGCTTTCGGCTCGCCGAGCATTTCGCCGCTTTGGCCGAGAAGTTCAACGATGCGGGTCTGGGCCTGCTTCACCGATTTGCCGGCCAGTTCCGCGTAGTTGGCAATCCCGCGTTCGCTGGTGATCACGGTTGGCGCGTCGGAGATGATCCGGCCGTCGCGCCCGACGATGGCCCGGGTTGGAAGGTTGAGTTCACGCCACCAGGTGACGTCTGTCGTGTCGCCGAATGTACAGATCATGGCCACTCCGGAACCCTTGTCGGGTTGCGCGAGTGAGTGGGCCAGGACGGGGACCTCGACATCGAAAAGTGGAATGCGGACCGTTGTGTTGAAGTGGGACTTGAAGCGCTCATCGTCGGGATGCGCGACGAGCGCAACGCACGCCGGGAGTAACTCGGGCCGCGTCGTTTCGATGACGATGTCGCCGCTGCCGTCGGTCTTGTGGAACGCAAGTGCGTGGTAGGCGGCTGGTCGTTCACGCTCTTCCAGTTCGGCCTGGGCCACCGCCGTTTTGTAGTCGACGTCCCAGAGCGTCGGAGCATCTTGCGAATAGGCCTCCCCGCGGGCCAGGTTGCGGAGGAAGGCGCGCTGCGACGCGCGACGGGAACGGGTGTCGATTGTTGCGTATTGCAGGCTCCAGTCGACCGACAGCCCGAGGCGGCGGAACAGCGCCTCGAAGGCCTTCTCGTCTTCTTTGGTCAGCTCGTCGCAAAGCGCGATGAAGTTCGGCCGGCTGATCGGGATGGCCTGCTTTGGTGGCTCTGCCGGTGGGCGGAACGTGGGGTCGTACGGGAGGGACGGATCGCAAGAGACGCCGTAGTAGTTCTGGACGCGTCGCTCGGTCGGAAGGCCGTTGTCATCCCAGCCCATTGGGTAGAAGACGTTTTTACCCCGCATGCGCTGGTAGCGGGCGATCGTGTCGGTGTGCGTATAGCTGAATACGTGACCGATGTGCAGGGATCCACTCGCCGTAGGCGGGGGTGTATCGATCGAGTACACCTGATCCCGGGTCGTGGACCGGTCGAAGTTGTATACGCCCAGCGACTCCCAAGCCTCGGACCACTTCTGTTCGACCCCGTCGAGGGAAGGTTTCTCGGGAACGCTCGCTGCCATAGGGCGTCAAGGCTACCGGCCCGCGTGGGACCCGGCGTGTCGATTTTCACGGGGTTCGTGCCGGCTCCGCACCACGTGGTTACCCGTTCCCGGGAACCCCGCTGGGGTCTTCAGCGTCACCTGCACCGCAACCGGCTGATTGCGGTGCAGATCGCATCAGAGAGGAGTGAGTTCGTATCCCTCTTTGCCGTCTTTCATGGACCAGCCGGCTGCGGTCAGCAGCGCCCTGAGCCGGTCGGCCTCAGCCCAGTCCTTTGCGTTGCGGGCCCCCCAACGGTGGTCGGCCAGCTCTCGCACGCCTGCGGGAACGTCGACCACATCGGGTTCCCATGCGGCCAACCGCAGGCCGAACGCCTCGTCGAAGTGGAGGATGGTGGCCTTCTTCACGTCGGCCGGAAGATCGGATTTCGTAAGTTCCCATAGTAATGCGACGGCTTGCGGGAAGTTGAGGTCGTCGTTGAGCCGCGCCATCCAGCGCTCCACGAAGGACGCGTCTGCCAGCGCGGAACCGGCTGGTCCGAGCGCGTAGGTCAACGTTCGCAGTCGGCCGAGCGCAGTCGATGCTGCATCCAGTGCCTCCCAGAAGAAGTCCATCTGTGTGCGGTAATGACCGGTGAGCATCATGAACCGGTAGGCGAGCGGGTCGTATTCCCTGTCGCGCAGAAGCTGCAAACGCAGGAACTCGCCGGTCGACTTGGACATTTTGGTGCTATTGAACTGTAGAAAATACCCGTGCATCCAGTAGTTCGACAGCCGGGTGCCGTATGCCGCTTCGGTCTGGGAGATCTCGTTGGTGTGGTGGACGGAGATGTGGTCCTCGCCGCCGCAATGGATGTCGAATAGATCACCCAGATACATACGGGCCATGGCCGAGCACTCGATATGCCAGCCGGGAAACCCGCGGCCCCACGGTGAGTCCCATTCCATCTGCCGCTGTTCCTTAGGGGACGAGAACTTCCAGAGGGCGTAGTCGGTGTGGTTTCGCTTCTCGCCGAGATCGACCCGTTCGCCGCCCCGGAGGCCCGCGATGTCGAGCCGACCGAGGTGCCCGTAGCCCGGCTGTTTGGAGGTGTCGAAGTAGACGCCATCGGACGTGGTGTAGGAGAAGCCGGCCGCCTCGATCTTCTGCACGAAAGCGATCTGTTCGGGGATGGTGTCGGTCGCCTTGCACCAGATGGTCGGCTCGTTGATGTTCAGTGCCGCGAGGTCGTCTTTGAACGCTGCGGTGTACATCTCCGCGATCTCCCAGGCGCTTTGACCGGTGCGTCGGGATCCAGCTTCCATTTTGTCTTCGCCCTCGTCGGCATCGGAGGCGAGGTGGCCGACATCGGTGATGTTCATTACGTGTTTGACGTTGTAGCCATTGAGCTTCAACACCCGCACAAGGCCGTCTTCGAAGATGTAGCTGCGCAGGTTGCCGATGTGAACGTAGTTGTAGACGGTCGGCCCGCACGTGTAGAGGCCCACCTCGCCGGGTACGAGGGGAACGAACTCCCGTTGCGAGCGGGTCCAGGTGTCATAGATCGTAAGTGTCATGTCACGCGAAAGCGTAGAGCGGGCCGGAGGGTTCCTGGGGCTCTTTTGCTGGAGGGGCGGAGACTGAGTCGAAACTCGGTCTGATGGGTTCAGCCGCACGTTTTGAGACTCCGATGGAGGCCATGGCGCGGCAGATTTGGAGGTGTTAACGTGCGGTTCGAGGCAAGTTTTCTGAGCGGTTCATCGGTCAGGTTCGCGTCTCGTTCTTTAGTAGTGGCGACAACGCCCAAGCAACAAAGGGGGCCGCCACTATGGCGACCGGAACAGTGAAATGGTTTAACGCAGAGAAGGGCTTCGGGTTCCTCTCGCAGCCAGACGGATCTCCTGATGTGTTCGTGCACCACACGGCTATTCAGAAGCAGGGATACCGTACGCTTGAGGAAGGCGAGACAGTCGAGTTCGAAGTGCAGCAGGGCCCAAAGGGTCTGCAGGCAACGAACGTCCGTCCCGCCTGATTTGAAAGGGGCGCTCAGCGCCCGGTTTGACCCCCAGATCCGTTCAGGTACACCGTTCAGGCGCGTCCCCCCGGAGCTGCAATTTTCGATTCCGTATCTGAGCCGGCCCACGGGCCGGCTCAGTGCATTCGGCGCCGTCGGATTCTGCCGCGACATTTGTGCTGGGTGGCCTATCCGAGCGTCGCGCCACACCGGCCGCTTTGCGAACGGCGCGTGGCACGCCGAGCGAAACGGATCCATCAGGATCGGCATTAGCGTGTCAGACCGTGTCCGCAGGCCCTTCTGATGTCGACGAGTCGCGTGCCGGCACCGGGGAATCTTCAAAGAAGTCGAAGAACACGTCTCGTGAGCCCCTCCCTAAGGGGTTTTTTGTGCTCTGGACCACGGTCGTCATTGATCTCATCGGATTTGGTGTGGCGATTCCAGTTCTCGGACCTTTCGCCCGTGACCGCTTTGGCGCTTCCGGTCTCATGGTTGGTGTGATCGGTTCGGCGTTCTCGGCCGCTCAGTTTCTTGTAGCCCGACCGATCGGACGGCTCTCCGATCGGATCGGACGCAAGCCGGTCCTGGTTGCGTCCTTGCTAGGTACCACCGTGGCATCGTTGGCGACTGGTTTTTCCACGTCACTCTGGATGCTGGTCGCGGCCAGGGCGTTCGACGGCGCATCAGGCGCGACGGTTGGTGTTGCACAGGCGTCAGTGTCTGACATTGCGCCACCCCACCGAAGGGCACAGCTCCTCGGAATGCTGGGCGCGGCATTCGGAATCGGATTCACGATCGGCCCGGCGATCGGCGGGTTGGCCTCGTTTCTGGGCGGTCCTCGAGCCCCGTTTTTCGTGGCCGCGGCGATTGCCGCCGCCAACACGGTTGCGGCCATTGTCCGGCTTCCGGAAACCCGTGGTTTGGCTGCAGCCGAGGCCGCAACTCCCGACGGGTCCGATCTCCGGCTTGCCCGAAGCTGGAGGGAGAACTCGCTGCCCCGGGTCCTTGCGGTAAGTGTTTTGGCGGTTTTCGCATTCTCGGGATTTGAGAACATGTTCTCCATCTACGGCCAACGCCGTATCGGCTTTACGCAGACAACCGCGGCTCTGGCGTTCGTGGTGATAGGCGTGTTCTTGAGCGCGGTGCAGGGCGGCTTGATTCGACCGGCGAACGAACGTTTCGGCGAAGGACTTCTGTTGCGGGGTGGGCTGTGGCTGACCACCGGAGGGCTGCTCCTCCTTGCCTTTACGACGAATTGGTGGTTGCTGGTTCCCTCGATCCTGCTCATCGCGTTGGGTCAGGGTGTGGTTTCCCCCACGACCCAGTCGGCCGTCGCAAACCGGATCGCTCCGGAGTCACGGGGTGCTGTGCTGGGTGTTCAGCAGTCGTGGTCGAGTGCCGCCCGCGTGGCGGGACCGCTCGTGGCCGGCTTCGCCTTTGACCACATCGGCGTGCGGGTTCCGATGTTCGGCGCCGCGTTGTTGTTCGCCGTCGCGGCCGTTCTTGCGCGAGGGGTTCCCTCCTTCGATCGCGTGGTGCCGCCCGCTCCGAGTTAGACACGGGGTTTTGGAGTCGGATTGGGACGTGATTGAGTGCGATCTGTTATGGCGGGGGCCCAAGAATTGGCACCCGATCTTCGAAAGAATTCCCGAGCGTTTGCTCGGGTATCTCGTGGTGCTTGCTAAAGTAAGCGGTGAGTTTGACCGATGGGGTGTGCCGGGCGTGCATCTCTGTCGTGCACCGCTCATCGTGCTGTCCGCCAAACCTTGCTCTAGGAGTCCCGCTGCCATGGCCGAATTCTCGCTCAACGAAGACCAGATCCAACTCCAAAAATGGATCCACGACTTCTCCGAAAACGTTGTGCGACCGGTCGCCCACGAGTGGGACGAGCGGGAGGAGTTCCCTTGGCCGGTCGTGCAGGAAGCCGCCAAGATCGGCCTCTACGGACTTGACTTCATGATGAACGCCATGGGCGACCCGACCGGTCTCACCATGCCCGTCGCCATCGAGGAAATCTTCTGGGGCGACGCGGGCATCGGAATGGCGATCATGGGGTCCGGCCTCGCTGCCGCCGGCATAGCGGCCAACGGCACTCCGGAGCAGATGATGGAGTGGGTGCCCCAGTGCTACGGCGATGCCAACCACGTAAAACTGGGTGCCTTCTGCGTGTCGGAGCCCGATGCCGGCTCCGATGTGTCGTCGCTGCGTACGCGTGCGGTGTACGACGAGAAGAAGGACGAGTGGGTTATCAACGGCACCAAGGCGTGGATCACCAACGGCGGTATTGCTGACATCCATGTCGTGGTCGCGGCGGTTGACCCCGTATTGAAGGGTCGCGGCCAAGCGTCGTTCATCGTGCCGAAGGAGGCCAAGGGCCTTTCAATGGGGCAGAAGTACAAGAAGCACGGTATCCGTGCCTCGCACACCGCCGAAGTGATTCTCGACGACGTCCGCGTTCCCGGTTCATTCCTGCTCGGGGGCAGCGACAAGCTGAACGCCAAGTTGGCCAAGGCCCGCGAGGGCGCCCCAGGCGCTCCTGCCCACACGGGTCAGAAGCAGCCGGCGATGGCTACGTTCGAGGCGACCCGACCCTCCGTTGGTGCTCAGGCTCTGGGAATTGCCCGCGCCGCCTACGAGTACTCGCTGGAATACGCCAAGGAGCGGAAGGCTTTCGGTCGCCCGATCATCATGAACCAGGCGATTGCGTTCAAGCTCGCCAGTATGGCGACGGAAATCGATGCTTCACGCCTCCTTGTGTGGCGTGCGGCTTGGCTGTCGAAAAATGGTGGCTTCCAGAATGCCGAAGGCTCCATGAGCAAGTGGAAGGCTTCAGAGACCGCAGTGCGCGTAACCGAAGATGCGATCCAGATTCTCGGTGGCTACGGCTACACCCGCGAGTACCCGGTGGAGCGTTGGCATCGCGACGCAAAGATCCACACGATCTTCGAGGGTACGTCCGAGATCCAGCAGCTGGTTATCTCACGAGCCATATCTGGCCTGAGGATTGAGTGATTTCGTCCGCCCCGTAGTGGGGCGTCCTGAAAGTCATCCCTACTGCAATCCCTACTTGTCGTACCCAGTCGCTATGGTGGCCGGGTATGGCAACCATTCGCGAGCGCAAGCCGGGTGT
>JANMZO010000222.1:0-28558 GCA_031383405.1 Acidimicrobiia bacterium | reverse complement strand
AGTCGACGCGGGGAGCGACCAGATCCAAGTTCCCTGTCACCTCGAGGCATGGTAGTTCCCTGAGTACGACCGGGTGACAGGCGGCGGCACCAGACCTCGGATGGATCAAACTCTGGCGGTTGAACCGTCCGGCGACCGTTGGGCGGTAGGGGACCCAGCGGGGTCATGGGAGCTCCGCCGGAGGTTTCGTTCCCACGGAGTTGGTACGGTCAACGGTCGACGAAATTATGCTCTACTACGTACAGGCGGACCCGCGATGCCCGATCAACCAGCGTTTCCCGGTCAGGATCCGACATCGGCCATGCCGGTCCCGGTCCTAGGGCGGGTCCTCGGCACCGAGGACGCAACGCCGCTCTCGTTCTGGGTGGGTGTCTCTCCGGGGGAGGCGATCCAGCTCGACGACGTTCTCACCGTCGACCGTGTGCACCCGAGTGGCGAGATCATTCGCATCGCGGGTGTGGTGAATCAGGTGCGCGCCCGCCACGAAGGGGTGCGTTTCGATTCCGACGTATTCCTGGTTGCCGATGCCCTCCTTCCGGCCCAGATCCAGGAGTCGGCCGAGGTGCTGGTCACGAAGGTGGAGCCCGAGATCTTCGTGCCGCCGCTGCCCGGTTCGCCGGTCGAAAGAGCCACGGGCGCAGCGCGCGAATCGGCGTTGGGGTTCGACACGATGGAGAACCGGCTCCCGGCCGGTCTCACACGCGATGGCGACCCGCTGTATGTGAATCTCGACTTCATCGACGGGACCCGCGGCGCGCATATCAACATCAGTGGCATCTCGGGGGTGGCCACGAAGACCACCTACGCCACCTTCCTGCTCTACGGATTGTTCCACTCCGGTGTCCTCGGTGGAGAGTCGATCAACACGAAGGCGTTGATCTTCAATGTCAAGGGCGAGGACCTCCTGTTTCTCGATCGACCGAACACGAAGCTGCCGTTGAAACAGCGGGAGCGCTACGCGCAACTCGGTCTGCCGGCCGGTCCGTTCGATTCGGTTGCCGTTTACGCACCACCGCGCAAGGGTGATCCCAACGCAGGTCCCGACGTGTCGAGTCGCACCGATGGTGTGCACGCATACTTTTGGACACTTGCGGAGTTCTGTCAGGAGGAGCTGCTGCCGTTTGTGTTCGCCGATGTGGAAGACGAGCGGCAGCAGTACACGATGGTCGTCCACAACGTGACGGCGAAGTTGCACCGCGATGGCCAGGTGGTGGGAAACGACGGGAAGTGGTCGATCGACGGCGCCGTACTCAGCACCTACGGTGACCTGCTCGATCTGTTGACGAGTCGCCTCAACGACGAGCACGCCGCTTCGGATTGGGCGGGACCGGCGGTTGGGCAGGGGACGATCAATGCGTTCGTGCGCCGGTTGCTGTCGTCGAAGCGTCATCTGGAAACGTTGATCCGGGCCGACGTTCCGCTCCGAAACAACCATCGCGTCTCCACCTCAGACGCGAAGGTCACCGTCGTCGATCTTCACAATCTGCATGACAGGGCGAAGCGTTTTGTCGTGGGCACCACGATCCGTCGGGTCTTCGAAGACAAGGAACAGAGCGGCTCCGCGAGGCCGCTGCTGTTTCTCGTGCTCGATGAGCTGAACAAGTACGCGCCACGCGAGGGAAGCTCTCCGATCAAGGAAATCCTCGTCGACGTGGCCGAACGCGGCCGCTCCCTCGGCGTGATCCTTGTCGGCGCCCAGCAGACAGCGAGTGAAGTCGAGCGGCGCATCATTGCGAACTCCTCCATCAGGGTCGTCGGCCGACTTGACCCGGCCGAAGCGAGCCGTCCGGAATACGGCTTCCTCCCCAACGCGATGAAGCAGCGGGCCACGATCGCGAAGCCGGGCACGATGTTCCTGAATCAGCCGGAGCTCCCGATTCCGTTGGTACTGGAGTTTCCGTTCCCGGCCTGGGCGACCCGGCCGAGCGAGGCGGGTCCGGCGTCAACCCCGATGGCCGGTCCGGCGGCGGCCCGGGCCGCGGCGGAACCCGACGATCCGTTCGACGGTCTGTAGGAAGTACGCACACATGCGATTCCTCCACACCTCCGACTGGCATGTCGGCAAAGTCCTCAAGGGCCACGACCGGATCGAGGAGCACCGTGCGGTCCTCGGCGAAATCGTGCAGCTGGCCACCGCCCACGACGTCGATGCCGTGCTCGTCGTCGGCGACCTGTTCGAGACCGCGCTCCCCAGCCCCGAAGCGCAGAAGCTGGTGTGGGAGTCGCTCATGTCGTTGCGGGCGACGACGGCCGAGGTCATTGTTGTGGCGGGGAACCACGACAACCCGAACCTGTTCGAAGCCATGGCGAATGTGTTCAGTGCACTTAACATTACCGTGATCGGCCGACCGCGCCGACCCGACCAGGGTGGAATGATCCGCTTCAACGCTCGATCCACGGGAGAGTCGGTTGAAGTCGCAGCACTGCCGTTCGTGAGCCAGCGTGGCATCGTCACGAGCTTGCATCTCATGGGCGAAGACATGGCCGCTGCGCAGCTCACGCAGACCTACGCCACGAGAGTACACAAGGTCATCAGCGCGCTTACAGGTGAGTTTTCGAACGATGCCATACGCATCTTCGCCGGCCACGCCCATGTGCATGGGGGCAAATTGGGTGGGGGTGAGCGCGACGCTCAGACGATCTTCGACTACGGGATCGAGCCGTCGGCGTTCCCGAGCAGTGCGCACTACGTCGCGCTCGGTCACCTTCACCGGGGCCAACGCATTCCCGGACCGTGTCCGATCTACTACTGCGGTTCGCCCGTGCAGGTCGACTTCGGTGAGGAGGCCGACAGCAAGCAGGTTCTGCTGGTCGAAGCGACTCTCGGTACTCCGGCCAAGGTGACGCCGCTGCAACTCACGACTCCACGGTTGCTGCGCACGGTTGAGGGAACCGAAGCCGAGCTCGAAGCCGCGCAAGGCTTCTTCAATGATGCGCTGCTTCGTATCCGGGTCCGAGATACGAAGAACTCGGCCGGTCTGGCGGAGCGGGTGCGAGGCTGGCATCCCAACGCACTTGAAGTACGGATCGATCTCGACCCCCGGGCCGGGGAGCACCAGCCGGCTCTTCGCCGTGACACCAGGTCGCCCATTGCGCTGTTCGGGGAGTTCCTCGAACAGGAAAGCATCGCCGATGAACGGCTCACGAAGCTCTTCGCGGAGCTTCTCGACGAGGCCACCGCGGCCGACGCGGCCGACTTCATCAACCCGGTCGGGAGCCGCTGAGCCATGCGACCGGAGTTCCTTGTCATTGAAGGGTTCGGAGCATTCCGCGACCGGGTCGAGATCGATTTCACGGGCATCGACTTCTTCGCGCTCGTCGGACCGACGGGCTCGGGCAAGTCAACAGTCATAGACGCGATCTGCTTCGCCCTCTACGGTTCGGTTCCGCGGTACAACGACGAACGACTCGTTGCTCCGATCATCTCGACCGGTGCTGTCGAAGCGCGTGTCTCGCTCCGGTTCACAGCGGGAGGCTCGTCCTTCGTCGCGACCAGACTCGCCCGTCGCAGGGCAAAGGGCGCGACGACGAAAGAGGCCCGGCTCGAGCGTCACAGGGGAGACGGTTCCGTCGAGGCCATGGCGGCATCGGCCAATGAAGTGACCCTGGCCGTGCAGGCGTTGCTCGGGCTGTCCTTCGCCCATTTCACCCGATGCGTCGTGCTACCTCAGGGCGAGTTCGCGAAGTTCCTGCACGACAAGCCGGCCGAGCGCCAGGAGGTGCTGGTCAAGCTTCTGGAGCTAGACGTGTACCGCAAGATGATGCAGGCGGCCAATGCCCGCGCGGCCAAGGCGGTGGCCGCGCAACAGGCCATCGCGGCGGTCATCAACGAGCTCGGCGACCTTACCGACGGCACGCTCACGACGGCTCGCCAGAAACACCAGGAGCTCGACACCCTTCGTCTCTGGCTCGGCGGGGTCAACGAGGCCATCGCCGAAATTCGCGCCCGGGGGATCGCTGCCGGCGAGCAGGCGAAAACAATAAGTGCACAGATCACTGTGATTGACAGGCTCACAATGCCTTCTGACGTTGGAGATGTTGCGGCGCGAGTCGCGGACAGCATCTCCGCCTTGACTGAGGCGGAGGCGCAAATGGCTGAGGCGGTGGCCAAGGTGGAAGCGGCCCGGGTCGAAGTTGCCGCCTTGCCGACCCTCGGCGCGCTGCAGGGGGTCGTACGCGACCATAACGATCTCGCAAACGTCTTGAATGAACTGCTCGATGTCAGCGGTCGGCTCGCTGATGCCGCAGCGGCCGTAGAGAACGCCACGCAGATGGTGGCATCGACCGAGGTCGAGATGGCGACGCTTACGGACACGCTGGAGCCGATCCATGACCTGGAGGTCGCCGAAGCCGCCCATCGCAGCCTGAGCGACCTCCGGGCCCGTCTTGCGGCAAACGAACCTTTGACGCAGCAAGCCGTGGAAGCGGTCGGTACACTCTCCGCCCGGCGCAGCGACCTGGAACAGGAAAGAGTTCGGCTCACCCCGGTCGCGTCTACGGTCACCGTGCTGTCGCGTCTGGTTGAGACCCAAAGGGAGTTTGCGGCGAAGTCGGAGGAGCTTCGGGTTGTACGGCGCGATGCCGAGGCGAAGGAAGCGTCGGCCGACCAACTCGGTGTCGCCCTGCAATTCGCATCGAGTGCCAGGGAGCGGGCGCAGGACGAGTTGATCATCATCGAGCGGGCCAATGCCGCCGCAGCGATTGCGGAAACGCTCCGGGTCGGCGATGAATGCCCGGTTTGCCACCACGAGGTAACAAGCACGGTGGCCCACTCGGCGGTGCCGGAGTTGCACGAGGGTAAGGCCAAGCTGAAGCGGACCACCGCTGATGAGGCGGCGGCGAAGCGGGCCCATGATGCCGCCGTGAAAGCCGCGGTGATGGTGCGGAGCGATGCCGGCGCCCAAGAGGCCCGCTGCGTCGAGCTTGAGTTGGAGGTTCGTATGCTGGCTGACTCGCTCGATAGCGGGATGCTCGCCGACAATCCTGCAGCCGCCGAAGCAGCGCTCTCATCGGCGACCACGGCCCAGAACGACGTCGGGCGGGTCGCGACCGCGCTGGCCGAGGTATCGGGCAAACATGCCAGTGTGGAGCTACGACTTGCCGAACTCACGACCGAGGCAAACGGCTGGCGCGAACAGAGTTCCCGCTTCACCGAGGTCGTTGACCGTTACCCTGACTTGCCGGATCTTCAGCGGCGGATGGAACAGGCCGGCCAAACGCAGAAGACGATCAGACGACTCGAAGCGGCGTTACTCGTGGCCCGGCAGTCCGAAACGGAATGTAAGACGGCACACGCCGGTCTGGCCGCGAGATCGGAGTCGCTCGTGGCTCAACGGGCGACGCTGGAGACACGCTGTGCAGACCATCCGTCGATGTCGGAGGCGCTCGCCAAACGTGAGGCTCTCAACCTGGCCATCGCGGTTCACGCAGAAGCGGTAGCGGAAATGCAGGCCGTCAATGTCCTATGCGCGCGCACCAGGACCGCGGTCGGGGAATGCGTCGATGCCGAGAACGCAGCGAGGGTCGACTTCCAACAGGCGCGCGACGGCGTCGCGTTACTGACCCCGCCTGCGGTCGCTGATGCTCCGCTCGCTGAGCAGTGGGGAGCGCTCATGGCCTGGGCGGGGAGCACGCGTGAGGACCTGGAAGTTAAGCGCGCGGAGATTCAGTGCGTGATCGCTGAGTTGCGGGAGGAACTCGTCGTGAAGCGAAAGGAGAGGGTCGAGCAGTTGGGTGAAGTGCTGGAAATGGAGATAGCGGTCGAAACCCCGGAGATGGACCTTGACCGACTGGCGACCACCGCCATCAATGCCACGCAGGCCGAGATCAAACGCATCCAGGAAGGGCGTCAACGCACCGCCGACCTGCGTGCAGAGGACGCCGCGCTGAATGGGCAGGCCGAGGTGGCAAGAAAGTTGGGGCAACTGCTCTCGGCGAAGCAGTTCGAGCAGTGGCTAGTCGCAACCGCGTTGCAGTCACTCACGTCGGCCGCGTCGGAGATCCTTGAACGCCTGTCGGGGCATGAGTTCGGTCTCGAGTCGACCGAAGGAAACGACTTCCTCGTCATCGATCACCACAACGCCGACGAGCGCCGACCCGTGCGGTCCCTCTCCGGCGGTGAGACGTTCCAGGCCTCGCTCGCGCTCGCGCTGGCGTTGTCGCAGGAACTCGGCGGGCTCACCGCACAACCCGGCCGCAGCCTTGATTCCATCTTCCTCGACGAAGGGTTCGGCACGCTCGATCCGGAGACGCTCGACACGGTGGCCGGCACGATCGAATCGTTGGGTAACGACGGTCGGATGGTCGGCATCATCACCCACGTCCGTGAACTCGCTGACCGGGTGCCGGTGCGATTCCGGGTGACGAAGGGTGAACGGACGTCGACGATCGAGATGGAGGGTATGTGATGAAGTTCTCGATCGACCCGTGGGATCCGGGCTACGGATCATCCGATTCCGGCGAGCTCGACGTGTCGTCGGCCGAGATCAACCTCGAACTCGAACGACCGATGGGGGAGTGGGGCGCGATCGCCCCGTCCATCATGGGCGACGACCCGGAGGTCGTGTGGTTCTGCGACGGCGTTCGCCGGGTCGAAGCGCGCGTATGGATCGATGACGACCCGAACGTCTTCGCCGGTATCTGCGCGTCGTATGCCGCGGGCATCGTGCGCTGCGATCGCGCGTCGTCGCGTGTCGTCGACATCGACGTGCAACGCGGCCTGTTCACCGCGTCACCGACGGCGGCTCCGATCGATACGGTGCACGGAAGTTTCGCGGTGCACATGGCCACGAGTTCCGCCCCCGACGTGCTGTCACTTCGGCTCCAGGACCAGATGACGATCACCGAGATCACTGTCGCCAACAACGCACTTGGTCCCGACGACGAAGGACTCCTCGTGATCGACGGACCACTCAGGGGTCGCCAGAACCTTCGCAGCGCCGTCGGTCTCATCAAGACCCACCACACCGACTACCTCCCTACCGAGCTGCTGCCCGTGCTGCGGTCGCTCGGTCACGGGGAACGCACCCCGGTCTTCACGATCGGCGGGATGTGGACGCGGCACTCGTGGTACCTGCGCCTGCCCGGGCCGGGCGGCAGCCCCCGCGCCGGCATTGTGCGCTGTGAATGCTCGTCGGACCTCAACGCGGAGAAGGCAGTCGCCATGGCCAACGTGTCGGCCCGAGTGCTACCGCGCTATGCGTCGGAGGCCCACAAAGACACCAGAGCCCCGCAGAACCTGTATCCCATCGCAGGGCTGGAGCGGGAGCTGCGGCATCGGTTGGGTGACCCGGCGCTGATGTACCGGGGTCTCCGGCTGGCCGCGGGCGTGTTCGCTCCGGAGTGATCTCAGCACTCTGAGAGCGCCGAAATCACTCCAGAGTGGTGTGGCCTGTGTTCCCGAACCATTGCGCAGATTGGTACGGCCCACACGCGGTCGTCGATCTTCGGACGAATTGACCGGTGTAAAACACGATGCCAACACGAAAAACGTCGGGTTCGAGTTGATCTCGAAGCGAGAGAAGGTCGCCGGCGTCGGGCGATCCACCGTCGTGATGAAGATCCGTTCGAGTAGTCCGTCAAAACGGTCCGACGTGAACCCGAGACCAGGGTTCTTCCTTCATACAGGTTCCGCCACCGACGTCCTGAATACCGGCGCGTGGGCGGGAACGGGTCGTTTCATTCGGATTGAACTGTGGGGGCTGACACAACAACGAGCTCGCGGGGAAGTTCGCCGGGTTCTGCTGGCCGTGATCGTAGCCGCTGGCCGACGGAACACTCGCCAACGATGTCAAAGTCGGCGATGGTCGCCGACCTGCCGGCAGGTCGGCGCACGGAGGCTTCCGTCTGGCATTTTGCCGAAGTACGGATGGGGATCTGCCGAACGTGTTTCCGCGGAAACAACCGACTTACGTGTTTCCGCGGAAAGCGAGCGCACGCTTCGTCAAATGCCACATTTACAGCGGATCAGACGTGAATGCGAAGATCACCCGCAACGAATCCAGATTTCCGGCTTCGCCAGCGAACGGGTCCTGGCGGATGCGTGCGTGGCGCAGGCGGATGCGAATGGTCATGCGCGTTAAACGGTCGGGGCCCAAAGGGCCGAGATTGGAACGGCTCGAATCCCTGGGCCAATCGAAACGTTGTGTTCGCCCGCATAGAGAACGATGCCGCCCCGCCACTTCATACCAACGCGTTCTGCGAGGTAGGAGAGGTGGTGACCCCATCGGGTGTCGACGGTTGAGCTTGCCTTCACTTCGATTCCGACGACACTCGACCCGCTTGAAAGCACGAGATCAACCTCGCGTTGGTCGCGGTCTCGGTAGTGGAACACGTCGCATCTGTCCTCCCACGCCGACTGGCGAAGAATTTCTCCGACGACATAGGTTTCCAGGAGTTGACCGAATTCGTGGCAACGGGGGTCGGCAAGTGTGTCGATGGTGTGGCCGAGGATGAACGTTGCAAGTCCGCTGTCGACCGACACGACCTTCGGCTTGCGCTTTGCCCGGGTCGCTGCCGTCGACGCCCATCCCGGGATCATCGTGAGCTGATGGAGCGTGGAAAGAACACTGATATGCCCTGACGCCGTTTCGCTCACCACGCCGGCATCCGCCGCTACCGCTTCGAGGTTGAACTCCTGCGCTGCGCGGGTTGTGGCGACGTTGAATACCCGGCGCAATATGTCGGGGTCCCGGCGGCTTCCGGCATCGTCGATTGCCTCACGGGAAATGACGGTGTCGGCGTAGGAGGAGAAGAACACCCGCCGAGCCCGTATCGACGGCGCGCGGACGGAGTCCGGAAATCCGCCGGTTGCAATGAGCTCTGCAAGATCGCGTCTCGAAAGGGGGTCAGCCCGTCGTATCAGGGCATCGTGGTCGCGCAGAGCGGCACCCACAAAACCCTCATGACTGCCGAGGATCTCTCCCCGGCTCAGCGGTCGGACCGGAACGATCGCTACACGACCGGCGAGGCTTTCGTTGAGTTGCGACGACGTCAGGAAGTTGGACGAACCGGCCAGGAGAAACCGGCCGGGCGACGGGTCTCTGTCTACGAGCAGTTTGATGGCGAGAACAAATGCGTTGCCAGCGCGTTGGTACTCGTCGATGGCGACAGGGCTGCTGAAGGACTCAAGGTAGGCGATCGGATCAGCTAGAGCGACCGCCACTTCTCGGTGATCGTCGAACGATCGGAAGGTAAACCCGAGAGTTGCCGCCAGTTCCCGCAAGATCGTCGTTTTGCCCGACTGCCGGGGCCCGTCGAGAATCACCACGCGGGAGAAGCCCAGAAACTCGCGCGCAAGTGATGTTGCCCGGCGGTCGAGGATTGTTTGGCCCATCCGTGACTACGCTATCAGCGCTCGCCTGTTCTGCATAGGTATTCTGCCGGAGTCTCAGTAGGTATTTTGCCGACCCTTAGATAGGTATTCTGCCGAGCCGGTTTGATGCTCGCCGAAGCAGTTTCGCGCTGCCGTAGGCGAGTTGCGTGCGTTTGTCGATCGTGACCGTGTTCAGCATTCCGTCGATTCGTATGCGGTGGACCGAGAACCCGGACAAGTCGGTCATAGAGACCGGGGACCAGTTCCGCCCGGCCTTATCCTTACAGAACTGGCCAGGAGGAGTGTGTCCGCAACCGGGTGCGTCGGTCAGCCGCAAACGTTGGGCCGACGAACCCGTGCCGACTACAGCGTAGGGTTGGCCGTGCCCGACGGACCAGGAGGCAGCCGATGGACACACCACAGTGTCGGACGAGGGGAGTGGGCTCATGCGGTTGAGTGAGGTTGTCCGGGAGCGGTTGGCGGCGAGTGAATTGGCCGAGGGGCCGCGTTCCCTGATCGGAGCGGCGTTGTCGAACGTCGACTCGCCCATTGTGACCGGTGCCCCAATGCTGTCGGAGGTGTTCCTCACGAGCCTGTCAGTCGAAGGGTTCCGCGGCATCGGGAAGAAGGTCACGGTGCCGTTTCGGCCCGGAGCGGGGCTGACCGTGATCACCGGTCGCAACGGTTCGGGCAAGAGCAGCCTGGCTGAGTCGATCGAGCTGCTGCTCACCGGCGACAATGCCCGCTGGTCCGACAAGAAGAACAGCGATCTCCGCAAGGGTTGGAAGAACCTCCACCACCCGGGCGACACGCAGATCGACCTGGAGTTCTCCGCCCGTGGTGTACCTATGACCGGTCTGTCGCGCCGCTGGTCGGGTGCAGACGCCAAGGACCTCGACGTGGGCACGTCGATGGTGAAGCGTCCGGGAAAGGAACCGGTCCCGATGCAGACACTCGGCTGGTCGCAGGCGCTGAAGACGTACCGGCCGTTCCTGTCGTACGGCGAGCTGGGCGGTCTGATCGAAGACGGCCCGAGCCGCTTGCACGACGCCATCGCGAACATCCTCGGCCTGGAGGAATTCACCGCGATCAAGGACACGCTGTCAGCCACCAAGTCGGCCCTGAAGGCGCAGCTGAAGGCGTCGAAGGACGCGTGGACCGCGCTGGCGGGGGAGCTGGCGGCGTCGGCCGATGGGCGTGCCGCGGCGATAGCGGCGGCGACGGCGAAGAAGGGCTGGACCCCCGACCAGGTCGAGGCGCTTCTGACTGACGGTGACAGCGGCGACGAGACCATCGGCGGCTGGTGCCGTGCGGTTGCATCGATCGCGTCCCCGCCCGTCGCGACCGTGGCCCGGTGCGTCGAGGCCCTCGTCGACTCGGTCGCTGCGGTTGATGCCCTGCACGGCTCCGATGCGCAGACCGCCCTCGCCACGGCGACCCTACTCGAACAGGCCGTCGCGTTGCACCGTTCCGTCCACCTCGTCGACTGCCCGGTGTGCGGCACGGCATCGGTGCTCGACGACGCGTGGCGCGCCCGGGCCGAAGCCGACGTCGACCGGTTGCAGGCCGAAGCGTCGGCGGCGAGCTCGGCATTGCAGGAGCTGCTCAGCACCGAGCGGCAGCTGCGCCAGTCGCTGCCGACCGTGCCGGCGGTCCTCCGCCAACTGCCCACCGGTCTCGACGACCCGGTCGCGTCGGCCGTCACGAAGCTGCGCTCCGACTGGTCGGCGGCCGTAGAGACGTTCCAGACCCGTCCGCCTGCACAGCTGACGTCGGACGCTCCGTCGCTCGTCACCGCCCTGGTCGAGGGACTGGGCACGGTCCAGGCCGGCGCTGCGGCGGTTCTGGAAGCGGCCGACAGCGACTGGACCCCTTTCGCCCGCAAGCTGCGGGCGTGGTGCGCGCAGGCGGCGACGCTCGGCAGCGCCGACATGAAGGTCAAGGAATCCGAGGCGGCCGAGACGTGGGTCAACTCGTTGAGCGACGAGTTCCGGGCGAAGCGCCTTGCGCCGATCCGCACCGCGGTCGAATCGGTGTGGAACGACCTCCGCTGCGACAGCAACATCACGCTGTCGAACTTCGAGCTCGACGGTCGCGGCACCCGTCGGCGGGTGAACCTCGAGTTGAGCGTCGACGACACGCCGGCTCCCACGCTGGGCGTGTTGAGCCAGGGGGAGATGCACGCGCTCGCCCTGTCGATGTTCCTGCCCCGTGCCGCGCTCGATGAGTCGCCGTTCCGCTTCCTCGTCATCGACGATCCGGTGCAGGCCATGGATCCGTCGAAGGTCGACGGCCTCGCGAGGCAGCTCGCCAAAGTAGCGGAGACGCGCCAGGTGATCGTGCTGACACACGACGACCGTCTGCCCGAAGCGGTGCGGCGACTCGGAATCGAGGCACGCGTGCTTGAGGTGCTGCGGAGCCCGAAGTCCGGCGTGACCGTCGCCTCTCGAATTGATCCGACGGAACGCTGCCTTAAGGCGGCGAACGACGTCCTGAAGGACACGAAGCTCCCGGCTGACATTGCCCGTCAGGTCGTGGCCGGCCAGTGCCGCCTGGCCCTCGAAGCGGAGTGCATCGATCTGATCCGAACGCGCAAGCTACGGGCCGGGGCGGCGATCGCAGCGGTCGATGCCGTGCTTGACAATGCGAAGACGTTGAACGAGTTGATAAGTCTGCTTATGATGAATGACTCTCGACGGTTGGGTGAGGCGGAGTTACTCGTCGACCAGGAGATGCGTGGGGGCCGTGCGTTGCTGAAGAACATCCAACGTGAGACGCACGGGACCGCTGCGTCGACGGTCGAACCGAAGTCGCTGCTCGACGAGACCCGCAAACTCGTGAAGGCGCTGAGAAGGAGCGAGGAGCGGTGAAGCCCGAGCAGTTCCTCCTCGCCGCTCGGGGTTTTCTGAAGGTCGA
The DNA here is from genome assembly GCA_031383405.1 of Acidimicrobiia bacterium. GTDB lineage: Bacteria > Actinomycetota > Acidimicrobiia > Acidimicrobiales > JANYDT01 > JANMZO01. Next base: position 16,329 of record JANMZO010000222.1, on the reverse strand, counting down.
ACCCTCGACCGAAGCCCAGCGCCGTTCCGCCGCACTGATGGCCCGGACGGGCGTCGAGAATGCACTCGATGCCTACTGGGACGCCACCCGCCCCGACCTGCGATGGTGCTCCCGCAAGACGCAGCTTCTGTGCCTCAGCGAGCTCGCATCACCGGCGAAGAGCCACACCGTCGACATCGCCTGGCGCACCCTATCGGACCTCTGCCACTACCGGCCCTATCAGATCACCCCACTCGCCACCGAGATCGACAATGCCATAGTGCTCGCGGAGCAGGCCGTCTCTGCGTTGCGAAACACCTGACCGTAAGCGAACGTATCATCGTCGCCGTCCATCCAACGACGGGCATCGTCACCGAAGCCGTGCCCTGAACGGGGTGGGGAAGGTCTGCAAACGCTGCACTTCGTTCAGTTCTCGCAGGCGGTTCCGTCGCTGTCGCGGTCCAGTCCTGAGCGGTATCCGGGGTCGCCGCGGTGCAGTGGGGCGGCCCCTGCGGCTCGTGCTGCGGCGCACGACGTGAAGTAGACGGTCGAAGGAATCGATGACGCGGTGTTGCTGGATGAGCGGGTCACGGCGGTCGTGGTGGCACCCGAGGACTGGTCTGTGGCCAACGCCAGGGGAGTTCTGGAGTCGGCCGGTACAGGTGTGGGAGCGGTGACGATCAGTCCGGGGCAGCGGGCACGCAGCACGTTGCGGATGCGACCCCATTCGGACTGGTCGGCGGACAGCCCCCAGCGGGCCTTGATGGCGACCCAGTCGCCGAGAAACCGGCACTGGTCGTTTGCGATCGGGAGCCAGTTGCTGGGGTCCCGATCGCCTTTCGAACGGTTCGACGACGCGGACACGGCGCGGAGGGTGCGGGGGTCCGACAGGTCGTTGGCGTACGTGGCGCGCCGGGCCGGGGTCCAAGCCCACGCACCGGAGTCCCACACTTCTTTCAGCGAGACAACATGGTCGACATCAAGCGTTGAAGGGTCGTTCGTTACCAGGCCGTCGTAGGGGCTGGTCCAGCTTCCGGCGGTAACCATGCAGGTTGCCGGGTCGGTTTGGATCGGCACCGTGGAATCGCGACGCAGGACCGCAACGCGGGTGTTACAGCGGTTGGTCTCGGCGTCGGTTGATGTCGAAAACAGCGACCGGTTGTAGCCGCCCCGGTGCTCCAGGGCGACGGGTATCGCCTCGAGCAGGTCAAGCGCGGCAACGGTCCCGGGGCGCTTTCCCACCGCACTCTTCGCTGTCGTGGTCGCGGCGGAGACGTCACGAGCGCCGACAATCACCAAAGCCAACGCGAGTGCAACGGCGACGACGTGTCCTATCGCTTTGAAAGCCACTACGACGAACGCTACATGCGATCACTGCCCGGAGACGGTTGGGTTGATATTGCCAACTGAAGAAGCCATGACCGAACCCGGAGCACCTGTCCGAGGATATGTGCGCTAATGGTATGTGTGCTGATGGTATGTGTGCTGAGGATATGCAGTACCGAAGTCGTTGGTGCTGATGGTATGCGTGCTGAGGATATGCAGTACTGAAGTCGTTGATGCTGTCGACGCGGGCCAGCAAGGCCCGTTGCGAAGAGCTGATCTGACCTACGACAGATAGGCCTTCCACTGCTTGCCGGCGGCCCGGCCCTCCTTGATTGAGCCCGCGATCCGCCCGATCTCCACGATGCCCGCCGCACCGCCGAGCGCGCCCCCCAGATGCACGACCCCTCGCAGGCCGACGTCGGCAGCTCCGTTGGGTCTTACGAAGGCTATTCGGTACTTGTGGCCGTTCACCTCGAGATGGGCGCCGCCAGACATCTGCAGCACCGGCCAACTGACCCTGATGTCGGCTTTCGGGGCTTCGAAGATCGTGCCGTCATCACTCACGAAGGCCACCGTGTCGTGGGTGGCGATGAGCAGCCCGGGGGTGTTCGCCAGCCCCTGCAGCAGCCATGCCTTTGATACCAGGTCCGCTTCGCTGGCGTGTGGCTCCGCATCCATGTGACGCTCCTCGGTGAGAGTGTGAGACTATCGGGCAGACGGCTGGTCGCACCAGCCGGAATCCTTCGGACCGGGTGAGCGACGAGCGGGCGCGATACCATCTCGTACCCGGCCGCAGAACGCGGTCCGCTGATTGGGGTGACCGATGAGCTGGAAGATGGTAGATGAGGGGTGGGGTCGGCGGGCTGTCGACTTCGCCACGATCGCCGAGCCGAGCAACTCGCGCGAGTACGTATTCGTACATTCCCGTCTCGGAGTCGGGCCCGGCGACCGTTTGCTCGATGTGGCATGCGGGTCGGGTCTGGCAATTGAGCTGGCCCGGATGCGCGGCGCGGAGTGTGCTGGAATCGACGCCTCGCACCGGCTCATCGAGATTGCCCGTGACCGCAATCCCGGAAGTGACGTCCGCGTCGGCGACATGCACGACCTCCCGTGGGAGGGCGAGAGCTTCGACATTGCTACGAGCTTCCGGGGGATCTGGGGGACCACGCCAGGCGCGTTGGCCGACGTCTGCCGGGTTCTGCGACCCGGCGGTCGCGTGGCGATGACCGTCTGGGGCAACGTCAGCAAGTCTCCGGGCGCATGGATGTTTCTACCGTTCCGCTGGGCCGACGACACCAAGGTCGACAATCAGGCTCAGATGGTGTCATTGGGACGCCCTGGCGTCGGTGAAGCGTTCCTCGCCGAAGCCGGCTTCGAACCTGAGGAGCGTTTCGTCGTACCGTTCTTCATGGAGTACGCCGACGCCGATGCGTACGCCCGCGGTTTGGCGGCGTCGGGCCCCGCGTATGAGGCGATCCAGAACATCGGAGAGGCGGAGTTCCATGCACGCGCCACAGCGCTCGCGGCGGAACATGTGCGGGAGGGACTCCCGCTTCGAGCCGAGATCCAACTCTTCGGTTACATCGGCGTCAAGCGGTAGGCGCGGGAGAGCGCGTGAGGTAGCTCGCCAGGTGCTCGGTGAGCTCGGTGGCGTCGTCGCTGGCCCCGTCGATGAAGCTTGACTTCCGGCGGCGCAGGAAAGGCATCCCGATCAGGTACATGCCCGGTGAGGTGGTCACGCCGCCGTCGTGGCGGACGCGGCCTTTGTGATCGAGTACATCGACGTGGAGCCAGGAGTAGTCGGGCCGAAAACCCGTAGCCCACAGGATCGTCCGGATCGACCCATCGGTGAGATCGAGCGTCATCGGCTCATCGCCGACGATCGTTGGTGGAAGCCGCTCACGTACGCGAGGTTCGCCGGGTTCGTCGAGTCCAGCCTCGCTAGCCCATGTGTCGATCGTGTCGAGCAGCCGGTTCATCTTGAGATCGGCCAGCTTGCACTGGTTTCGCAAACCGCCGGAGAACATCGCAGCGCCGTCGCGGATCGTCCCCATCCGACCCCGGATCTCCACGCCTTCCCGGGTGAGAGCGTTCAGATCGAGCATCCGACGGTCCGGGGTTCCAATGAGTTGCGGCGAGGGAACGTTGCGAGCACGGACGACATCGTCGACTTCGTCGTAGCGCTCGTCGAGAAGACCGCTCGCGTCCATCCACCACTGGATGTCCTTACCCCGATACGTGCGCGGCATCCTGACGTGGTTTCCGACCGCGATGGTCACCGGACGGCCGGACCGGTGGATCTCATCGGCCAACTGCAGCCCGGTGGCAGACGCGCCGACCACCAACACCCGACCGTCGGCGAGTTGATCGACGTTGCGGTAGTCAAGCGGTGTGAGGGTGTCGATTCCGGTAGGCACAGCCTCGGCGAACGAGGGGACCGAGGCCGCGTTGCACGCGCCGCTCGCTAGAACAATCGCGTGACATCGCCAGGTGCCGCGGTCGGTGGTCACCTCGTAGAGGCCATCGAGCGAGTGCACCGAAGTCACGGTCGTGTCGGTGAGAACCGGAGCGGCGACCAATACCGCATACCGCTCGACGAACGCAATCACCTCGGGCATGTCCATGAAACCGTCGGGATCATCACCGTTGTACTCAAGTCCCGGGAGCCGGCTCATCCAATTGGGGGTGAGCAACCTGAGGGAGTCCCAGCGTTCGGTTTTCCATGAGTTCGCGACAGACCCGCGCTCCAGTACGACGTGATCGATGGAGCGCTGGCTGAGGCATCGGCTGACCGCCAGGCCACAGTGACCGCCGCCGATCACAACGGCTGTGATCAGTTGCGGTGGTTCTGTTGTCGAGCGGCCGGTGGGCCGTCGGTGTTCAGTTGACGTCAACAGCGATGCGCGTCGGGTTGGCCACGATGTCGTACACCGCTGACCGCTTCTGCGATTGCGCAACGAGTGCTTCAAGTTCGTCGGGTGTCGCGTCGGCATCGATGTCGAAGTGCACCTTGATGTCGCTGAAACCGTTACGGACCTCTGGATCAACCCCCAGAACACCCTGCATGTCCATCTTGCCCGTCAGGGTGCCCTTCACCGATCGGAGTTGAATCTGGCGGTGCTGGGCGACGGCGGCAATCCCGGCGGTGAGACAACTCGCCAACCCGACGAGCACGAACTCGATCGGTGTCGCGCCGTTGTCTGCCGAGGCGAAGAGCTCAGGATGATCGGCGTCGTACTCGAACGTGGTCTTGTGCGACTGCTCGTCGCCCAGACCGAAGTAGCCATGCACCTTGGAGTGGCTGTGGGTGCCGTTCACCCACTGACACTCCGTACGCCATTCGAACTGCGCTGCCGCGGGTGTTTGACTGAGGGCCTCTCGAGCCCCGAGCAACGCAGCAACGTTGACTCCATTGTCAACCGGATTATCTACAACGGTCATGGTTTGCCTCCAAACGTGAATGATGGGATCACACATGGCTACCGCCGCCGACGAGGTTCGTCTCGGCCACCGATCGGACCATACACCCAACAGCGGACACGCGCTCGGGGGGCATGCGAAGCGGGTGGGTGTTGCGACCTCGAGCCGGAAACCTGACCCGACCTTCCCGTCGGGCAAAGGCAGAGCTGGGTAGATCCGCGCTGGCAAGGACGCGATCACGCAGCGACATCGCCTCAGCGACTGGCGACATCGTCTAAGCGACTGACGACGTCGTCTCAGCGACTGACGATATCGACAATGTTGGAGATGGTGTTCGGAAGGCTCACCAGGATCAGGGTGATCAGCAGCACCTGCCCGCCGACAAGCCATCGGCGCGACCGAACCATTCGGACGATGGCGTCCCGCCGGGTCACCAGCACGACGATGGCCCCGATAGCGAGCAGAAGCGGAATGAGTACAAACACAACAGGCGTAACCACGGCCGGCAGGGCATAGCGGCGAAGGACTGCCGGGCGGGTCGAGAACAGCGGAAGCCATGCGCTGGCGCGGGCGGTGAGGCCCTTGATCGCCAGGCCGAATCCGATCGCCAAGGCGGTGAACCCGACCACTGCAACCCATCCCGGGCCGACCAGATCGAAGTCGGGATTCTCCTTTCGCAACGGGTCGAGAACGGATCCGGCAACGACAAGCAAACTAAGTCCGAAGACGACGCCACCGAGGCGCCCGGCGGGCAGGAACCGGCGAACAACGAGAAACAGCACCGAGCCTGTCACACCGAAAAAGATGCCTTGGAAGAGGACAAACCCCTGCGTGCCGTGGAGGGTTATCGCTCCCACCACTTCCTCCGCCTCGGTGACCCGCCCCTGGGCCGCGTCGCCCGCGGTGACGGCGAGCAGTCGCATCATCAATCGCCCACCGGCCCCGACGACGGTGATCCCCGCAGCTATACCGGTCGTGATGGCGATCGACGCGTGCCAGACGAAACGGCGGGCAACCTCTCCAACCGTGAGTTCGGCACCCGGATCCGGCGAAACGAATGGCTGATTGCTCCATCCGACGCCAGCGGTCAGCCCGACCAGGAGAAGTACTCCACAGACGATGATGATCCACACGGCTGACCCCCGCTGAAGGCCGGTGTTGACGACCCCAACATGCCGAGTGTACTCGGATGCCCTGATGTTTTCAGAGGTGCAGGTCCTTTGGGTCGCGACTGTGTTTTTCAGCGCCTCGGTGCGTCGGTCCTGACAGCGCGCTGTCGCACGTCACCCAGTATGCGGCCGTCGGTCGGGAGGCGCGCACCCTATCGTTGTCCAACGCCGACGAGGGGGGGCGAACACCGGTCGTGGAGATTGGAGCAGCGCTTAACCGTCGTTCACGGGTAGGCGGGGAACGTGTTGGCGTAAGGTTGTGGCATGACAGGTGATCGTCCCGGACCGGTCCTCGTAACCGGCGCGAACAGCGGGATCGGACTGGCCAGCGTGTTGCGCTTCGCGGGTCGGGGTCGGGTCTCACCCCTGATCAGAGGTCATTCCGGCGGAGTCGGGCCCGAGCGGTCGGTCGCCGGGGAGACCTGAGCGCTCCCCGCCTGCATGTTGCAGTGCCTCTTCGAGGATGCGAATCCACGTTGAGAGCACCGGTTCTTCGAAGAGGCTGTGGTGTGTCCCCGGCACCCGGCGGTACCGGGCGTTCGGCCCGAGCCACGGGCGCCAAACCGAACTGCGTTCATCCGCCCGTAGAAAGATGGCAAGTGCGTTGCCGTCGTAGGCCCGCACGACGTAGTTCTTTGCGAGTCGGCTCGCGCCGAACCAGAACGCGGGCCAGAAGCTGGTCGGCAGGACCCTCTGCAGGAACCGGTTGGGGTGCTTCAGGTGAAAGTCGTGGACGTGATAACTCACCCGTGGTCCCCAGGCCGTGGTGTTCAGCATGGCCTGCGGAATGAGTGGGATCTTTTCCGCTGCGTACGAGACGAACCTCCGGGGATTCTGCGCGGTGTGCCGGATGTGCCTGACCAGGCGCCTCGGGAAGCTTTCACGGTCGTTGACCGGAGTGAATGCCAGCGGCACCTCGACGGCCGGCGCCCGCTGCGTCCGTCGCGGCTCGCTGGGGTCGAGGAGAAATAGGAGTTCGACCTCGTGGCCCGCAGCGCGAAGCTGGTGCGCGATCTCAAGGGCAACAAGGCCACCGAAGGAGTAGCCGGCTATGCGGTACGGCCCCTGCGGTTGGATCTCGCGTATGCCCCGCACGTGAACGGTGACGTACTCCTCCAATGTCTTCGCCTTGAGAAGGCCCCTCCCCTGGACGGCGTATGCAATGGCATAAAGGGGGCAGTCGAGTGTCCAGACCCCTCGCTGCACGATCGGCTCCTCAGCCGATGCGAAGAACACCGCACGCCCCGAGCCGGAGCGGATCATGGGGATCACGAAGCTGGAATCTTCGGTCGTTTCGGGCGCGAACGTGGACGCAAGTTTCGCATCAATCCCCGCCGCCAGATCCGAGAGCGTGGGCGCGTCGAACAACATCTGCACCGGCAGGGAAATCTCGAAGGTGTCTTCGATGTCGAGCATCACGGCAACGGCCACGAGTGAGTCCCCTCCTATCGAGAAGAACTGATCGTTGCGCGAAATTGACTGTCGACCAAGGGCCTGTCGCCAAACGACTGCCACTCGCTCTTCGGTCGGCGTGAACTCCTCAAGGTCGTGCATAGCCGACCCGGCCGAATCCGCAGGCTGGTCGTTCACTGCCTGGTTGCGTATCGCTACCCGATCGACCTTTCCGCTCGGCGTCAGCGGTAGAGACTCGCAGAAGATGTAACGCGATGGGAGCATCTGCACCGGAAGCACGAGCGACAGGCGGTGCAGAAGTTCACGCGCGCTTGTTGGGCTGGAATCTTTGCATACGACCGCAGCAACGAGGGCACGGGTGCCGCCAGCGGTCGGATACCACGTCACCACGCACCGGGCCACGCACGGGTCGTCGAGGATGCGGGCCTCGATCTCCAGGGGTTCCACACGAACTCCCCGGATCTTCGTCTGGTCGTCGTTGCGGCCGTGGAAGGCGAAGGATCCGTCAGCGGCCCGTTCGCACAGGTCACCCGAGCGGTAGTAGCGCCGTCCGTTGGCCAGGGTCACGAACCGCTGCGCGGTCAGTTCCGGGTTCCCGTAGTAACCCCGTCCGACATCGGGGCCACCGAGTAGAACCTCGCCTTGCACGCCATCGGGAACTTCGCGGTCATCTGCGTCGACGATGATCATCTCGACGTCGGTCATCGGCCACCCGATCGGAGCGGCGATTGCGGACCGGCCGTCTGCTTCGCATGGCGGGAGATCCAACCGCGCGCCGGTTGTCCATACCGTTGTTTCGGTGGGCCCGTAGAGATTCCACACCCGTTCGGCGAGCGGTCGCAATCGCGACGCAAGTTCAGGCGGCGACGCTTCGCCGGTCGATATGACCACGCGCAAACGTGGAAAGTCGGGCACCTCGTCGAGGATCAGCTTCCAGATTGAAGGTCCGGTCTGGAAGACCGTCACCCCGTGTCGCTTGATCTCTTTCACGAGTTCGCGCGGACGCAGCAGCAGCTCCCGGTCGCGGAGCAGCAAACTCCCACCGGTGACGAGGGGGAGAAAGAGTTCCGCCACCGAGATATCAAATGCGAACGTCGCTGTCGCGATGTACCGGTCTTCCGGCGTGAATGCCAGCATTTCTTCGGCACACGACAGCAACCACGCCATGTTGCCGTGTTCGATCTCCACTCCCTTCGGCGTGCCCGTGCTGCCCGATGTGAAGAGGACATACGCGAGGCGATTGCCGCCGGGGGCGCACGGAGCGTTCGGTAGCTCTGACCGTCGACCAACCCGTTCAATATCGAGGAACTCCGGTATGGAGCCTTCGCTTGATCCGCTGAAGTTCATGCCGCTTTGCCGACGGTTTAGGACAAGGTCACGCAGCGCGGCAAGCGGCCCGGCGTGGCCGATGACGATACGACATTCTGCGCCCGCGACCATCCGTCGTGCCCGCTCGATCGGATCACCAGGATCGAGAGGTACGTAGGCCCCGCCGGCGCGGAGAATTCCCAGGAGGGTGGCGAGCAGTTCGGGTGTGCGGTGCATCAGGACACCGACCGTCTGCTCCGGCTCCAGACCACGCGCCGACAGGTCGTTGCCGATCGCAACGGCTCGGGCGACAAGTTGGCCGAACGTGGTCTTCCGACCATGGGCATCGACGACCGCTACGGCGTCGGGTCGCTTGACGGCCTGCTCAGCCACAAGCTCGAAAATGTTCGCGTGCCTACGTTCGCGCAGAGTCGACACCGTGATGATCTGAGTGTGGGGGACGATGGGGCGTTGCTCCGACGCACTCATGCATACTCCTGCGACGGGTCGCCCGGTTGGTTCGAATCGATCCGTTGCATGCTCACGGCCAGGCGCCGAGATGGCTCCCAGTGGTACGCACCCCTGACCGGAGGGCCGTCACTGATGAGCGTCGGGTGAAACTCGGTCGCCAGTATGCGTACATAGGTTGTTGCGATTCGCAATGCGGCCGAGCCGAAGGGGCACTGGTGGTGATCGACGCCGAATGGTGCGTAGCGGTCGTTCGATGGAAGCGCACCCACGAAACGCTGCGGGTCGAAAACGGCCGGGTTCGGGAACGTTTCAGGGTCATGGTGGGCTTCCCACAGGCAGACGCGGACGTGTGATCCCGCCGGTATCAGGAATCCTTCGAACTCGATGTCGCGCTGGGCCACCCGGGTCAGTCGCTCGCTCTGGTCGCTCCGCAGTTGCTCGAACGCGAACGCCTCGGCCAGGGAGCGCTCGCCGAGGATGCGTCCGACGAACTCGGCTGAGATCTCCTTGAGCAGCGACGGATTGGCCGCGGCGTACCGGGTCAGCCACCGCAGTTGGTTTGCGACGTCCATGCGGCCGATCTCGACCGCGAAAATGAGATTGCCGAGCATCGTCTCATCGACTCGACCCCCATTTTCGTCGGCGATCTGTGCAAGCACGCAGCGGTCGTTCATCGCTCGATCCCCACCACGTCGGGCGTCGAGCGCATTCTCCAGTAACTCGCGGAGCACGGCAAAAGCTGCTTCCTGAGGCGGGCCGATGTTCCAGGCTAGGCCGTAGGGACCCAGGTCGAAATAGCTCTCGGAAAGTCGTTGTGCAGCCTCGGAACCCGGTTCGAATCCGAAGAAGAGCGCAACGAGCACGCTCGTTGCGGTGGCGGACGCCGTGGCGAGCAGGGCGCGCGGACTGGTATCGCCCCTGGCGGTGAAGTCTTCGAGATGGTGCCGGATCACCCGTTCGAGCATTGCCGTCTCCTCGGCCGGGTCGCTGCCCTTCGCCGCCCGGACCAGCGGACGTCGGTAGTCGAGGTGGTCGGCTCCTTGCATATGGCGAAGAATTCCCTTAGGTACGAGCGATGTCGCATCGAGCGCCCACGGACGCAACGCGTCTGCGTGTTCGATCAGTATTCGACGCCCGCGCGGCAAACCCATGATGACCACGCAGAGTTCCCCGTGGGAGACCCCGGTGAAGACCGGGCCCAGGTCAGCGGCCCGCTTCATGAGGGCCGATCGATCGGCCTTTTCCAAAGCGTCGAGATCGTCTCGGCCTCCCGGTGGCAATCGGGTCCGGGGAGGCGTGCCGGGCGTTCGCTGAGCGAGGAAGCGGGACCGAGCCGCTTTCACCAGGCGCGGCAGAGTTCGGGTTGTGTTGTCGGCTCGAGGCCGCGGTTCGAAGTCTCGCAAAGCATCTCCGCGTCGCTCTTTGGGCTGCAGAAACCGAGTTTCGCGGTCGCGCATTTCACCCTTCATCGACAGTCTTACACCGAAGGTTTAACGGAACCCCTTGGTACGGTGGTTTATCAACTCTCCGGTGGCCCGCCGACGAATCGTAGAGACCCTGCTGCATCCCCGTTTTTGGCGGAAACACCGGTTCGTGGGTTGTTTCCGCGGGAAATACGGGTCCCGTGTCAGGTCCCGAGTTTCAGGTAGTCACGGGCTGTTACGGCGAGCTTGACGCGATCGGTAACTCCGAATTTGGTTCGGATGTGGCTCAGGTGAGCATCCACCGTGCGTTGCGAGATGAACAGTGATGCCGCGATCTCCTGATTGGTCCGACCCTCGCTCACCAGCAGAATGATCTCCCGTTCCCGGTTTGTCAGTTGGCCGACCATCGCTACCTCGGGTCGGTTTCCGCTCACTGCGAGGCCCTCGTCGTCGGCCGGTCCCGCAAGTCCCGCTTCGGCGAGGATCTCCTCGACCTCGCCAGGTAGCAGGGACTTCGACACGCGGGTGATGCGGTCAGCGAGGTCGGAGTATGCAAGCGTTGCGGCGTGGTCGGAGTATGCAAGCGTTGCGGCGTGGTCGGAGTATGCGAGCGTTGCGGCGTGGTCGGAGTATGCGAGCGTTGCGGCGCGGTCGGCGAGGGTGTGCAGCGATGAGCGGAGGCCACGTACGAGCCCGAGTCGCAGTTGGATCGTCGCCTTCTCAACCTGGCAACGCCATCCGAGGGCGTTCGCTCCCCACGACCAGGCGACGTCGCCGAGATTCTCAAGCCCGATGATGACACCCCTGACCTCCCGTGCTGCGCGGAAAGTCGCTATCGCCTGGGAGTAGCGCGAGAGCGCGTCGACCCGGTGCCCGGCCTCCGCTGCGATATTGGCCAGATTCAGCTGCGCCGCTCCCGCCCCGGGACGATCACCGAGATGGTCGAACAGCCCCTCGGCTTCGACACCGAGCGTACGGGCCCGGTCGTAATCGCGACGTTCCAGGGCGATCAACGCAAGATTGTTCAGGACCAGCGCCATGCCCCGACGGTCATCGACTTCGCGGTACAACTGCCGGGCCCCGTCGAAGTAGCGCGTTGCCCGTCGCAGATCGCGTAGCTCATGCGCAAGGTTTCCAAGATTCGACAGAACCGCCGCAGCATCGCTGCGTTCACGGGTCGCCCGGAATGCGACGAGAGCGTTGAGGTAGTGAGCTTCCGCGGCAGCTCCGTTGCCGGCCTTGGCAGCGATCATCCCAAGTGATGACAGGGCGTAGCCCACCCCGCGCCGGTCGTTCATTTGCTCGAACTCGCTCAGCGCCCGCTGGGCCGCATCCCTTGCGCCTTCGCGGCCGGCGAGGAGCAGCGCCATGGACAAGACGTTCCGAGCTCGCGTCCTCGTGACCGTGATCGTTGGTCCGTCGTCGACCCCGACGGCTTCGGTCAACAAGATGACTGCCTCGTTGACCTCGCCGACCGTGAGCAAAAGACTTGCGAGTCCCTGGCTCATGGTGGCCCACGCCACGCTTGTATCACGCGGGCCGAGGGCTGCGGTCCGGCGAAGCAGAGCGATCCCTTCCCTCGCCCGACCGGACACCTCGAAGGACCGCCAGATCCCGCCGGCCAACTCCCACGCTCTCGATGCGTCGGCGTCCACAATCGCCCGGTCGAGGGCGGCGTTGATCTCGACGCCGTAACGTTTGCGGATTTTTTCGGCTTCCTCCCTGCTCGACAGTCCGGCCATTTCCCGAACAACTGCCAAACACCATCCGCTGTGGCGTGCTTCCGACGCCCGCAACTGGTTTTGCGCCACCAACTGCGACCGGGCGAACGAGCGGATGAGATGCAACATCTCGTAACGGCCCGAGGCGGAGTTGTGGCGCAGCAGGCTTCGATCGACGAGGGATGCAATCACCTCAAGGATCTCGTCACGCTCAAGTTGGGTGTCGGAGCAGACAGCCTCGATCGCAGCCATGTCGACGGAGGCAGTGAATACGCCGAGTCGGTCGAAGAGGGTCCGCTCGGCACCGGGCAGCGTGTCGCGGCTCCAGTGCAAAAGACCGTCGATGGTCCGGTGTCGATCGGATGTCGAGCGTTCGCGTCCGACCAGTACCCGGTAGTGCTCCTCGAGGCGCGACAAAAGGTCTTCCAGCGGCAGGTACGCGGCACGGGCCGCGGCCAACTCAATCCCAAGCGGGAGTCGATCCACCAACGCGCAGATTCGGACGACTGTAGGAATCTGGCCAAAAGTCAGGACGGTCCGTCCGGACGCAGCACAGCAATCGATGAAGAGACTCACCGCCGGATCATCCAGAATGGCGGCACCATGGTGCTCGGCCAGAGGATCGACGTGCAGCACCAGTTCGTTCGGTAGGTGCAAGCGCTCGCGACTCGTCACCAGCATCTTGATGTTGCGGCAGGTGTGCAGCAGCCGCTCGAAGAGTACTGCTGCCCCGTCAATGACGTGTTCGCAGTTGTCCACCACCAAAAGCACTTCGGCCACGTCGACGAGGCGGGCCAAGCTGTCGAACGCGTCTCCACCTGAATGGTCGCTAACTCGTCCGGTCGAGAACTGGTCCCGCATCACCGCGGCCAGATCATCGCCTCGTCGGGCCGAACTGAAGTCGGCGAATCGAACGCCGCCGGCAAATACGGTTGCCCGTTCCGCCGCAATCTGCATCGCCAAACGGGTTTTTCCGACGCCACCGGTGCCGCACAGAGTAACCAGGCGATGCTCATCTAGGAGCGCCTCAGCGGCACGCAGTTCCTGCTCGCGTCCGAAAAGCGGCGTGCGTTGCACAGGAACCATGTGCACTGTTTCATCGACCGTCCGAAGCGGGATGAGCTCTGATTCAAGCAGTGGTCCGATGACCTGGAACAGTTCGATCCGCTCGGCCAGGTCCTTCAGTCGCATCATCCCGCGGGATGCGAACTCGTACCCGGCCGGGGCCGCTAGATCCGCGGCGGCCGACGACGACAGGATCACCTGACCTCCGTGGCCGGACTCGGCGACACGCTTGGCGCGGTTCACCACGGACCCCGCGTACACATCGCCTATCGGTTCAGCCCATCCGCTGTGAATCCCGATCCGCACCCGCAGAGCCGATACCGGCGACCAATCCTGCCCGGTCGTGGCTCGTTGCACACCGATAGCTGAACGCAGTGCTCCTTCGGCGCTGCGGAAAACGGCGAGGAGTCCATCTCCCACCTGCTTGACGACCCTACCCCCCGCATGCGAGATGGCGTCGCGAGTGATTTTGTCGTGCACGTGCACCGCGCGCGCCATGTCTTCACCGTGGATATCCCATCGGACCGTCGACCCTTCGATGCCAGTGACAAGAAAGGTGATGTTGCCCCGAGGGAGATCGAGCGAAACCCCGTGTTCGGGAGCGGACATGGCTGCGGGCGCCTAAAAGGGATTCACGGCGTGAGATCGAGCGCTTCGGTGATCCTCGTGTAAGGGATCTCGGCAACGTCATTCAGTTCAGCTACCAGCTCCGCGGTCGTTGCTTCGAACAGGCACATACAGTGTGATTCACCCGGCACGAACACGCTACGGATGTAACTGACGGGCTTTCCCTGACCTTGCATCGTGCCAGCGGTTGCGATCGCTCGCCGCTGGGCTGCGGCCAGATCCTCCATGGCGATCCCTGGAAGGTCCCTGTCAACCATGTAGACGGTCATATCGTCATCCTCCTGCGTTAGCCGCAGCGGTGTTGCTACGGAGTACTGACGGTCACGATAGGAAACCCGGTGGACTACGCGCATCGGTATCCACGCGTATTCTCACATATACGCGTACGTCGTGTCCGGCCGGGGAGCGCCTCTACAGCAGCGAACGGATGAGATCGCAGATCTCCAGTGTGACGCCTTCGCCCGGGTTGGGGTAGCTCATCTTGTTGAGCGTGACGGCGACGCCGAGCCCGATTTCCGGGTCAGCGAAGCCGACGGATCCGCCGGCTCCGGAATGGCCGAACGCAGACTCCCTCTGACCGAGAGGGCCGTGGACCAGGTTGCCCTGCAGATCCGGTCCGAGACCACCTAGGAAGAACCCGGTGTTCTTGCGGATCGCCGCCCCGAGAACCCGATCGACATCGGCTGTCTGCAGCTTCTGCATCGCGGCAATCCGTTCGGGCGAGACGACCGCCACACCGTCGATCGAGCCCCTGTTCGCCAGGGCCCCGTACATCCGGGCCAGCGCCCGGGCCGAAAAGTGGCCGTTCGCGCCGGGCATGCAGGCGGTTCGCATTTCCATGGAGTTGAAATAGGGCCACATCGCCTTGGGCATCGCCTCGTAGAACGGGCTGTCGTCGGGGATCGGGAGGCCGGTTCCGGCGGCGACGATCTCGAGCGTGGTCAGTCGGTTCACCACATCCGGCCGGTCGGGGACGCCGACGAAGAACTCATCTGCGATACCAAGAGGCTCCGCGACATCGGTCCGGAGAACGTCGGCGTAGTGGCGTCCGGTCGCGCCGCGAACGATTCCTCCGACCAGCCAGCCGTAGGTGACCGCGTGGTAGCCGGTGCCGGTGCCTGGCTCCCATGCCGGTGTACCTGCGGCGACCCGGGCGAGCGCGGCCTCCCAATCCGTAACGTGTTCGGGACGGAAATCGGCGGGCATGGCGTGCAACCCGGCCTGGTGGCTCATCGCCTGGGCCACGGTGATTTTTCCCTTGCCGTTCTGGGCGAACTCCGGCCAGTACGCGGCGACGGGTGCGTCGTAGTCGATCACGCCGCGGTCGGCGAGCTGGTGGACCACCAGGGCCGATGGGCCCTTGGTGGCTGAAAAGCTCAGAAACAGGGAATCGGGCTGAACCGGACGGTCATCGTCTGGCCCCATCGTGCCGACAACTACGTCGATGACCTTGTCGCCGTGGACATACGCGGCGACCTGAACGCCGATCTGACGCCCAGCCGCAATCTGAGCCTGGAGAAGATCTAGCACTGCTGTGTTGGGTTCCATCCTTTGAGTCAACCATCGTGTCGGCGGAAGAGCCACTTCCGCCGCTGTCGCGGCTATCGAACGACGGCCTCCCGGGGTGGGTGGGGCTTCAGTACTTCGGTGACGGGCCGTACTGGTTGGATTCCTGGGAGCTGTCGGAAAACAGGAACACGAGCAGGATGATCCCCCCCACCAGCGGGACCAGGGAGATCAGGAGAAACCAGCCACTCTTTCCGGTGTCGTGAAGTCGGCGTATCCCAACGGCGAGACCGGGGATCAACGTGCCGAGCGCGACGACAAGGTACAGAAGGTACCCGACGACTCCCAGGGGTTTCGCGATCGCCGAGAGTATGCCCGCGACGATGACTATCCCGATCAACGCTCCCGCATTGACGAGTACAAACCACTCCAACAGGCGGCAAGAGTATAACTGGGCTGCGCGGGTGGGCCTACTGGACTCCAACACCGCTCAGAGAGCAATGCCCGGCGACATGGGCTGTTAGGCTTTATCGAAGGGCGCCTGTCGAGGCGCAGAGTTTTCGTGAACGGAAATTCACTTCGTTTCAGGAAAAGAGGGCAAAATGACGGACGCGGAGAATGAGCCTGGCCGTCCTCCATGGGTGGACGGCACCGGCGATGACCAACTGCCTCCGAACTACCCACCCCCCGGTTACCCACCCCCCGGTTACGTCCCCCCCGGTTACGTCCCCGCCGGCTACTACCCGCCCTACGCGCCAGCCCAAGGCATGGCCGACTATGTGCGACTGAATTGGGCAAGGTATGTGACTGGAGGATAGGCATCCAACCGGATGTAAGTTGCTGCAAGATCGACTGACTCGCGTGCTAGAGCATGCCCCGTTTTGTTGGAATCGGGATTCC
>JANMZO010000174.1:0-36373 GCA_031383405.1 Acidimicrobiia bacterium | reverse complement strand
TGGATGGCTGTCGACCCCGTTCGCGTTCATGAGGGGAAGGACGAGCTCGGCCAGGATGCTGGCCACGTAGCTGAAGTCTTCGAAACGGAGAACGAGGTCACCCGCGCGTTCATGTTGCCCGGTCTCCAGGAGGGTGACGATCGCCTGCCTGAAGTTGCCGCTTTCATCGACCATTTGCGCTATGCAGTCCGCCTCGGCCGAGCCGAACGCAGTCCGGGTGAGCTCATCGGCCAGATCCGAACACCACGTCACGTGGGTCGCTTTGATACCGATCAGCTCGCCTCGCGCTTCCAGCAGCTCATATGCGTACTGACGGATTGTCTCGAGCAGCACATACCTGCTCCGACCACCTCGTGATTGCACCGACAGCAGGGACCGATCGACCAGATCTTCGAGAAGGTGCGTCGCCTGCACATTCAGGCCGCGTGCCATGCGCGTTGCTCCGGCGAGCGGGAACCCGTCGTGAAAGATACTGATCCGACGAAAGAATTCCTTTTGGGCCTCGGTCAGGGATTCGTATGACCAATCGATCGCGGCGCGGAGGCTCTGATGGCGGTCGGGTTTCCGCGAGCGTCCGGGCGCCCGGAGCACATCGAGTCTGCGGTCGAGGTGGGCGACGAGTTCGGCCACGCCCATGGTGCGGGTGGCCGCGGCCGCGAGCTCAATAGCCAGGGGTACCCCATCAAGCTGTTTGCAGACCTCTTCAACGACTTTCGATTCGCGGGGACCGATCACCACGCCAACCTGCAGCGCACGCTCCCTGAAGAGTGCACAACCGTCGGTAGCTGCATCCAGGGGCCCGATTCGTGACTGGAATTCGCCCGGGACACCAATCGGCTCACGGCTGGTCGCAAGAATGTGCAGTCGGCGCGTATCCGCGAGAAGCACCTCGCAGAGTTCCGCAATGGGCACGATCACCTGCTCGCAGTTGTCGAGAACCAGAAGAAGATCGTGACCTCTGATCTGTTCGGCGAGCGAGGATGCCGATGCTGCCGTTGGCAACCGCAGCGCCTCAGCCACGGTCGACAGCACGGTCGTCATGTCTCGAGCCGAAGCCAGCTCCACGAACCATACGCCGTCGGAAAAGTCGCTCCTCTCCCGTTCGGCCAGAGCGATCGCGAGACGGGTTTTACCAACTCCACCGGGTCCGATCATCGTCACCAAACGTGACTTCGAAACGAGAGACGACAACTCCTGAAGTTCATCGGCTCTCCCGATGAGATCATTGATCTGAACGGGGATGTTGCTCGCGGTACCTTCGAGCGTGCGAAGCGGAGGGAACCGACCCTCGCCGAGTTGCAGCAGCCGTACGACAGAGCTCACTCCTTTGAGCCGGTGCAGGCCGCACGATGTCACACTGACCGGCAGGGCAGCCACCCACTCGGTGAGCAGGATCTGACCACCATGCCCGGCATCGCAGACCCGCGCACAGAGATTGACGTTCGGTCCGAACAGGTTATCTTCCCGGCGTTCGGCCTCGCCCCGGTGCAACCCGATCCGGATGGCGATGGCAGGCCCACGTTCCCAATCAGCGGAACCAAGTCCGGCTTGAATGGCGCGGGCCGCATCCAGCGCGCGTTCATCGGTTGAGAATGCAGCACAGAACGAATCGCCGGGGTTGCCGAACACACGCCCGCCCCGCGACTCAATGGTCAACCGCAGGAGCTCGTCGTGGATTCGCAGACTTCGGGACATTCCTTCCGGGTCGCCTTCCCAGAGCGCGGTCGATCCAACGATGTCGGTAAACAGAAACGTCAAGATTTCTGTTTCCGCGACGGGAGCGGTACCAGGCACGCACGCGAGGGTACATCGTTCCTCCCGACCCGTGACAGGCCGGGCGACGACCCTTGTGCTGCGAGCATCGTCGCAAGTAGCGTTGCCGGATGGAGACGACGCTCGAATCAGTTGTGGACATCCGCGAGCGAGCAGCCCGCAAAGCGCAGTTCACCCCGGATCGGTTGGCGAACGACCGCTCGCTCGCTGTCAACCGGGAGCGTTACAAGTGGCGCACCATCCCGGGTATTCCTCCATTCAGCAAACGCGACCCGGAAGTTGAGGAGGTTCGGGCGAAGGGGCGGCTCGGTTATGACTACACGATGAGTATCGTCAACGGGGCGCTGAGTGGACTGGCATGGGCGGCCGACAAGAAGAAGCACGCGAACCGGCTGGAGCACTACTCCCACTTCTATCGTCTCCGACATCAACCGGACGTGGCGACACGGTGGAAGACCGACGCCGAGTTCGCCCGCCAGCGACTCAACGGAGTCAACCCACTCCTTCTGAAACGGATCACGGAAATACCCGAAAACTTCGCGGTGACGGAGGAACGGGTTCGTGACGTGCTTCCCAACGGAGTCACACTGCGGAGTCTGCTGGCCGAAGGACGGCTCTTTCTCTGCGACTGGGTCGAGCTGGAAGGTTGTCCGGTTGCCTTCGGGCGCTTTCTCTCCGCTCCCCTCGCGTTGTTCTGGTTGGATCAGGACCGCGACCTCATGCCCCTCGCCATACAGCTCGCCCAGTCGATCGCCACCGCGAAAGTTGTCTTCACGCCAGCGGATGAGCCTTGGCTGTGGCTCACCGCCCGCACCCATGTCCAGGCGGCCGACGCTGCGCTGCACGAAATCGTGGAACACCTGTTTCGGACCCACTTCACGATGGAGACCGTCTTCGTATCCATGTGCCGGACGCTTCCGCCCCAGCATCCCGTGCATCAGTTTCTGGCCCCGCATTTCGACGGCATGCTGTACATCAACCGGGGCGCCCGCGAAACGATGATTGTTCCGGGTGGTCCAATTGACGAGTCGATTGCGGTCGGAACCGATGGTGCCTACTGGTTGATCGCTCAAGCGTGGCGGACCTTCTCCTTCAACGACCTTGACCTGGTGGAGGACCTGCGTCGCCGCGGCGTCGACAGCGCAGCCGACCTTCCGGGCTACTACTACCGCGACGATGCGCTTCTTCTCTGGGATGCCCTGACCCGTTACACCGAACGGGTGCTTCGTCACTTCTATCCCGATGATGCGGCGGTGGCCGACGACGAGCAACTTGCGAACTGGTGGATCGAACTCACCGCGAGCGATGCAGGAGGAATCGCCGGGATCCCCGGATCTGATGGCCGATTCCGAACATTTGATGAGCTGCATCAAATGGTGCGGACCACGATGTTCACGGCGACCTGCCAACACTCCGCGGTCAACAACGGCCAGTACGACATTTTCGGGTTCATCCCGAATTCCCCCGGTGCGATGTACCTCCCGCCGCCGACCACGTTGGACATCAGCTCAGAAGGTTTGTTCACCTACGGTTTGCCACCGTTCAAAGCCGCGGCAACCCAACTCAAACTGGTCCATCTCCTTTCGACTCCGCCGATGTCGCGTCTGGGTCAGTACCCCACCGACTTCCTTCGAGAGCATCAGGAGGTTCGGATCGCGGTCGACTGCTTCCTGGTCGCTCTCGACGACATCGCGTTCACGATCGACGACCGCAACAAACGTGTGCCCGTGCCGTACACCTACCTGCAACCGGAGAACATCGCGAACTCGGTGAGTGTGTGACCGCAGAACCGGTGTGTCGGATCCGCGGCCCGAACGGGGTCCGACGGGGTGCTACTGGGCTGCTAATGAGCCGAGAGTTCGACGTTGTCGTGCATGTCGGGGCCCGGTGGGATCGGCATCGGCGGTATCGGGTCCCAGTCGGGCGCGTAGCGTGAATCGGGGAACTTGGGAGGCATCCCTCCAAGTTTGTACGACAACAGCCGGGCCTGGGCCGCCCGTTTCGTCGCGAGTCGAAGGTTGTTCACCGAGTGGGGATCATCGATGGATACTCCGGTCGGGACGGGTAGCGAAGGCGGATGATTCGCGATGTCGTACCAGGTCAACATCGACTCGGTGTAGTCGAGCGCATCTTCGAGCGTGACACGGGCGACGTCGTGCCAAGGCGTTACGAACTCGTCCCAGTCGTACTTGGCTGTGACCCACGTCGGGTCGGGGCCGGGCGGGCGCCGACGGGTCTGAATCTGGAACCGGTACTCGATCGTTCCATTTCCCGCAAGGCGCTGGTGGAGTTCATCTTTCAGATAGTTGCGGGTCCGTTGCTCATCGCGTAGCGGGTTCTGAAACCAGTTGTGATCCTTCCACCACTGCGCGAGCGCACCTGAATCGACGCCGGTCCAGTCCTTCGCGGGAATGAGACGATACCGGCAGTAGTAGTACGTGCCATGAACGTCGATGAAGCCGAAACACGTCTGGCTGTGATAGCTCAGCTTGGAGAACGACTCCGGATCCCGACGACTGCTGTCACCGCCGCCGAACACCGCCTGCGGGTTCTCCTGAAGATAGGGAACGAACATCTTGCCCCGATCGTTCGTTTTGCGAAACTGCCACGTCGTCCGGGCGCTCCAGAACAGACCCACCCGGCCGGAGTTCATCAGAACGTCAAACGGCGAATCGAAGCGCTCGTCGGACAACTTGATCGCCGCCGAGCGGACACACATCTTGGCGTCGTCGCGAAACAGCACCGCGGCATGTCGGACCCGGCACGGGAACTCGCGGCCCGCCACAAAGAAGTCGTGTTCCGGAAACGTAGGGTTATCGACCACGCGGAATCGACCGCGGGCGAGTGCGCCGTTTTCGTGCGACATGCGCTTGCGCTTGAGGAACGAACTCACGGTGATTCCGACGGTCATCAAAGCCACGACGCCCGCCAACTGCAATCGGAGCATCAGTGCCCAGAACCTGTCGAACATCGTTCCTCCATCCGTCGTGGAGAGACAGGGTACCTCGCCCTCCCCCGCGGCGCTCGACCTGCCCGAAGATAGGGGCTCGTTGGTTCGCGGACGTTCCGGGGCCGTGCTTGGAAACCGTGAACCGCTAGGAGAAGCAGTAGCCGATCATCCAGGTGTCGACGCGAAGAACCGCTCCTATGAGGAGTCCGACGCTCAGCCCGCACAGGAGCGGGATGGCCCGGGGCTGGCGCTGTGACACCGGAACGCCGATCGAAAGTGCACATAAGATCATCACGACGAGCCACAGAACGCTGAGTCCCCGGTGGGCCTGAACCTGCCCGTTGAAGCCGTCGGCCGGGCAGTCCGGACTGGCGCCGTATCGGATCGGGGCACGAAGGAAGGCCACGAGCGCGAACAACACCGAGGCCAAGCCGAATATGACTCCGGTCAGCCCCAGATTCCGGGCGTCGAGGTCAGGTTTGCGGTCCTCGTTGCGTCGACCGCGGATGCCCTGTCGCCGGTCGTTGCCCCGACGGTCCTCAGTGATCAGCTTGCGACGAATCGGTTGCTCGCCCGCAACCGTGTCTCTGTCACTCCCGATCATTGCCACGTTATCGGCGGGTTCCGGTCGGGAACTTGAGCAAGGGGGCCCTGCACGCGAACGCTTCGGGTGTCGGTCATCAGCGGTTTGGTGATTGGTTGGCGATTGGTTGGTGATTGGTTGGTGATTGGTTGGTCAGTGGTTGGTCAGTGGTCAGTCATTGCGCTGACAGCCAGTCGACACCGACTTGTCAACGACCCTCGTCACGCTGGATCCATGACCTCCACCATGACCTCCACCGTGACGTTTGCCGCTGACGACCGCTGCTTGACGGAGGCCCTGTGCCGAAGGGACGAGAGGGCGCTGGACGGCGTGTATGCGCTGTATGCGGGCCGTGTCTTTGACGTTGTGCGACATGTCGTTGTCGATCGTCGGGCGGCTGAGGATGTCACCCAGGAGGTGTTTCTGTACCTCTGGTGCAACGCGGAACGCATCGACCTGTCCCGCGGTGGACTTCGCGCGTTCATCGTCACCGTCGCCCGGCGCCGGGCGATCGACCATGTCCGCTTCGAGGTGGGACGCCGCAGGCGAGAGGAACGCGCGACGGCCCGTACGCTGCAGAACGGCTCGGATCTGGCTCAACCCGATTTCACCGATGAGGTCGTCGCCCGGAGTTCTGATGCTCAACGCGCGGCTGGCGTGAGGGCGGGGCTGATGCAACTCGCCGAAGCCGAACGGGTCGCGATCGATCTCGCGTATTTTCGAGGACACACGCTCCGCCAGGTTGCGGTGGCGACGAACGCCCCCGAAGGGACAACAAAAGCGAGGGTTCGCCGAGCTCTGCGACATCTTCAGGAGAACACGCACGTGCAGGCCGCCCATCACGCATGAGCCGAGCAACGCGGCCAGGTCACGGTGCCACGTGGCCGTCCGTCACATAGGCGCGTGGCGCGGCTTGGCCCGGGCCCCTACTGCAACGAAGCGTACGTTTCGTGGCTGCTGGCAGAGATGTAATTGGATGCTCCGCGGATACGTTCCCGCGTGGCGACAGCCTCGGGACTTCCGCGAACTTGCGCTGAGGTATGAATGGCTCCGATTTCACATTTCAACACGAGCGGCGGTCCTTTGCCATCGGAGCTAGGGCCGGGTTGTGATCCAACTGACGACAAGGTCGTCGGGAAACTCGGCCAGGTGTTCCCGGGCGAGGAGGTGGGCCCTGGCGGTGTCTCCTGACAGAAACACGTCAATCACGGCTAAGTGCTGACGATCTCGACGGCCCGCGGCAAGCTGTCGGGCGCGAGACAGCGCTTCCGGAAACGGCTCGACCACGAGCGCAAGGGCTGCGTTGGCAGCAAACGACTCGGGATACTCCGCCACGACGGCGGCCAGGATGACGGATGCAAGCGGGTCGTCGCTCACGAGGCGCGCAATTGCGGCATGAACGAGAAAGGCGGCCGAGGGGTCAGACATGTACTCAGCCTGCCGGTACTGGCTGACGGGACCTTGACCGTAGCCTGACCGCATCAGGTCGGGCCCGATCCCGGTATCGCTTGACCGCGGGCCGGCAGTAGTCTGACCCGATCAGATCGTTGACGGCGTGATCTCTGTTCGGTTGCTGGGGCCGCTTGAAGTGCTTGTAGATGGCCACCCAGTTGAGGTGCCGGGTGTGCGCACCCGGGCTGTTCTTGCGCGCCTTGCCATTGAAGCCGGGACAATTGTCTCGGTCGACCGCCTTATCGACGACGTTTGGGGAGCGGCAACACCGGCCAACGCGCTGAACGCACTGCAGGTTCGGGTCTCGCAACTCCGGTCAGCGGTGGGCCGCGACTCGATAAGGGCGACCCGGCCGGGCTATGTGCTCGCTGTCGACCCGCACGAGGTTGATGCGTTGGCGGTTGAGACGGCGATTTCCGCCGCGCGTCGAACGGTTGCTCTCGACCCGGACGAGGCTGCGGCGATCTTCGGGCTCGCGCTCGCCCGGTGGCGGGGACCGTCCTTCAGCGGACTCGGCGATGCGCCGTTCACGTTGGCCGCCTCGGCCCGGTGGGAGGAACTCCGCCTCAGTGCAACTGAAGAGCAGCTACACCTGGAGCTGAGTGCGGGACGGGTGCTCGATCGGCTGCCGGACCTCGAAGCGTTGGCGGCGTTGCATCCCCTCCGCGAACCCCTCCACGAGCTACTGGTTCGGGCGTACGCATCGCTCGGACGCCAAGCCGACGCGCTCGGCGCCTATCGCCGGGTGCGTCAGCGGTTGGTCGAGGAGCTCGGTATCGACCCCGGTCGACGACTCCAGGAACTCGAGACCGCAGTGCTGCGACAGGATCCGTCACTGGTCGGCCAGGATTCCGATGCCCCGAACCGGGCTCCGAGGCAGGTCCCTCGGGTCACGTCGACATCGCACGTCGAGACGGTGCCGGCCCCGTCCGTTCCCGTTTCGGCGGTTCCCGCTTCGCCTGTGACCGGCAACCTTCCCCGCTCGATCTCGCGCATCTTGTATCGCGCCGCTGACGTCGCCGCGGTGCAGAAGATGCTGGAACGTCACCGGTTGGTCACCATCACGGGCCCGGCCGGTGTCGGCAAGACGACCCTGGCGATCGAACTGGCCGGGTTGGCCCCGCCCCGAACCCACGGTGTCTGGTTTGTCGGTCTCGAAGGGACACTCCGAGCCGAACAGGTTGCCGACTCCATTGCACTGGCCATCGGGGCCCCGCTCGACCAACCGTTGGCCTCCCTCCGGTCCCGTTTGCGCGGAGCCGACACGCTCCTTCTGGTGGACAACTGTGAGCATTTGGGCGACGGACCCGCTGCGTTGTTTCGTGAATTGCTCGAGCACTGCCCGAATCTGACGGTATTGGCGACGAGTCAGCGTCCGCTTGGCGTGCGCGGTGAAGCGATCTGGCCCCTCGAGCCGCTGTCGCGCGCCGAGGCACTCGAACTGTTCTCGTCCCGCGTGAGCGAACTCAACCCGCGGATCGTCTTCGATCAGGAGACCCTTCGATCGGCCGATGCGGTGTGTGCCACGCTCGACGATCTTCCTCTGGCTATCGAACTTGCGGCTCGACGTTGTGGTGTTCTCGGCGTCGAGGAGGTAGCGGAGCGGTTACGCGACCGGTTCGAGCTCCTGTCTGATCATGCTTCGGATAGGCCGGAACGTCACCAGACACTTGCGAAAGCTATCGGTTGGAGTTACGACCTGCTGTTCCCCGACACCCAACTGCTGTTGCAGATCATCGCCGCGTTTCCCGACGGTGCGACGCTGGACGCGGTCGAATACGTTGGTCCGATCGTCGGAGTGCCTCGAGACGAGGTGCTCGATCTTCTCACCCAATTGGTCAACCGTTCGCTCGTCGTCACCGATCGAAGCCGCAACGTAATCCGGTTCCGGGTTCTGAACAGCATCCGCGCGTTCGCGACCGTCCGTGCCGAAGCTGCGGACCGGACCGAGGCGATTCGCGCTGCGCACGCGGGGTGGGTGACGAGACTGGCCAAGAGGTGTGCCCTGGGTCTGCGAACACCCGACCAGGCCGGTTGGCTGGCAACTGTTCGAGAGGAGCGGCTGACGATAAACACCGCATTTGACTGGCTGGTAATCAACGATCCCGAAGCCTCACTCAACCTCGCGAACGACCTGTACCTCGGATGGTTGATCATCGGCGACAATTTGGCGGCGGCCGCCCGACTGGGCCGGGCTCTGCACGCTGCGGTCGACGCTCCTTTGCCGCTCCGCGTCCGGGTCGCGGCCAGCCAGGCGGTTACCCTTTCACGAATCGGTCGCCATGAGGAAGCCGCGCCGCTCGCCGGGTGGGCCTTGGCTAACGTCGATGTAGGCACTCCCCTCGCAGTTGCGCTGACCCGGTCCATTGTCGGCCAGGTGTATTCCCTCGCCGGTCGGATCGATGACGGGTTGGCCCTGATGGGTCAAGCCCGACCGATGTTGGCTGCAAGCGGCGACACGTGGGCGCAGGCGATATGTACGCTTAACATCGCGCTCGCTCATGGGCGCCTTGGAGACTACCTCGCCCAGGAGCGGCTGACCGGCGAAGCGCTTGGCCTGTTGCGACCCCACAACGATCCATTTGTCCGCCGACTGGCATATCGCAACCTGGCACTCGTTCAGCTTCGGATCGGCGGTTACGCAGCCGCCCTCGACAGCCTTGAAGAAGCTCTCGAGGCTGAACGGAGCATCGGCTTTATCGCCGAGGAGGCCGGAACGCTTCGTCTCATGGCGCGTGCGTATCGACTTCTCGGGGATGGTGCGTTGGCCGTCGATGCGCTGTTGAGGAGCATCAGGACCAGCCGGCTGTTGGGCGACGCGTTTTCGACCGACCTCGCCGTTGCCGATCTCATGGCGCTGCGTCGAGCGGACGGCGACGTTGCGGGTGCCCGCGACCTCCTCGACCACCATCACTCGAACGCGTCGGTCAACGACAGTGAGCGACTGCCCCCCGCCCTCCAGATCCAGATCGGGGCGCTGTCGATCCAGAGCGGTGACGGGTCGGGGACCGGTACCGTTGAGCGTGCTTTGGCGCTCGCGGTCGAACAGAATGACACGCATCAACAGATCCTGGCGCTGGATGTGCTGGCGAGAATCGGACCCGGTCCCACGGACACCGGTCACCGCTTTGCCGAAGCGGATCGCCTCGCCGCGCAGGTCGGGCTCCACCCCACCGAACGACCCGACCGACTTGCGGACCGTATCGCCCGGGACAATCAGTCGTCCGACTGAACAACCCGAATCGTTCCGGCGGTGGGTGACCGGGTGAGGATCCGCCGCGGGTTCGCCCGTCCCGGTTGTCACATCTCGCCCGGTAGTTTGGTGGCATGGCCCGACGACTCCGACAACTTGCGCTGATACCCGTCAGCCAGTTGCAGCGGGTCGGGGAGAAGCGAACCAAGGGCCTTTCGGAGATGGGCATCGAGACGGTGCTCGATCTGCTCACCCACTACCCGAGGCGTTACATCGACCGCACGGCACAGGTCACGATACGCGATCTCAAGTTGGGGGAGGAGTCGCTCGTTCTGGCGACGGTTCGGCGCAACGAGTCGAGGCGAACCCGCAACGGTCGCAGCCTGGTCGAGATCGACGTGGCCGATGGCTCGGGCTTCTTGAAGGTGTCGTTCTTCAACCAACCGTGGCGGGCCAAACAACTCCCGGTGGGTACCGAAGTCGCACTGTTCGGAAAGGTCGATTCCTTCAAGGGTGCCCGGCAGATGACGAGCCCGGTCGTCGACCTCGTCGGCTCCAAGACCGGGAAGGTGGTGCCGCTTTATCCGCAGTCGGAGAAGTCGGGCCTCACGACATGGGAGTTGGCCGACTGGGTCACCGAGGCGCTCGAGCGCAGCGGCGATTTCGTGGAGCCGCTGCCCGCCCGCTTCGCCGATGAGATCGACCTCGTGCACCGGACGTGGGCCATGCACCAGGTTCACAGCCCGGAATCGATGGGCGCCGCGCATGCGGCCCGCAAGCGTCTGGCCTTCGACGAGTTGCTGCGGTTGCAACTCGTTCTCGTGATGCGCAAGCGGGCGGTGGAGCGCGATGCGCAGGGCATCATGCATGAAGGGGCCGACTCCGAAGGCAACGGTGCGATGGTGGCGACGTTTCATGCGAGCCTGCCGTTCCCACTCACGGGTGCACAGCGTCGGGCCATTGCCGAGATCGGTCGCGATATGGCGTCACCGCAACCGATGCACCGCCTGCTGCAGGGCGATGTCGGCGCCGGCAAGACACTCGTGGCGGTGAGCGCCGCGCTCATGGCGATCCAGGCCGGGCACCAGGCTGCGCTCATGGCCCCGACGGAAGTACTCGCCGAGCAGCACTACTTCGGGATCCGCGACCTCATGGCCAAGGCCGACCTCCACGTCTCGGAGGAGGGCAACCTCATGGGGCAGCGACCGGTAACGGTGAAGCTGCTGACCAACAGGACCACCGCAGCCGAACGGCGTGAACTGTTTGCGGCACTTCAGGCCGGTACGATCGATCTGCTCATAGGCACACACGCGCTCATCTCCGAGGGCGTGACGTTCGGCGACCTTGGGATGGTCGTGATCGACGAGCAGCACCGCTTCGGTGTCGAGCAGCGCAGCGCTCTGAAGGCGAAGGGCAATGGCCGCGACCCCGACGTTCTGGTCATGACGGCGACCCCGATCCCCCGAACCGCAGCGATGACCGTCTACGGCGACCTCGATTCAACCATCCTCGATGAGCTTCCCCCCGGTCGCACGCCGATCCTCACCCACTGGGCGCGCACCGATTTGGAGGAAGCGAATTGCTACACGCATGTTCGTGAAGAGGTGGAGGCCGGGCGTCAGGCGTATGTCGTGTGTCCGCTTGTCGACGAGTCGGAAAAGATCCAGGCGAAGTCAGCAACGGAGACGCTCGAAGAACTGAGCGGCGGGTACCTGCACGGTTTGCGGCTCGGCCTGCTCCACGGGCAAATGTCAAGCGCGCTTAAGGAATCGACGATGAACGACTTCCGGTCCGGCAACATCGATGTGTTGGTTGCGACCACGGTCATCGAGGTCGGGGTCGACGTACCCAACGCGACAGTCATGGTCATCCAAGATGCCGACCGCTTCGGCATGGCGCAGCTGCACCAGCTGCGCGGCCGCGTTGGTCGCGGTGCCCAGAAGAGTTTCTGCTATCTGCTGGCCGACCCGTCGACGACCGACGGCGAGGAGCGCCTGAAGGCGATCGAAGCGTCGACCGACGGCTTCGAGTTGGCGGAGATCGACTTGGAGCTTCGCGGTGAGGGCACGATTCTCGGCACCCGGCAGAAAGGCCGCACTGATCTGAAGCTGGCGTCGCTGCGCCGTGACAAGAAGCTGGTTGTCGAAGCCCGCCGCGTCGCCACCGAGATCGTCAACAGCGACCCTGAGCTCGCGAATCACCCCGAACTCAAGGATGAGATCCAACTCTTCGTCGACCCCGACGAAGCCGAATTCCTCTTCAAGAGCTGAGTCAGAAACTATGTGCACGTAATGAATGAAACTGCTGACGCCGACGAGGCAGCCATGCCGGCAACAACCCACGCGCAGCCGACGTGGATGCGGACCTCGCTGATCGTCGTCGGCCTGTTGGTGCTGGTCCTGACAGTCGTGCTGAGTCGCGGCTGACGGGCCTGTCGCTTCCAGTTGGCACCCTGTTTAACAACAGAGGCATACGACAAGACGGTAGCGAACACGTTGACTGGCACCAGAGCGACTGGTTCGGATGACAGCGTCGCACGGTGGTGCCAACTTGACGCTGTGCCGCCAACCCGTGGTCGAGGATTGCCGAGAGCTCAGCTACCAGCCGTCGTCGAGCGCATTGGTGTCTTCCCCGCCGGGAACGATCAGGTCCCAACGGTCGCGGCAGTCTTCGCAGCGATAGGTGGCAACATCGCCCGGGAGAAGGGGTTGTTCCACGGTGACGATCGTGAGGAGATGGGCCCGTCCACCACAGTCGATGCAGGTGATGACGAGCGGAACCAGTTCCCCGTCGGCGGCATCCCAGGGCTCGCTCACGGCTGCCACGCCATGGAGCCGGCCGGGACGGAGATGAAGATGCCGGTTGCCTCGACGGCGATGATGCCATCGGGGAGGAGCAGACGTCCGTGAACCCTGTGTCGACGCCCGGGCCGGAGATCGTCGCGCCAGCCTTCGACCCGAAGTTCACCCCGCCCCAGGGGGACGGGCTTGCGGTACTTCAGCTCCAGCGTTGCCGTCACGCAATGCACGTTGTCGAGCATGTAGCCGACGGAAGCCATCGTTTCGTCGAGCACGGTCGCTGCGAGTCCGCCGTGGAGAAATCCCGGGACGCCCCGGTGCTCCGGTCGCGGAGCGAACATCGCCACACACCGGTCGCCCTCGCGGCTGAATGACAACCCCAACGCAATAGGGTTGTCGTCGCCGCATCCGAAACACTCACCTTCCATGGTTTCCACACTAGGACCCCGATTCGTCGTTCCCCGTCGAGCGGTGGAGCAGGGCTACGACGGCACCTCGCCGAGCACGGTGGTGCGGTACATCTCGCGTCGATGGGCGGAGGGGTCCGAGAAGGCGCGGTGCAAAACGAGTCGGTTGTCCCAGATGGCGAGCATGTTCGGCGTCCAGCGGATCCGGCAGTGGAACTCCGGGCTCGTGATGTGGTCAAGGAGAAAGCGGAGGATCGGCTCGGCCTCCGCGCGTCGGAGCCCGTCGATACCGACGGAGTAGGTCCCGTCGAGGTACAACGCCCGTTGCCCGGTTACCGGGTGTGTTCGAATGAGTGGATGAGACCTCGCTCCCACCAGGTCGGACTCGACCGGGATCGGC
Organism: Acidimicrobiia bacterium; assembly: GCA_031383405.1. GTDB lineage: Bacteria > Actinomycetota > Acidimicrobiia > Acidimicrobiales > JANYDT01 > JANMZO01. Next base: position 22,817 of record JANMZO010000174.1, on the reverse strand, counting down.
TCATAGGGAAGGTCGGTGTTTTCCTTCCACAACACCTGGTTCCGGGAGATGTGGGTGCGACTGAACAAGGTTCGGCATCCGAGGAGCAGGTCTTTCATTCCGTCAGACAGCGACTCGTAGGCCTGACGGGTGCTCGCGAAGAGCGTGTCGCCTCCCCATGGAGGTACCTCGACGCTGCGCAGCATGCTGATCGACGGTGGTTGGGGCAGGAACGGTGAATCGGTGTGCCAACCTTCACCGAAGAACACCTGTTGCCCGGCACCTGGTTCCCTGAGCACCGGCGCCACGTGACGGAACTCCGGTACCCCGGTGGTGAAGGCGTCGACTCCATGCTCGCCGAAACGGCGGGTCAACGCGTCCTGGTCGCCATGGGAAAGGGACTGGTCACGGAGCACAAGCAAACCGTGCCGGAAGAGCGCCGAGGAAATTTCGCTGAACTGTTCGTCGGTGACATGTCGAAGATCGACCCCGTCCACGTCAGCACCCAGGGCTGCGGCAATAGGAAGCACACGTATGGTTTGGTTCTCAATCGGTGAGTTGTCTAAAGGGAGCAGCATGGGTTCTCCGATCCTCGGTGTTTCTGGTCCTCGTTCGAGTAAAACGTACCGTGAAGCGGGTGGCGGTGCCCGGCCGCTCCGGAGTCACTTTCGGGACAGGTTGGGCGGCTTTCGTCTCCGGAGCGAGCCCGTTTCCGACGGCGGCTGCATTTTGGCACTACGTTGCGTGCAATGCGCGTCGTTGCCGGAACCGCCCGTGGCCGAAAAATCGTCGCCCCACCGGGCCTCGACGTCAGACCCACCCTTGACCGGGTGCGTCAGGCCATTTTCAACGCGCTCGACGCCAGAGGGGCGGTCGACGGGGCCCGGGTCATCGACGTGTTCGCTGGTTCCGGAGCGCTAGGGATCGAAGCGTTGAGTCGGGGGGCCGAGCACGTCACCTTCGTGGAGCAGGACCGCAAGTCGCTCGCGTGCATCGCCGAGAATCTCGCGCACCTGGGCTTCACGGACCGGGCGACGATCGTCCGTAGCGACGTGGTCGCGTGGAGTGCGTGGCGGATTCCCGACGCCGATCTGATTCTGATCGATCCTCCGTATACGTTCACCGGCTGGGAAAAGCTGCTGGAACGGGTTCTCCCCGCTTTGAGCCGAACTGGCGAGCCTTCTCTTGACCATGTCGGCGTCGCTGTGTTGGAGACGCGAAAATCGATGGCACTACCCGCGACCTGGGAAGTTGTTCGCGAGCAGCGCTACGGGGGTACGGTAGTGACGTTTGCAGTGCCCGCTGTTTCCGATCCGTTCACGTCGAGGCCATCGTCCACGCCAGAAACGCCTGCTCTTGAAGACTCCGATCCCGATCCCGACGATCTCGACACAGACTGACACTGGATGCGCCATGGTCCGCAAAGCACTCGTTCCCGGTTCTTACGATCCCGTCCATAACGGGCATCTTGAGGTGATCGAGCGGGCATCACGGCTTTTCGATCATGTCGTGGTCGCCGCGGTGCGAAATCCCGGAAAAAATGAGGCCATGTTCTCGTTGGAGGAGCGGCGCGACATGCTCATCGAGGCTACGGCGGAACTCGACAACATTTCGATCGAATTCTTCGACGGGCTCTTGGTCAATTTCGCGGCTGAACACGAGTGCAATGCGATTGTGAAAGGACTTCGCGCCGTTTCCGACTTCGAATCCGAGTTGCAGCAGGCCCAGATGAACGAAAAGTTGACCGGCATCGCCACCCTCTTCATACCGACGGCGTCACGTCATTCCTTTCTGGCGTCGCGGCTGCTCCGCGAGGTTGCGCGCTTCGGTGGGGACATCTCCTCGATGGTGCCCGAGTCGGTGAACCGCCGCCTGAAGGACAAGTTTGCGTAAGATCGTGTGACCGGGGGCGTGCCACCGTCCCTTGTCAACCACGCCTGCCAACCCACCCTTGCCACTTTTCCTCTTGCCAGTTCTTCCCCGCTTCCCCTGCGCTGCAATCGAATGAGGCCGATATGTCGGTAATTGAAGACGAAGATCCCGCATTTCTGTTTGCCGGAGAACACGAAGTGGTCGCGCTCATTCGGAGCGTTATCGATATTGTCGCCAACGCGAGGCCGTTGCCGCTTTCGTCGTCGGTGCGGATTGAGCCCGAGGAGGTTCTGCGGCTATTGGATGCGGCGGTCGAACGCTTTCCCGAGGAACTGCGTCAGGCGCGTCGGATGATGAAGGACCGCAAAGAATTCCTCGAAAAGGTGCAACTCGAGGGCGATGCGATTGTCGAAGAGGCTCGTGCTCGCGCTGAGGCCATGGTGGCTCGCCAGGCAATCGTCCGCCAGGCCAAACTTACGGCTTCGACTCTGGTGAACAACGCTGAAGAGGAAGCCCGCAAGAAGACGCACGATGCCGAAGACTGGTGTGATCAGCACCTCGCCCGTTTCGAGATCGTTCTCGACCGCACCGTGAAGACCGTCGCGAATGGTCGGGCCAAGCTCCGCACCGTGCCCCTCCCCGACGCCGCTCCGGGCGACATCGACCACGGCGCCGACGACACCGGCTTCTTCGACCAGGACATCTAGGTCCTGAGGCGGCAACGGAGCCGGTTACGTGGACCTGAGGCGGCGACGGAGCCGGTTCATGTCCACGCTTTGCACGGAATACATGTCAAAACGTGGACATAAACATGACGGGGCCGGTTCACTTCCAGTGCCTCCACAGGTAAGCGACGAGCTGAACCGTACCGATCGAGCATGCAGCGAGAGTGACAGCGAGTCCGATGTTCGGGCCGATCCAGGGTTTGTCCGAAAGGACCTGTGCACCGACGAAACCCATGATCGCGGCGATTGTCCGCGTGGCCCGCTCGCCGATCGTCAACACCCCGATTTCGCCCAGGCCGGCGGCACCGGCCCTTGACCGCGTGTACTCCAGCGCCATCACCGCACTGCCGGCCGCGACGGCGAGCCATGCTTCACCGCCGGCCATCACGAGGGCGAGGAGAAACAGTCCATCGCTGATACGGTCAACGAGGGAGTCGAGCACGTACCCGAAGCGGGTGGCCCGGTCGGTAAGCGCGGCGAGGCAACCGTCGACGCCGTCGGTCACCGTGCTGATCAGCAGCAAAACGGCGGCCATCAGCGGGGAGAGGCGCACGACCGCTACGACGAGAGCGGCCCAGACGAGGCCGACGAGGGTGACAAGATTCGGAGCGACCCGCCGGCGTGCCAAGGGGCGGGCGCAGCGGTAGGTGAACGTGAGGAACAGCCGCAAAAAGCTGGTCTCCCCGGGATCGAGATCCGGCGCGTGGTGTTGCACCTGCCAGCGGTCGAAATAGTCCCGTAGCGATGGAACGGGGGGTGAGGCGGGGCCGGGGCTCAGCGGAGCATCCTTCAGGGGGTTACTACGATCTTGCCGAACTTGCCCCCGGCGGCGAACCGTTCGTAGGCCGCGGTGATCTGATCGAGGCGAAAGCTCGCCACGATCGGAACAGAGATGCGTCCGGAGATGACATGGGGCAGCACGCTTCGCTCGACTCGGGCGGCGGCGTCTGCCTTCTGTTCAAGGGGACGGGACCGCAGCGTCGAGCCGTGTATCCGGGCCCGCTTCTGCATGAGCGCCAGCAGGTCAAGCTCGCCCTTGGCCCCGGTGGCCGAGACACCGATCACGCTGATGCGCCCACCTGTGTTCAGGGCCCGGAGGTTTTCCGAAAGGTTGCCTGCGCCGATCAATTCCAGCACGACATCGAACGGACCGTGTTGTCCGAAATCGACCGGATCGACGACCCGCACCGCGCCCGGGGCGAGTGCTTCGACCTGCGCCCGGAGCGCTTCGTTGCGAACGGTGGCCACGACGCCAGCGCCGAACGCTGCCGCGATCTGAACGCCGGCCGTGCCGACACCGCCGGCTGCCCCGTGAACGCAGACGCGCTCGCCCGAAACCATGGCGCACTGCGTGACGAGTGCATCGTGCGCCGTCGTGAAGGCTTCGGGGAAGGCGCCAGCCGCTTCCCAGCCCATCGCGTCGGGGACCGCAATGACCGTCCGCTCGTGCATTACGCACAGCTCAGCCATTGCGCCGCCTCCGACCACCGCCATGACCCGGTCGCCGACGCTGAAGCGGAACGTGTTGGGTCCGACACCCACCACTTCGCCGGCCAGCTCCAGGCCCGGAATGTCGGACGGCGACCCCGGGGGGGCCGGGTACCCGCCGAGAATCTGCATCTGGTCGGCGTTGTTGAGTCCCGCGGCCCGGACCCGCACGAGCAACTCGCCGGTCCCCGGTATCGGGTCGGCTCGTTCGACAACGGTGAGGGCCCGGTTTTCGATTACGGCAGCACGCATAAGCCTGGAGCCTAAACGCATCTGCGGGGCAACTCACCGACAACTCCCCGGCAACTCACCGACAACTTCCCGGCAATTCCTCCCAGAGCATCCGAAGTGCATCCGAGAACCGGCGGATCGCCTTACTCAGTACCGCACGCGACCGGCGCCCACGAGGTCTCGACGCTTGACTGGCACGATCCGTACCGGGATGCCCTGGCGCGCCGCTTCGACCATCTTTCCGTCGCCGATGTAGATACCGAGATGGTGGGTAGGGTCACCGTAGAACACAAGATCGCCGGGTTCGAGGTCCGATACGTTGAGGCGTGCCGTCTCGGAAAACTGGATCTTCGACTGGTGGGTAAGACGGGCCCCCACGCTGAGCCACGCCATCTTCGACAACCCCGAGCAGTCAAAGCCACCCGGGCCCTCGCCGCCCCACAGGTACGGCTGCCCGACCTGGGCAAGCGCCCACCCCACCACCTCGCCGGCCCGGGGCGACACCGGTGGAACAATGTCGTAGTCGTTCCGGCCTACAAAGACGTATACCTTTGGCTTGGTCGTGGTTGGAAAGCTCGGCAAGCCCGGGTCGATCGGAGTCGGTCCGTCACCCGAGTCGACAGAAACGGGTGGAGCGGTCGAAGGGACGGGCGAGGAGGGCGTCGTCGTCGGCGTGTTTCGGGTGAGTACGGGTGTGATCAGGATCGTCGGCAGTGGGGAGGTCGGAGCTGTTGGCGGACTCGTTGGTTGCGGGATCGGTTGCGGGGTCGTAGGTGCGGACGGCGGGGTCAAGCTCCCGGCCCCCGAGGTGCCGTTCGACGCGTCGGCCAGGATGACCACGCCTGCGACAACCACATTCGGCCGGACCGCAGACGGTGGAAGGGCCTGGATGGGTTCATTCTCGTAGGCCACGACGGTCGTTGTGGTCTGCGCCCTTCTCGCCCTGATGGTCGTGGTCGCAGTGGTCGCGATGGTCGGGGTCGTCTTGGTCGTCGTGGTGATGGCCGCCGCCTTGGCCGTGCGGGAGGTCGGCGCCTTCGCCGCGGTTATGGTGATGACCGCGAGTGGTGTCGTCGTGGGTGGTGCAGGCACCACAGTCGGAAGACTCGGCACGGAAGGTCCCGACTGTCCGGCGGCGTCTGGAGGGGTGAGCACGAGGTACGGAACGTTCACCGGCGGCGGGAGCGGCCCGACCGGTGGCCTATCGGGGGTTCCGACGGTCGTGATCGGCGCCGGTACGGTCACCGCTGGTGCACTGCCCGCCGAGGAATCGCTGCTGAGGGGAACGGGGATAGTCGGGTCCGGTGGTCGGGAGCGGGCTGCCTCGGCGCTCGAACCAAGCATGCCGGTTCCGAGCACGCCGCCACTGAAGGCACACACGACCAGAGCCGCGGTCACCGCCGTAACCGGCAGCGTCAAACGTCGTAAACGCTTCTGCATGACGTTGAAGTCAATCGATCCGCCGTGAGCGAATCGTGCGTTCGCTGTACGCGTTTTGCGACGAATTATGAGGGGTGTCGGGTCGAAAGTCATTGTGGTGTCGGGCAGACCCACGTCTGCACACCACAGCTATCGGCCGGTTGCGTTGGCTTTCTAAGCGAAAGTTAGCGATTTCTCGCTGATTACCCAGCTCAAAGGGCCTCGATACCCAAAAATTGGCGCTCGTTGGCCCTCAACGGGCCGCAGTGCCCACGAACGCGCCGGGATCTTTGGAGTTCGGCAACAGGGGACCGGTCCAGCGCATCATCCGGGCCAACTCGTCGGTCACAACCTGCCAGGCGTCAGGGTCCCAGTCTTCGGCCGCGTTGACGAGTTTGCCGTCGGACCCGACGTGGATGAGCGCAGGGACCCGTTCGAGGCCGAAGGCCCTGGTGATCGCGCGGTCCGCATCCGGGAACGTGAGGAACTCCCGGGCGTGCGGACCGAGAAACTGGCGCGACTCGTCGGCGTCGGCGCCGGACATGAGGAACGCCACCGAGCAATCGGCCTGGTCAAAGGTCTGAAGCACCCGGACTGCGGTGTTCAGAAGCCACGCCGATTCGTTGGTAAACGGGTCGAGCGCAACCAGCAACATATGCGATTGCACCAGGTAGGCAGTAAGAGGGAACCCCTTGCCGGTGAGCGGGGTCAGAATTAGTTCGCTGGGCGGATTGGCAGCCACGGCGGAAGAAAGTAGTCGACGGACGGGGCCCCACGTGAGATTGAGCGACAGAAAAGGGTAAGAAGTCCCGGATTTGTTTGCGCTGACCGGTGTTGTGGCTTCCTTGGTCGGCACCGACCGGCTCTTACTCTTGCGCCCGCCGACCGGTAGGGTTGGAGTGTGCATCCCATTGAGCGCCTCCGCTATGTGGCTCGTGCCTCCGACGAAACCGGCCCGTCGCTGCTCGTTCGCGAAGCTGCGGGTGCCCTCGCCTCGTTCAGCCGCGATCCCGCCGCGCTCGTGACCGCCTGTCGCCGACTGGTCGACCGGCAACCAAACGCGGCGGCCATCTGGTGGTTGGCTGCGCGCGTGCTCGGGTCGCCGGAACCGGCGAGCGAAGCATGGGTGGCCGCCGATGAGATCGAGAACGATCTCACCGCGTCGCACCTCGTGTCCCTGCTTCCGGAGGAAGCGATTGTCGTCGTCCTCGGCTGGCCCGAAGTGACCGCTCCCGCTATCGCCAAACGTGGCGATCTTGATGTGCTCGTGGTCGACGCCCGCGGCGAGGGTCATTCGTTGGTCCGTCGGCTCGAGCGGGCGGGAACCGATGCGACGCTTGTTGATGAGCGTGGCGTCGGAGGGGCGGCTGCAACGGCCGATGTCGTGCTCATCGAAGCCGTCGGCCTCGGCGAGTCGGGAATTACCGCCGTCGCCGGATCACTCGCAGCGGCGGCGGTAGCCGCCCAGGCCGGGAAACAGGTCTGGTGTGTCGCGGGGGTTGGGCGTGTACTTCCGGGCCGGCTATGGCGGGCCTATCTCGACCGGGTCCAGGACTCGGCCGATCCGTGGGATGCCGATCTCGACGTGGTTCCGGCGTCGCTGTTCACATTCGTCGTCGGTCCCACCGGCGGGTCGACGTTTGATGCTGCATGGCGCCGGGCCGACTGTCCTCCCGCCCCTGAGCTGTTCAAGACCAGCGTTTCCTGAGATCGACCGCCTGGCCCGGGGGTCGGTCTTTTGGTGTGCCATTGGGCTGTCGGCGCTCCAAGTGGCGCGTGCCTCAGGTTTCCTGAGCTCCGATGGCTGGCGTTCGTGTCGGCTTCGGTCTTGCGTTTGACCGCACGCTGATCAGCGTTTGCATCAGTTCCGGCCGGTCGGGGCCGAGCACGGGTTCCGGAGGGCGGTTTGCCCGTTCGTTCCATGCTGCGAAGACGCGGGCGCCGAAGTCGGCGTCGTTGACGAGGGAGTCGGCCGGGGTGAGCAGGTTGAAGTTACGGCTGAAGGCCCGCAGAACGTGAATGTCGGAACGCAGGGCCGGACGCAGACCGTCTCGCAGCACCGACCGCATGAAGGCCTTCGGATCAGACGGATCGCCATCGGGATCTACACCGGCGAGTATCGCTGCGGCCACGCGACGGGCGTCTTCATCGGTGCGGATTGTCGCCATTACCCAGGGCTTCAGATGGATCTGCACCTGGCCGTCATAGGCAAGCGCGGCGGCGACCGGATCGTCCGGATGGTCGATGAGGGCCTGAGCAAGGAGCTGAGCGCTCCAGAATCCGGTCGAGCACCCCCGTCCGTAGAGGGGGTTGGTGGCCAGAAGTGCGTCGCCGACCGGAAATACCCCGGTGGCCGCAGGTTTTCCGTCTACGACGTAATCACGCCAGCGGCTGATCAGGCCCGCGATCTTGTGGACTCCACTGATCGGTTCCGCCCGTCCGTCGAGATACGGCGCGGTAAAAGTAAGCGCGCGTGCAGTTGTGTCAAAGCGCACCTCATCGTCGAGAAGCTTGCGCATCTCCGTGTCGTCGCTCGCCGTGGCCAGGGTTATCGAAAAGGTTCCGTTGTCGCCCGGAAACACACCGTACTTGAGATAGCCGAGGTCTCCACCGATCGGGCCGGTCCGAGTTGGAAGCTCGAAGCCGGTACGCAGTCGGTAGTACCGCGAAAAGTAGACGATCCCGGAGTCGTCGTGGACTTCCGGCACGGGTGGTGCGCCGAGTTGTTCGAGCCACTGCGGGAGCCCTCCGCGGCGACCGGTAGCGACGACGACCAGATCAAATGCTTCGGTGGTTCCATCGGCCAGGCGAACGCCGGTCACCTGCTGAGGCGTGCCGGTCAGCCCGCGGACGTCTACACCACTGCGTACCACGACGTGCCCCTGAGCTTCCGCGGCACGTCGAAGAACCCACTCAAATGTGGTTCGACGGCATGCGAGCATGGCCAGGTCGTCGTCGGTGGATTCCGGCTCGCAGTTTTGGAGGGCGGGTGGGAGGCCGGCGTCGAACCGGAGGTCGGTGGCCCCGGCATCGTACAGTTGCTGCAGGACGTCGGGGTAGAGGTCGCGGAGCTGGTTGCGCAGCCTGGCCAGGAACGCGTGGCTGTGCCGGATCTGAGGTGCTCCTTTTCGATCCTGTTCGAACGCCTCGTGCGGGCCGGAGGCCTCGATCAGCGGGTCGCGCTCGAATACCGTGATGCGATTGCCGTTGCGCACAAGTGCAAGGGCAGACGCGAGGCCGGAGACGCCCGCACCGACGATGGCAATGTCACTCATCGTCCGTCACTCGTCGTCCGTTCCGTGGATCCGGGAAAAGTCAACGCGATCGAACGAACAAAAGCGAGCGGATCCCCTGGCATCCCGCCAGGCTACCCAACCGGTGCTGTGTCCGAAAGCACAGTCCTCCGGTTGGGAGTGTGTGGGATAGGTCCGTAACCTTTCGACCATGCCTGTGTTCGTCGCGAAGAACTTTGCCCACAACTCCGAGAACCGGATTCACTCAGACGACGTGGCTGTGCAGTACGGGTTTCGTGGCGGGCTCGTCCCCGGGGTCACCTCGTTTGCGTATGTGATGGAAGCCGTGACCGAAACGTTCGGCCTCGCGTGGTGCGATTCGGGTCGTTTGAATATGCGGCTCCTTCAGCCCATCTACGAAGGCGACACCGTTACCGCAACCTGTGATGCCGGCGGAATCGTCAGCCTGATCGACGGCAACGGCAGGGAGTGTGTTGAAGGTCGAGCGTCGACGACGCCGGTTCCGTTTGTCGGCGAAGCCCTGGAAATCGGATTCGTTCCAGCGACTCGCCCCACCGCTGATGCGTCGTCGCTTCTTCCGGGGACGGTGCTCGGAACACTGAGCTATTCGGCCTCGCTCGATGATATGCGGGCCTATTTAACGTCGGTGAACGTGGAAGCAGGTCCATGGGAAGACGCAAAGCTCTGGCATCCCGGGGTGTTGTTGCTCGCGGCCAACCAAGCCCTGTCGGTCAACGTGCTGATGGGACCGTGGATACACGTAAGCAGCGACATATCGTTGTTTGCCGCGGTCCGGCTCGAGGCCGCCGTCGAGGCCAGGGCCGTGGTTCGTGACCGTTACGACCGCAAAGGCCACGAGATCGTGGAACTCGATATGACCGTTCATGCCGACAACGAGCTCGTTGCTCACGTCCATCACACCGCGATCTACAAGCCGCGCATCAACCGTTCGTAAACGCCGGAGTTCGGCATGCCGGCCCTCGTACGAATTCGGTTGGGTGCTTACCGCACGTACCGCGCGCCCTGTCCGCGTGGAGGCGCGCGAATAGGATCTTGACCGTGCCCGCGTCGGAACGATTGACATACCGGTTGATGACGGTCGATGACCTGGAACTCGTAAGCGCACATTGGAACCGCCCGGAGGTGCGTTTGTTTCTATGGGATAACGAGCCGGTCGACAGCGGGCAAGTGGCCGCGACGTTGGCTAGGGCAGGTCGGTCCCATGTTGAGTTTGGGGGTGGTTTGTGGGTGCTCTCGGTGGATGGGCGCTTTGTCGGGACCTGTGGGCTGCTGCCTGTGTTCCCCGAGCTGGATTCGCTCCTGAGCGAAGCGTTGAACCCGGCGTTGACCGGGTTGGTCGGCGATGCGCCGATGGCCGAGGTGATCTACAGCCTCGAGCCCCCGGAGTGGGGTCGGGGCTACGCGCTGGAGGCGACAAAGGCGCTCTTGGCACATGGGCACGGAGTATGTGGTCTTTCGGTCATCTTCGGTGGAACCGACGTGCCGAACGAACGATCGGCCAAGACGCTGCGAACCTCGGGGATGGTCGAGGTGGCCCAACTTGAGAGCGGCATCGGCCCGATCGTCTACTTCGCCAGTGTGTCTCCCAGAGCCTGATCGAGCAGTTGGCGGCAGTCAGGGCCGGTGAGGTCGATGAGCTTGTCGGCCAAGTTCGTGGCTTTCGCAGTGCCGTGGACCGGTTCGGCGAGTCGTACGAATTTTTCAGCGAGATCATAAGCAGACATAGGATCAGCGTCGTCGCCCGGAGCTACGAGGCGGGTGCGGTCGTAGGCCGCTCCGTCGGTGGTGGTCACGACGATCCGGGATGGGTAGTGCGCCGGATAGTGCGGGTCGAGCGCTGCGTCGTGGTTGACCGTCACCTTGGTGGCCAGGGCCAGACGCTGCGGGTCCGTCAGCGCGTCGTGCGAAATCTCCCGCGCCCCGGCCCGCCCCGTGCAGATCAACGCGGCCAGCACAAAAGGAAAACTGTACTGACCGTGTTCGAGTGATGCCGGCCGCTGATCGCTGAGGTTCACCGACGGCTTGGGCGTGTACACGTCGATACGTGCGATGGACTCGGCGGTGAGTTGATGTTCGGAGCAGAGCTCTTCCATGGAACGTAGTGCGGTGTGGGTGTAGCGGCACGCGGCGTATGGTTTGAAGTACGTGTTGGCCGCTTCGTAGACGTGCCCGAGGCTTGCCACGAAGGCATCGTCCATAGCTCCCGGCCGGTGGAACGGGGTCGGGATGAAGGTCGCTTCCATCACCGACGTCGTGCGGGATGGCATGGCCATGAAACCGGCGCGGGCAAGATCGGCGGCGAACACCGCAGTGGCTGCCGACCAACCAATTGACTCCTTGACCATCGGAAGTTGGAACGTCGACATGGGCGCGTGGGCCCACGCGATGGCGATGGACCTCGCAATCACCTCAGCGTTCGCGCCCTGAAGTTTCGCGACCGCCGCAGCGGCTCCGAGCGTGGCGGCGGTTCCGGTGCAGTGGTAGGCGTCGAGCGTGTGCTTCGGCCAGAGAAGGTGCGCGGCACGCAGGCCGATCTCGTATCCCGCGATCTGCGCGGTGAGGAAGGTCTGCGCGCTGACCTTTGTCGTCGGATCCAGGGCTCGCACAGCAGCGATCAACGATGGCACGATGACCGAGGCGGGATGAATGGCGCCGCCGCAGTAGTGACCGTCGTCGAAGTCAAGGGCGCTGGCATGGACGGCGAGTGCGAAGGCGCGAAGAGCGCTCGAGTCGGAGTCGCTCGTGGAGGTGGCGATTCGGCCGGCCGGGGTGACCGACCCGCCGAGGATGCACCCGATGGTGTCGCGCAGGGTCAGTCGGGCCCGGGTCTGGGTGTCATCAGGGATGGCATCCCAGCTGAGGTCGGCGACGAACCGGCCGAGCCGATCGAGCGGAGACACCGTCTTTCAATGGCCTTCGAGGGTGAGACCGACGAGGCGGGCCCGGGCGAGTGAAGCTGTGTCAAGTCCGCGCTCGAGCAATGCGGTGGGCAGCTCGCCGGTCCGGACCAATGACGCTGCCGCTTCGGCGAAGGCCGGGGCCATTTGGATTCCGTAACCGCCCTGGCCGACGAACCAGAAGAAGCCTTCGGCTCCGTCATCGAAACAGGCGACGGGAGAGCGGTCGGCCACGAAGCTGCGGAGTCCGGCCCAGGACGACCGGACGGAACGGATATCGAGCGTTGTCGCCCCGTTGATCACGTCGATGGCCATGGCGACGTCGATCTCTTCGGGCCGTGCGTCACACGGTTCCGAAGGGACTTCGTCGGCCGGAGAGCAAAGGATCTGCGGGCCCTCGGGCTTGAGGTAGAACGATCCGTTGGCGTCGGCGGTCAGGGGAACATCGTGGGCATCGATTCCGGGCGGCGGATTCACCATGAATACCGTCCGTCGGAGAGGGCGGATGCCGATTGGTTCGACGCCCGCCATGGCAGCGACACGGTCGCACCAGGCGCCGGCGGCGTTGACCACGACAGCTGCGTCGTGCATCGTTCCTGCGCTGTCGGTGACCCGCCATCGCCCGCCGACCTGTTTCAGTTCGGTCACACCGGCCGATGTGAGGATCTCACCACCCCGGGCCTTCAGGCCTCCCACGTATCCGCCATGCAACGCCGCCACGTCGATCTCGCTCGCGCCCGGTTCCATCATTCCCGCCCCGACCCAGTCCGGGCGAATCACGACGGTCGCCTCCACCGCTTCTTCTGCGGTGAGGTGCTTCATGGACGGCACGAACTCGACGACGGAGTCGTACATGGCGTTCAGATCGTCGACCTCGTGATGGGGTGACACCCAGATCAGCGGTAGCGGTTTGAGGAGCGGCCGGGTGAAGCCGTCCGGCGGGTTCTCCATGAACCCCCGACTGGCCGATGTCAGCAGTCGGATCGTCCGCCCGCCGTAGCTTTCGAGGAAGGTGGCCACCGACCGTCCGGTCGTGTGGAACGCCAGTGTCGCCTCCATCTCGAGGAGTCCGACCCGATGGTCGAGCGCGAGCTCGTAGCCGATTGAGGCACCGGCGATACCGCCGCCGATGACCAGTACGTCGTAAGAACCCATACGGTGAGCTTGCCAGACCGAAGAGATTGCGGTGTGCAGAATCTATCTATCAGCAAAAGTATTGACGACGTGCCCTGGTCGGTTCATAGTTCAGGCAGTCTCTGCCAGAGATTGCACATACTCTTCGCGGAAGGTCTAGACATGGCTCTAACGGATGCACCCACCCTGCCGGAACACGCGGAGATCGAGAACCTCCGCACTGCACTTCGCGGCGAACTCCTTCTACCCGTCGACGAAGACTACGAAGCCGCCCGGCGGGTCTGGAACGGCAACATCGACCGTCACCCGGCGCTGATTGTGCGCCCCGCGGGCGTTCCCGATGTCCAGCAGGCCGTACTCTACGCACAGAGGAACGGGCTTCGGCTCGCGGTCCGAGGTGGTGGGCACAGTGCGCCTGGACACGGCACGAACGACGACGGGCTCGTGATCGACCTCTCGTCGATGAAGAGCATCAGGGTGGACCCCGACGCCCGGACCGTACGTGCCGAAGGTGGAGTGCTGTGGGCCGAACTCGACCATGACACCCAGGCGTTCGGTCTAGCGACCCCGGGGGGGACCGTATCGAACACCGGCATTGCGGGCCTCACGCTCGGTGGAGGGCTGGGCTGGTTGATGGGCAAGCACGGACTTACCATCGACAACCTGCTGTCGGCTGACGTGGTCACCGCCGACGGGCAGTACCGCAAAGCAAGCCCGACGGAGAATGCGGACCTGTTCTGGGCTTTACGTGGCGGCGGCGGAAATTTCGGGGTCGTCACCTCGTTCGAATACCGGCTCCACCCCGTCGGAGAGGTCATGGGGGGAATGCTGCTTTACCCGATAGATCAGGCCCGCGAGGTGCTGCGGTTCTACCGCGACCTCTGCCCGACGCTCCCTGACGAAGCCGAGGCCGCGTGCGCGCTTCTCACGTCGCCCGACGGCATGCCGGTAGCTGCTTTGCTGCTCTGTTACAACGGACCGCTCGCAGACGGCGAGCGGGTCTTCGCCGCGGCGCGCGCGTTCGGGCCTCCGATGGCTGACCTCCTGGGACCGATGCCCTACGGCATCCGTCAGACCCTTATCGATCAGCCCAATGCCATCAACGGTCTGCACCGCTACTGGCGGTCCGCATACACCGAGCAGATCTCCGATGATCTCATCGAAGAGTTGGCTGTAGCGGCAACAGCGTTCAGCTCGCCGTTGAGCGCACTGCTCTTCTTCTATCTTCACGGTGCCGCCACACGGGTGTCGCCGACAGCGACGGCGTTTGCCGCCAGGAAGCCACAGTTCGACTTCGATGCCATCGGCCAGTGGGCTGATCCAACGGAATCGTCGATCCACATTCCGTGGCTCAAGAGTCTCTGGGGCCGGCTCGACCCGCACCTGACAGGCACGGCCTACATCAACCATCTCGCCGAAGACGACCGACCCGAAAAGATACGGGAGTCCTTCGGTGAGAATTACAGCCGGCTTCGCGAGATCAAGGCGAAATATGATCCTGACAACCTGTTCCGAGGTAACGCGAACATCCCGCCAGGTTCCACGCTGACGCCCCATAGTGCACCGCCTGTTCCATAGTTCCGCATTTCGGACATCGACGAGCCGCATGTTTGCGTCACGGGGCCGGGTTGGCATCACCATGCGACGCGGGGTGACCAGTTCTGCGTGGGGGACCAATTCTGCGCGGTGGGACGAACCGCATCGCGGCGGGGTCGGGTACCGTTGACGCCCATGAAGGTAGAGATCTACTCCGACGTTGTCTGCCCCTGGTGCTACATCGGGAAGGTGCGATTCGAGAAGGCTCTGCAGTTGCTTCCGGCCGATGTTCGCGACAGCATCACCTACGAGTGGAAGCCCTACCAGCTCGACCCTTCCGCACCGTTGACGCCGAGCCCGGTGATCGACGGCTATGCGCGCAAATTCGGCGGTCCGGAGAAGGCCCGTCAGATCATCGACCATGTCACGAAGACGGCCGCGGCCGACGGCATCACCTTCAACATGGAAATCGGGCAGCGGGCCAATACGCTCGACTCGCACCGCCTATTGTGGATGGCGCTCGAGGATCACGACGCGAAGACCCAGGACGCGCTCAAGCAGAAGCTCCTCGATGCATACTTCACCCAGGGCCGCAACGTGGCTGATCAGGCCACGCTCGTCGACATCGCGGCCGAGGTCGGCATGGACCGTGACCGGGTGACGGCCGATCTCGCTGACTCGCGTGGTCGTAAGGAAACGCTCCAGGAACTCAAGGAGGGGATGGACATGGGCATAACCGCCGTGCCGACGTTCGTGATCGACGGCGAGTGGTCGATCCCCGGAGCCCAGGATCCTGAGACCTTTCTGCGGGTGTTCGAGCGCTTAGCGGCCAAGCAGGCCGAACGTGCCGCGCTCGAGTCCGGTGAGGCGTGTGCGGTCGACGATCCGAACTGCTGAGTCGAGTGGCCGGGTGGACCCGCGTCGGCGTGCCAGTCTTAGGCCCCAGCCGAATCGGTGACATCGAAATGATCCCGACCATCGGCGTCCACGGCCCGGTCAACGTCATTGTCTAGGTCGTCGACCCGTAACGGGTTTCGCACCCTCAGTTCGGGCTCAGGCACATGCCACCGTGCCGGCGGACGTGCGGCGGGGCCCGTCGCCAATAGACCAATAGAGTGGAGTACGTGCCTGAATTGATGAGCGATGCCCGACTGGCGGCCGTGTTGGCGGACCGGGCCGGGACCCATCTGCTCCAGATCCGGCGATTTGGTGAGGAGAACGGGATGCCTCCGGAAGAAATCGGCGATCTCGGTGACTCGCAGGCGAATGACCTGATCCTCGGAGCGTTGGCCGAGGCCCGACCGAACGATGCATTCCTGTCGGAGGAGTCCGTCGATGCGCCGGCCCGTCTCACGGCCGACCGGGTGTGGATCATCGACCCTCTCGACGGGACCCGTGAGTTCCGCACCCCGGGCCGAACCGACTGGGCGGTGCACATCGCGCTATGGGAGCGCACCGATGCGAACAGCGGGCGCCTGACAGCGTGTGCGGTGGCCATGCCCGCCCTCGGAGTCGTCTATGTGACCGACACCCTGGTCGCCCGAACCCCCCGAACGGCGGGCAACGGTCGTATCTCGGTGGTGGTGAGCGAGAGCCGCCGTCCGCCACTTGTCAACCAGTTGGCCGAACGACTGCCGGTCGATCTTGTCCCGATGGGGTCGGCCGGGGCGAAGGCGATGGCGGTCGTGCGCGGAGACGTTGACGCCTACGTTCACGACGGCGGCCAGTGGGAGTGGGATTCCGCAGCGCCGGTTGGGGTCTCGTTGGCTTCGGGTCTCCATGCGAGCCGGATCGACGGAACGCCGCTGCGCTACAACGAAGTCAACCCCTACCTGCCGGACCTGTTGATCTGTGCACCGCATCTGGCCCCTCGGCTGTTGGAGGCCATAGCGGCCTTGAAGTAGTAGGTTTGGACCAGAAGAGACGCCGTAAACCGACGCCTCCCTCACCGCACGTCGGAAGGGCAGTCGTGATGACCGCAATTGATGAACAGACGATGGGGCCCCCGCCGTCATGATTGTCGTAGCCTGGCTTGTCCTCGGAGTGGTCCTGGTCGCCGTCGAGCTTCACCACCTGGCGTTCTTTGCCCTGTTCGGGGCCGTCGGCGCCTTCGCCGCCGCTGCGGTAGCGGTCGTGTTCCCCGCCGCGATCGGCCTCCAGTTCCTCTGCGCAGTCGGCGCCAGTGCAGTTGGTGTCGTCGCCGTCCGACCGTATGTGAGCAGAGCATTTCTGCACCGTCGCGGTGAAAGCGTCGCCCGCGGCGTCCACGGTGGATTCGTCGGGGAAGTTGTCGATGTTCTCGACACCGTCTCGGTGGTGCCCGGAGGCCATGTCCGTCTGGCCGGTGAGAACTGGCTGGCGCTCGCTGAAACCGACGACCCGCTCAGTGCGGGCAGCAAAGCGATCGTCGTGAGCGTGTCGGGAACCACGCTGACCGTGAGCGCAGTGCCGGTCGCCAAGGGTCTTAAGCCCTCAACCCATCAACTGGAGCAACTGCGTGAGCACTATGAGCACATCGTCAATAATCGGGCTGGCCATCCTGATGATCTTCGTCCTGGTGTCGATCTACGCCCTTCGGCGGATGGTCAACATCGTTCAACAGGGTGAAGTCGGAGTCGTAAAGCGTCTTGGCGAATACCGCAAGACCCACGAGCCGGGCCTCGTCGTCCTCGCCCCCTTTATAGATTCGCTGCAGCGGGTCGATATCCGGGAGATCCCGCGACCGGGAGATCGGCAGGAGGTCATTACCAAGGACAACGTCGTTGTCACTGTCAACGCAACGATCTTTACGCAGATTGTCGAAGCGAAACAGGCCCTGTTCAGCATCGCCAACTTCGACGTGGCCATCGACGCCCTCGCCCGCACCGCGTTGCGGTCGGTGATAGGCACGCTTTCGCTTGACCAGGCCCTGTCGGAACGGGAGCGGATCAACACCGATGTGCAGAACCAGATGGAAGCCGTCACCGACAAATGGGGCATCCGCATCAACCGCATCGAGATCGTGGAAATCGCGCCGCCACCGCAGATCCTTCAAGCACTGGCTCTGCAAAAGCAGGCTGACCAGGAGAGCAGGGCCAAGATCCTCCAGTCTGAAGGGATCCGGCAGTCAGCGATAAACGTGGCCGATGGTAACTCACAGGCCGCAGTCAAGGCCGCCGAAGGCGAGCGGCAGGCTGCGATTCTCCGAGCGGAGGGGAACCGGCAAGCCGCCATTCTTGAAGCCGAAGGCCGGGCGATCGGTATCGCGAGTGTCTACGGCGCCATCAAGGAAGCCAACCCCGACCCGACCACCTTTGCCATCCTGCAACTTGATACCCTTGCGAAGTTCGCCGACAGCGACAACACCAAGGTCGTCATTCCCTATGAAAGTGTCGCCCTCCTCGGCGCCGCTCAGGCGCTGAAGGGCATCCTCGCCGACGCTCCCACCGGGTCCAACTGACCCATCCAGGCGCACTCCTGTGGCCCCGGGCCACGGGAGTGCATCGAATCGGGAGGGATCACGCCGGTGGAAATTCGACTCGCATGACGGTGCCGTGGGGTCTTGCGTCGAGCACCGCGACCGTGGCCATATGCGCACGTAGTATGTCGGCAACGATGGCGAGCCCGAGCCCGGCGCCGCCCCGTTCGCGACTGCGGTCTTCGTCGACGCGGGTAAAGCGTTCGAATATCCGCTCGCGCTGATCGGCCGGTATACCGGGCCCGTCATCTCGCACCTCAAGCACGACGCCCCGCTCGGTGGTCGTGACGTCGCACTGCACCGTGGTCGCCGCGAACCGCACTGCATTGTCGAGCAGGTTGATGACAACCCGTCGGAGTTCGTCGGCGTCGCCGCAAACCCGCCCGCCCGAGACGCCAGCTGTCGACAACACAATATCTGTGCGCATCCGAAGTGATTCGATCTCCTCGAGGACGACGTCATCGAGGTCGACATCGCTGAACAGCGGAGTCGGGGTGCCGTCGTTGCGAGCGAGAAACAGCAGGTTCGTGGTCAGCCGTTCCATCCGGGACGAGTCGTTCAGAACTCCCTTGGCGATCGACGGCCAGTCGGTCCTGTCAGGGTTTCGCAGTCCGACTTCGATCTTGGTCCGCAGCGAGGCAAGAGGGCTGCGCAATTCGTGCGATGCATCGGAAACGAAGCGGGTCTGTCGGGCGTGGGCCTCGTCGATCCGGGCGAGGAGCGAATTCATCGTGTGAGCCAGCCGGCCGATCTCGTCATTGACGGCGGGTGCACTTACCCGGCGGTGCAGTTCGTTTGCCGAGATCGCGTCGACCTCGGAACGGAGTGTCTCGACCGGACGCAACGCCCGTCTGGCCAGCAACCAGAACAGCAACGCCGAGAACACGAGCACCAGAGGCGTGATCGCGACCATCTGCGTGAGGAGCGTCTGCATCGTCTGCTCGGATGCCCGCAGGGGCGCGGCGACGATAACGCCGAAACGGCCGGTCGCCGTTTCAACTCCTTTCACGAATACCCGGCAAGTCGCCCTGTCGACCTGCGCTCGCCCACTGACCAACGCTGTTGTCGGTTTCCATGAGGCCAGGTCGACCATAACTTTCATATCGTCGACGTTCGTGGTGGCTGCCACGACCATTCCAGCCGGGTTCACGATCTGGGCGAACAGTGGGGAGTCGCGCGCTGAAGGTAAGCGCGCGGGTATTTCTCCGGTCTCGATCAACTGAACCAACGTGTCGACACGTTGCCGGGCGGCTTCTGCGATCTCGTTGCTTTGCTGCGTGCGCAGCGCGTTGCGAAACGCCAGTCCACCAACCACCAGGGCCACGGCGAGGACGATCGTGGCGACCGAGGCGAGACGCACGGCCAGGGGTAGCGAGGCGAGTTTGGTCCCGGGCGTACGACGGCGTTTCAAGGACTGGGAGCTTACTTTTCCGGCTGGAACCTGTAGCCGACACCTCGAACGGTCTGCAGCGACGATCTACCGAAGGGCGTGTCGATCTTGCGGCGGAGGTATCCGACATAGACCTCGACAACGTTCGGATCACCTTCGAACCTTGGTCCCCACACGTCGTGCAGCAGCGACGTTTTGGTGACGGGATCGGGGCTGGTGCGTACGATCGCCGAGAGAAGGTCCAGTTCGCGAGCCGTCAGTTGGATTTCGTCGTTACCCCGGAAGCACCGGCGGTTGCGGGCGTCGATGACGAGGTCGCCACGCTGCAAGCGGTCGCCGCCGTTGGAAAAGGCGTTGGACCGGCGAATCAGCGCCCGCAACCGGGCGAGCAGCACCACGAACGCAAACGGTTTGCACAAGAAGTCATCGGCTCCGGTATCGAGCGCCTCGGCTTCGTCGAGTTCCCCCTGCTTGGCGGTGAGCATGAGGATCGGGGTACCCACCCCGGCGGCCCGCAGGTCGGCGCAGACGCGGTAGCCGTTGCGCTTGGGAAGCATGATGTCGAGGACGATCGCTTCGTACGTGTTCGACGAGGCCAGCTCAAAACCCCGGTTACCGTCGTGGGCCAGGGTCACGTCGTAGCCCTCAACGCGAAATCCCTCGGCAATGGACTCGGCCAGCGAGACTTCGTCGTCGACCAGAAGGATGTGCACCAAAAGATCGTACGCTCCCGACCCTTACCGCCGAGTGCGAACTGAGAGTCTCCTGAAAAAGCGGAGCGCGCGAAAACCACCTGACCCGGCTGACCCGAACGAACCATTGGAGCGGAGCTGTTCCGGTTTGCCGGGTAACTCGGGCCACCAGGCCCGTTCGAGGTCAACGACCCGCGCGGCCGGGTACTTCGGCCGGCCGATTTTGCGACAGACTGACGTAATGTCCTTTGAACCGCTCAAGGCCCCGGTCCCGCTCGCGAAACTCGAGTCTCTGCCCGTGTACAAGCCGGGGAAATCGGCCGAGGCCACGATGGCCCAATACGGATTGAGCTTCGCCGCGAAACTGTCTTCCAACGAAAATCCCTACGGTCCGCTCCCTGCGGTCGTAGAGGCAATAGCGCGGGCGGCGCACGATATCAACCGCTACCCCGACACGAACTCGACTGAGCTCAAGGCCGTGCTCTGCGCGCATGTGAAGGTCGAAGGCCCGCGATTGACCGTCGCCAGCGGATCGTCCGGGGTGCTCCTCCAGACCCTCAACGCGTTTGCCGGTCCGGGCGACGAAGTGCTTTTCGGGTGGCGCAGCTTCGAGGCCTATCCGATCTTCACGAGGGTGCACGGCGCGACCGATGTCACGGTCCCGCTGCGCGGGTTCGACCTTGACCTCGAAGCGATCGCCGCAGCCGTGACCGGCCGGACAAAGGTCGTCCTACTGGCCAATCCCAACAACCCGACGGGCACGGCCCTGCACCGCCAAGCCCTCGATGCTTTCCTCGACGCCGTTCCCGCCCGGGTGCTCGTCGTTCTCGACGAGGCGTACCGTGAGTTCATTCAGCCCGGGGCCACACCCGACGGCGTCGAGACCTACGCCGACCGCACCAATGTCCTCGTGAGCCGCACGCTCTCGAAGGCATACGGGCTCGCTGGCATGCGCACTGGG
The DNA here is from genome assembly GCA_031383405.1 of Acidimicrobiia bacterium. Lineage (GTDB taxonomy): Bacteria > Actinomycetota > Acidimicrobiia > Acidimicrobiales > JANYDT01 > JANMZO01. Next base: position 1,761 of record JANMZO010000174.1, on the reverse strand, counting down.
TATGCCGTTTCGACGCCCGGAATCATCGCCGCGCTCGACAAGGTGGCTCCGCCGTTCTCGCTGTCGAACGTGACTCAGGCTGCGGCCGTCGCCGCGGTCGGTTGTGAAAAGGAACTGCAGGAGCGTGTCGACATCATCAACCGGGAACGAAACCGAATCGTGGCTGCCGTTCGCGCAATGGGTCTCCCGGTCCCCGAATCACACGCGAACCTGGTGTGGCTGCCGGCGGGCCGTGCGACAGCGGATCTGTTCGAGGCCATGGAGACCAAGGGCGTTGTTGCCCGCGCGTTCGCCAACGAGGGTGTACGGATCAGCGTGGGATCACCTGAGGAAAACGACCTTATGCTGAGCGCGCTCAGCTTCGCCCGCGAGCGCGTTGACCTTGATCCGGCGTGGATCCGCTTCGGCTGACCCATCGGGAAGCGAAGCACCCACCGCACCTTCGGATCTCTGGCGGTGCGGACCTCTTAGACCATTTGAAAATCGCAAGGACAACCATGAACGAATTCCTCAATCCCTCCACCATCGGCGCGCCCGCGGCGGCATACAGCCTCGGCGCGAAGGTCGCGGCCGGGGCCGAGTACGTGTTCACATCGGGCATCGTCGCCACCCGGTCCGACGGCTCGATCTCTTCCGACATTACCGAACAGACCGAAGCTATCTGGTTCGGAATCGGTGAAGTGCTCGCCGCCGGCGGCTGCACGTTCGACGACCTTGTCGGCTACACCACCTACGTGGTTGACCGACCGGACCTCACCCCGGAACTGGCGAAGGTAATGGCGGTCCGCGATCGCGTGCTTGCCGGACGCAAACCCACCTCCACGCTCATCGTCGTGCCCCGTTTGGCCCGGCCGGAGTGGCTGTTGGAGATTGCGGCGATCGCGGCACGCGTGCCCTAGGGCGGTCCCCGCGAGAACCAGCTCCGCGAACGGGTTCCACGAACGGGCTCCGCGAACGGGCTCCGCGAACGGGCTCCGAGAACCGGGGACACGCCCGTCCGGGGCAAACTCCAGTTGGAGACCCGGACTGTCGATACCACCGGTGTGACCGGGCCACAAATGCGAAACGAGGACGGCGAAGCCCCGCACGGGGATCGTTCCGCCCGCTCGTGGCGGCGCGGTCCTGACCGTAGGCGGGGGTTCTCCTGGGCATCGCAGGTTCGCGTGCTCGTTCCGCTCCTCATCGTGTGGCTCGGCGGATTCGGTGTACTCGGAGCAGTCGTCGCCCATGGCGAGGTTGGCTCCCTGTTTCTCGATCCGGCCTATCTGAACGGTGGGGTTTGGTACGACGGTCTGGTTTCGCAGCTCGGTGTTGTCGCGTGGACGGTAGCTGCGGCGTCCGCAGCCTGGTCGGCGTGGATCGCCAAGGTTTCAGGGCGGGCGAACGCAGCGCAGTTCCTGTTGTGCGCGTCGATCGTCGGGGTGGTGCTCCTTGTCGACGATCTCTTCGGATTCCATTCGCTCGCCCCAACGTTGGGTATTCCAAAATCCGTGGGTGAACTCATGGTCCTGACGCCGCTTGGCGTCTGGCTTCTGCGGTTCTGGCCCGACATCTCCCGCACCCGTTACCCCGTGCTCCTCGCTTCGCTGGTTGCGAACGGCGTTTCCGTGATCGTCGACGGGTTCTTTCATCCTTGGAGCGGCGATCTCGGCCTGGTCTTTGAGGACGGACCCAAGTTTCTCGGTATCCTCGCCTGGGCGACCTACTTCGTGCTCACCACCCACGACATCGCCCGCTCGGCCATGGGCTCTCGCGTTTGCG
>JANMZO010000125.1:0-21251 GCA_031383405.1 Acidimicrobiia bacterium | reverse complement strand
AGTTGCCGTACACAGGTTGGTCCCGAGCGGGCGGTCGTCAGGTCAACGACCCGGACCCCGGCTAACGGGCCCCCGTTACCGGCCACGTCAGCGGTCACGTGCTCACGTCGGATTCAACCAGGCCGTAAAGGCCCGGGCCGTGCGTTCCAGGTCCGCGATCGCCACACACTCGGTCGAGCGGTGGGCATCTTCGATGTTGCCGGGGCCGAAGATGACCTTCTCCCGGGCAAACCCGTCGTAGCGAAGCGCGTTGGTGCCGAACGGCGCAGTGGTCGGTTGCGTACCCGCCGCCGCCGCCAACGTGCGAACGAGTTCGGAATCCGGGCTCTGGTAGAACGCCGGGCTCCCGGGTAACCCTTCCGGAGTGATGAATATCGGCTCGACGGTGATGGGCAGCGGACACGACGCGGTGGCCAGAGCCACGAGATCATCGTAAATCGTCTGGACGTCGTCTCCCGGGGCCATTCGTCGACCTACCGTCAATTCACATCGATCTGGAACCACGTTCCCCGCGATTCCACCTTTGATCATCGCGACGAGCAGCGTTCCGGTACCAACCTCAGTGCTCGGGGTCTGCGCCACAAGCTCGTAATGATGATTCTCAAGCGCGCTTATCAACCGGGCCGCAGCAAAGATCGAGTTCTTGCCGCGTTCAGGCGTCGCGCTGTGGGCCGACTCGCCAACCACGGTGATCCTCATAGCCACCGCCCCTTTGTGGCCGTGAATCGGCGCGCATTCCGTCGGCTCACAGATTACGAGTTGATCGATCGACAGCTCGCGCGACTCAGCCCATTTGCGAAACCGTGATGCTCCGAGCAGCCCGCCGGCTTCTTCGCTGATCGAACCCACGACGAGAAGGTTGGGCTCCATCTGCAGCCCAGCCGACTTCCACAATTCGATCAGCGCGCATATTACGCCCATCGACGCCTTGGTATCGAGCGCACCGCGTCCCCACACATGGCCCTGTTCGATGCGACCGTCGAAAGGCGGGTCGATCATGTTCTCGACTGTCACCGTATCGGTGTGAACATCGAGAGCCACGAGTCGGTCGGTTCGCCCACGAAAGAAGCCGTACACGTTCGGTCGGTCATCGACGACATTGTCGAGCACGACCTCAACCGCACCGAGACCGTGGAAGACCTCGGCCAGGTACCTTGCAAACGCCTTCTCTCCCGGCACACCACACGAAGGTCCTGCGTGGAGTGGGTTCACGCTCGGGATTTTCACCAGCTGCGAAACCCACGAAGCCAACACTTCTGCAGTCGCGATCATGCCCAATCCTTGCAGGTCTTGCGACAATGTGCTGGGCTCACCGGCCCCGCTACCGCAATCCATTACCCGTCGAAATGTCGAAGAAATCGACATCACACTCTCCTGCGATTCACTGCACGAACGGTCCGTCGCTGAAATGCCGGGATGGTGTGGTGAGCCATTCGGCGTCGAGAGCAAGGACACAGGACGAGGCGTTAGCCCTACCCTCGCGTGAGGACGAGGACGCCGCTATCGGCGTCGAGGGCCGTCACAACACCCGGTCCTTAATTTGGCGACGGACCACTAGCCCGCAGCGTTGTCCGCCGGACGCAGGTAGATCGATTCGCGGGGAGCGGCGAATAGCCGTGAGACAGCCGGTACAAAGTGATCTACGGGTAACGTGTCGTAATCGGGATCGAAGCAGTTCTGGTCGTACAGAGCACAGAATTCGATCGTGTCGCGATAATACGGCGAGTCGTTGTAGCGTTCGCGCAGATGACGATCGAGGCCCCAGTGGTGGAAGAAGTAATACCCCTGGAAGATTCCGTGGTGCTTCACGATCCAGTGGCAACGCTCGGATACGAATGGCTGGAGGATCGTCGCGGCAAACTCCGAGTGGTTGTACGACGCGAGTGTGTCGCCGATGTCGTGAATAAGCGCGCTTACGATATATTCCTCGTCCTTGCCGTCGCGCTCAGCCCGGGTCGCCGACTGCAGCGAGTGGGTCAGACGGTCAACCCCGTAGCCGCCGGTTTCGCCCGCCAGAAGCTCAAGGTGCGTGAGAACCCGGTCAGCCAAACCCTTGTTCCAAGCCTGTCCCTGTGCCGCAATGACCGCATAGTCGTCGGCCGTGGAGTCCTGCATGCGGGTGAACGATGTGGTCGTTTGCATCGGCACGGACGTGCCGTTATCGGTCAGGTTTGGAACCATCGGGAAACGCTACCGCCCGATGGAGTTCGGCGTCGAATAGAGCCACCGGATGGCGGCGCAGCGTAGTTGTCGACCGATGGCAACGCGACGAATATGTTCCCAACCTACCCGGCCAACCTACCCAACCCACCGGGCCAAACTACCCAACCCGACCCATACCCGGCGGCACGCCCGCATAAAACACCTGGTTGGGGACCTATACCCACCGATTTGGGCAAGCCGTCCGGCGGGAAGCGACCGCAGCGGCCGCGCCGTCAGGAGCGGGCGGAGCCGAGGCGAACCACGTGTCCCGAAATGTCGGCGCAGGATTCACACACCGAGGCCGGAATCACACCGAGCCGCATGAGGCCACGGAACACAATGCAGCCCAGGCACACCGCAAGAAACGCTTCAAGCGAAGCCGCCCCGATGAGCATTGCGATGATGACGACTGCGGCCGTATGAGCGCCGAGCACGTATGCCAGCAATGCCGACGAGGAGAAGGCCAGACCGACGCCCTGCGCGAAACGTTTCGGTGGGCCGGCGACGAACTTGGGCTTGGCGCTCAAACGGGGCCGAAGTACCTGCGTTACGAAACGCCCGAGTGGCGAGAACCTCGGGCCGAACCCGACCCGGGCGGCGAACCCGAAAGCCAGCGTGATCAGCAGAATCGGCGATCGCGTCACGAGGAAGGCGGAGCCTTGCAGAACAACGCCGGTAGCAACGAGCCGCGCCGAAACCTCGTCGACCGGGTTCGGAAAAGAGAAGCGGATCTGCATGGCCCCCACTATATCCGCAATTCCCGACCAAACCAGTCGGAATTACCACCAACCGTTCACTCCCAACCCGCCACCTGTTCAGCGACCGCAACCCGGCACAACGTCGCGTCAGCTACGAACGCTCCGGAACAAGGCAGCGACCCCCCGATACGTGAGTTCGGAGGCGCCTGTGACAAGATCCGATCGTGCTTCATGAACAACGTTTGCCACCGCTCCTGGCACCACCGGTCACCTCCAGCCTCGACACCCGATCGGAGGTCTTCACCACCAACCGGGAGCAGGTACTCGCCATGCTCGCCGAGATCGACGGGCTCCTCGAACAGGCCGCGGCCGGTGGAGGCCCGAAGTCGCACGCCAGGCTACGCGAACGCGGCAAACTCCCCGTGCGGGAGCGCATCGCCCTGGCGCTCGACCCCGACAGCCCGTTCCTGGAAATCAGCCCCTTGGCCGCCTACGACTCCGACTACACCATCGGCGGAGGAGCGGTCATAGGAATCGGTGTCATCGCCGACGTCGAGTGCGTGATCTTCGCCTACGACCCATCGGTGCTCGGGGGCGCGATGACCCCGTACGTCGTGAAGAAGTGGCGCCGGGCCCTTGAGATCTCACGTGACAACCGCATTCCGTTCGTAAGCTTCGTCGAGTCAGCCGGGGCCGACCTTCGCAAGGGCGACGACGAGCAGACGAGCGGCCGCAAACCGGCGAAGGTTGACCACTTCGCAGAATCGGGCCGATTCTTCTACGAGATGACCGAGCTCTCGAAGATGGGCATTCCGCTCGTCTGTGTCGTGTTCGGTTCCTCGACCGCCGGTGGTGCGTACCAGCCGGGTCTGTCCGACTACAACATCTTCGTGAAGGGTCAGTCGAAGGTCTTCCTGGCCGGGCCGCCCCTCGTCAAGATGGCGACCGGTGAAGACTCCGACGACGAGACCCTCGGTGGCGCTCAGATGCACGCCGACACCTCGGGTCTGGCCGACTACCTGGCCGAAGACGAGCGAGACGCTCTGCGTATGTGCCGAGAGGTCGTTTCCCATCTGAACTGGCGCAAGCACGGCAGCGCACCGACCCTGGCCGCTGATCCCCCGACACTCGATCCCGATGAACTTGTCGGGATCGTCGGCGCCGACCTGAAGCTCCCCGTCGACGTGCGGGAGGTAATCGGTCGCGTGGTCGACGGAAGCCGCTTCGAGGAGTTCAAGGCGCTCTACGGACCCACCATGGTGTGTGGCTGGGCGTCGATCCACGGCAACCCCGTAGGCATCCTCGGCAACAACGGCGTGATCTTTCCTGAAGCGGCGGAAAAGGGCGCCCACTTCATCCAACTGTGCAATCAGCGGGACATCCCGCTCGTCTTCCTCCAGAACATCACAGGCTTCATGGTCGGCAAGGACTATGAGCAGGCCGGCATCGTGAAGAAGGGCTCGCAACTCGTCAATGCGGTATCGAACTCGATGGTGCCGCACCTCACGGTGATCATCGGCTCCTCATTCGGCGCAGGTACCTACGGCATGTCGGGTCGGGCGTTCGGCAACCGGTTCACGTTCATCTGGCCGTCGTCAAAAATCGCGGTGATGGGACCGAAGCAGATTGCCGGGGTGATGTCGATCGTCCGCCGCGGCCAGGCCGCACGGGCCGGGATCCCCTTCGACGAGGACGCTGACCGTTTGATCGTTGAAAGGGCAGAAGCGGAGCAGGAAGCCGAGTCCGTCGCGCTGCAGGCCACCGGCGCCATTTCCGACGACGGGATCATCGACCCGCGAGACACGCGCGATGTTCTCGGATTCTGCCTGTCGGTCGTACAGAACCGTGTCGTAAAAGGTGCAACCGGATTCGGAGTGTTTCGACTGTGAGCAACGTAAGTACACGTATGATCTCAACCCTGCTCGTCGCCAACCGCGGCGAAATCGCGCGCCGTGTCATGCGCACCGCACGCGAGATGGGAATTCGCAGCGTGGCCGTCTACGTCGAAGCCGATGCCGGGTCACCCCACGTAGCCGATGCCGACGACGCGATCCTGCTCAGCGGCGGTTCGTACCTCGACGCCGCGGCGGTCATCGACGCGGCCCGCTTGGCCGGCGCCGATGCCATTCATCCGGGCTACGGGTTCCTCTCGGAGAACGCCTCGTTCGCACGTGACGTCATCGCGGCCGGAATCGTGTGGGTCGGACCGCCGCCCGATGCCATCACCGCGATGGGCGACAAGCTCGCGGCTAAGCGCTTGGCCGTCGAAGCGGGAGTCCCCACCCTACCGAGCGCTGAAGATCTCGCCGACGCGTCCAAGGTAGGCTATCCGCTCCTCGTGAAGGCGGCGGCCGGTGGCGGTGGCAAGGGCATGCGCATCGTCGAGCGCCCCGACGATCTCATTGAGTCGGTCGAAGCTGCGCAACGCGAAGCACTCGGAGGGTTTGGCGACGCGACGGTGTTCCTGGAGCGCTATGTCGCCCGTTCCCGGCACGTGGAAATCCAGATTCTCGGTGACCAGCACGGTCAGCTTCTTCACCTCGGAGAACGGGAGTGTTCGATTCAGCGCCGTCACCAGAAAGTCGTCGAAGAGTCACCGTCACCGGTGGTCGACGAACGCATGCGCTCCGAGATGGGTGCAGCAGCGGTCGCACTCGCATCACGGCTCGGGTACTTCTCGGCGGGCACGGTCGAATTCCTGGTCGACGACACCCTCGACGCCGAAGGCCGTCGGCCGTTCTGGTTCCTTGAGGTCAACACGCGTCTCCAGGTTGAGCACCCTGTCACTGAGGCCGTCACAGGTCTAGATCTTGTACGTGAACAGCTACGCATCGCGATGGGCGAACCGCTCGGCTACGACCAGAGCGACGTTCGCATGCAAGGCCACGCCATCGAAGTCCGTCTCTACGCGGAAGATGTGGCGGGCGGCTTCCTCCCGGCGACGGGCACGCTGCATGCCTTCTCCCCCGCGGCTGCACCGAGTGTGCGTTGGGATGCCGGCGTCGAGACCGGAAGCGTGGTCGGAACGAATTTCGACCCGATGCTGGCCAAGGTCATCGCACACAGCCCGACCCGCCCGGAAGCAGCGCTCCGACTGGCCCTTGCGCTCGAGCGCACTCACCTCGCCGGCGTCATCACGAACCGCGACGTACTCGTGTCTACCCTTCGCCATGCGGCCTTCCTGGCCGGCGACACCACCACCGACTTTTTCGATCGCCACCGACCGGCCCGTGAGCGCGTGATCGACGCTGAATCGCTTAACCGAATCATCGGAGCAGCAGCCCTGTGGCTCCAGGGATGCAACCGGGCAAAGGCCCGGACCCAAACGGACATGCCGTCGGGTTGGCGGACCGGCCACCACATCGATCAATGGATCACGTTCAGCTGGAGTGGCACGCAACACGTCGTGAATTACCATGCCCGCCGCGACGGAAGATTCGTGATCGCCGGAGCCGACGGTCCGACGGTAGCGCTCGTTCACTCGTGGACACCCAGCTCGATCGACGTTGCGGTCGGGGCCCGTCGCGTCCGCGCCACGTTCACCCACGTCGATTCGTCGCTTGTCGTAAACGACGGTGCCGGCGATGTCGAACTGACCGTCGTTCCCCGGTTCACGCCCCCCGGTGCCGCAGCCCACCGTGGAGGCCTCAACGCGCCGATGCCCGGACGCATCATCGATGTGCGGGTCGCGGCCGGCGATACCGTCACGTCGGGTCAGCTTCTCATGGTGATGGAAGCCATGAAGATGGAACATCGGATCACAGCCGCCGACGATGGCGTGGTTTCAGAGGTACTGGTGCGTATCGGCGACCAGGTCAAGCGGGGAGCACCCCTGCTCGTCGTAGCCAGCGGGTAGCAACACTGCGACGTTCCGTCAAATGTTCCCGCTCCCCGGGAGAACGTGACCGAACGTCGCGGGTTGTTGATCTGCGCGCTTACCTCTGTACACCCGCATATCGATGGCCCGCATGACCCGGGGGCGCATACGGAACAGCATCCGCGGCTCGGTCTGCATGTTGGCGTAGAACGCTTCGACACCGCCGGTGTTGGCCGGATCATTGCGGCCGACGTACTTCTCCACCAATCGCCGGGTGACGGGCCATATGTCGACCGAGTCAGCGACGAGGGATTCGCACGGGCCGTCGAAACCGACATGGCCGACCATCGGGGGGCCTGACTCGATACAAAGCGACGCCCGGGGGTCGGCTCGTAACTGCCTGCACCAGACCCTACCCGTCGTGCCGGTCAGCCACAGTGATCCGCCCGGATACTCGTGACGCCCTGCCGTGAACGTCGGTGCCGATGGGTCCGGATCCCACAACCACCAGACCGGCACCGTATACGGGAGCCCATCGGCCCGGAGGGTGGCAATCACCCCGTTATGGGGCTGTTCGAGAAAGTCGGCGAGAACATCGGCGGTCATCCTTGGCACGCCGCAACACTAGAAGACAGCCCGCGCAGGCAACCGGCCCGTCAACGGAAATAGACACCGCGTTGGTCACCCACCTACGATCCGACCATGTCCCGCTCCTACATATTCCCCGAACCCGGCGACACGGTCACGTCGATCGCCGATCGCGTCTTCCCCGGCGACGAGGGCGCGGCGAAGCGGATGCTGTCGTGGAACCTTCACCTCGTGACCCGCCGGTCGCTATCGGCCGAACCACCCAACCCGTCGGGCGATCCGGGCCCGCTGCTGTGCACTGACATCGTCTATGTCGAGTCACCACAGCCGCAGTGACAGACCAGGACAGCGAGTCGGTTATCGTCGCTGCAAGCCTCACGGCGGGTCACGACGGCGCCGCGGAGGCCGTGATCGACATCCGGTATCCCAACGGCGCGGTGCGGAGTGTCACGTTCACCTGTGATGCATTGAGCGCCGCACTTGACCGCCACGGCATCTCCTCGCTCGACGATCTTCGGGGTCGACCGTGGACGGTGTTGGTCGAAACCATCGGGATCGACCAGACTCTCCTCTGAACCGCCGTATATCGACCCGCCCATCCAGGAGATACCCCATGCTTGACCTCATCATCGGCAACGGAACCATCGTTGACGGCAGCGGCCTGCCCGGTTACCTGGGTGATATCGGCATCTCCGGCAACCGCATCGTCAGCGTGGGGCGCTCCCTCGCCGACGCTCCGTCGGCCCGCCGCATCGATGCCACCGGGCGGGTCGTGACTCCGGGCTTCATCGATCCGCACACGCACATCGACGCCCAGGTGCTCTTCGACCCCTACGCGTTCCCGTGCATCGAGCACGGCATAACAACCGCCGTCACCGGCAATTGCTCCCTCTCGATGGCCCCGGTCCGGACTTCGCAACGTGACCGGTTCTCGGCCATGTTCCGCCTCATAGAAGAGATGCCGGCCGCGGCGTTCGACAAGGGTGTGGACTGGCGATGGGGCGAGGGATTCGGCGAGATGATCGATGCGGTGGCCGCCGATGTCGCACTGAACATCGCTCCGCTCGTCGGCCACTCGGTGCTGCGCATGTTCGTGATGGGTGACGACATCCGACGACCGGCGACCAACGACGAGGTCGCCAAGATGTGCAGTGTTCTCCGAGCATGCCTCGAAGCCGGAGCGGTGGGCCTCTCCACCTCGTACATCGACGTCGAAGACGACATGCGGCCGGTGCCGTGCCGCTGGTCGCAGCACTCCGAACTCGAAGCACTGTGTGCCGTCCTCGGTGAGTTCAACCGCATGCTCCAGGTCGTTCATGAGTTCTTCGATCCCGAGCTGACCGTCTCGCGCGTGGAGATGATGGGCGAGCTTTCCCGTCGTTTCGGCATCCCGACCACCCTGTCGCCGCTGTTCCAAAGTGATGCGCAGCCAAAGGCTCCCGGCATCGTGCTGGCCGGCGTGGAGCGTGAGTGGGCCAGGGGCGGACGCGTGTGGCCCCAGGTGCAGACCCGACCAATCGACATCAGCTGGACCCTCGAACACCGCAGCATCATGTTTCTTGTGATCCCGGGATGGTGGCCGATCCTTTCGATGCCGTCCAAGGCCGACAAGTTGGCCGCCCTCAAGGATCCCACGACGCGTCAGATGCTCATCGGTGGCCTCGATGCCCTCGCAGCCATGCCCGGTTCGCGGATGAACGCCGGCAATTTCGTGATCCGGGAGGTGGCACTCGACCAGAATCGCGACCTCGTCGGCCGCACACTCGGTGATGTGGCGGCCGACCGCGGATCCACGCCGGCGGAGACGCTCATCGATCTCGCGGTCGAAGAAGAGCTCGGCACATGGTTCATGCGAGCCAACACCGGGCACAACGATGCGAAGGCCGTGGGAGACCTGCTCGCCCATCCCTATGTGCACATAGGGGCGAGCGACGCCGGTGCTCACGTTGGATCGTTCTCGACCTACGGCGACACCGGCCACCTCTTCTCGCAGTTCGTGCGGGGCACCGGAGTACTTCGCATGGAGGAAGCTGTGAAGCGGATCACCGCTGACCCGGCGCGGATCTGGGGCCTGAAGGACCGCGGTTCGCTGCAGGAAGGATTCGCCGCTGACGTGGTCGTGTTCGATCCCGGCACGATCGACCGCGGACCCGAGATCGCCTCCGACGACTTCCCCGGCGACGGCATCCGCTGGATCCGCCGCAGTGTCGGTGTCGACAACGTGATCGTGAACGGCACCGAAACCTGGTCAGCGACCGACGGCTACGTTGCCGGAGCCCGTGCCGGCGAGATCGCAACTCGCTAACCGGCGAAGGGGCTCATGTCGTGCTGACTGCGGCCGGTCGTCTGGGCGCCGTTGAATGCGTCAAGCGGGTTTCGTGGTCGGTTCGCCTTTTACCGTGTGGGCATGGATTTCGACGGCGAGCGCATGGATCGACTTTACGATTGCATCGGCCTCCAGGTTGGTCTCGTAGTCGTGCCTCGCCAACTCGCTGCTGATCTGATCCTCACGCTTTGCCGCGATGAGCAGAATCGCCCCTTGCATCGCCGCCAGACACGACAGGATCAGATTCAGCAGAATGAAGGGGTACTTGTCGAACCCGACGTTACGGTTGCCGATCATCCAACCGGCCAGAAACACCAGCGCCGAGAACACGAAACCCCACGAACCCATCCCGTTGCGAAGTTTGTCGGCGGCCCGTTCCCCGAGCGACAGGTCCTCACCCGACCTGACTCCCGGATGATGATGCCAGGCGGATTGGATCTTCGGAGGACTCGGTGGGTTCATGCGAAAGAGTCTGTCGCAAATACTCCCAACGGACCCGCACGTATGCGGGAACCACGCTCCAGGTGCGTTTGGACCGCCACAATCCATCCTCGGCTCCGCCGCACTCAACGTCAGCCACGTGTGTACAGTCCTGTAGGTGAAGTCAACCGAGCGGCGGGTGGTGGTGATCGGCGCAGGAGTAGTGGGCAGCGCGATCGCCCTGTCGTGCACCAAACGGGGCTGGACCACGACGGTCATCGAACGCAACCACGCTGCCGGAACCGGGTCGACCGCAGTATCGAGCGCAGTCGTGAGGTTCACCTACTCGACGATCGCCGGAACGGCGTTGGCCTACGAAGGCGTTGAGTACTGGCGCAATTGGGCCGAGTTCCTTGGTCTGCCACCGGGCACACCCGTCGCCAAGTTCGTGCAGTGCGGCATGGTGTTCTTCGATGACCCGAGCGGTCTGGCCCGCCTCTCGCTCCCGCCACTCGACACTGTCGGTGTCCCCTACGAGTGGTGGGGCCTCGAAGAACTCGAACGTCGGATGCCGTTCCTCGAAACGATGTCATGGTTTCCTCCGACTCGCCCCGACAAGGAGGAGTTCTTCTCCGAAAGCACCAACCGTATCGGCGGCGCGCTGTACACCGCAGAGGCCGGATACATCTCTGACCCGCAACTTGCGGCCCAGAACCTGGCTGACGCTGCACAGGCCGCCGGGGCGCGACTGCTTTTCAACCGAAAGGTCGTCCAGGTCGAACGAACCGTGCAAGCGACCAGGCCGCGCGTGACCGGAGTAAGGCTCGCAAGCGGAGAGTTCATCGAGTGCGATGTTGCCGTCAATGCTGCCGGCCCCCACTCATCGTTCGTGAACTCGATGGCCGGCGTCCTCGACGACATGACCGTTTCGACCCGACCTCTACGCCAGCAGGTCGAGCACGTGCGAGCCCCGGGCCCGTTTGCCGACACGGTGCGGTCGCTTCCGGCGTGCGCCGACTTCGACAGCGGCATGTACTTCCGCCCCGACGGCGACGCCGTGCTGGTCGGCGGCGTTGAGGCTGAGTGTGACCCCATGGTCTGGTTCGATGAGCCCGACGATCTCGCCCCCGAACTCGACCCGGCGGAGTGGGAGGCCCACGTCATGCGACTCGCCCGACGCATCCCGCAAATGGGCGTGCCCCATATCCGCCAGGGTGTCGTCGGCCTCTACGACGTGTCCGACGACTGGCTGCCGATCGTCGATCGCAGCAATCTTGACGGTTTCTACATGGCCGTCGGGACGAGCGGCAATCAGTTCAAGAACGCACCTGTTCTCGGAGACTGCATGGTCGAGTTGATCGATGCTGTTGAAGGTGGTCACGATCACGACCATGATCCGCTCGTCGTAACCGGGCGATACCGCGGGTTGCGGATCGATCTCGGCACCTTCTCGCGTCGCCGAAGCATCGCCGACGACAGCAACCACCGGGGCGTCCTCGGATGAGCCCGGAAGTCAACGCGTTCGAGGAAGGTCTTGCCGAGCCGTCCGCCGTCACCGTGGCCGCGCGCAACCCGCAGCACGAGATGGCCCTCGGCGGCACCGGTGACGCTCCCCGGAGCCCTCTTGCTCCAACACCTCGAACTGCTCGCTGCGGTCACGCTCTCCCAGCTGGCGCGGCCCGGCGCCCCGGTGGTTTACGGTGCGTTCACCTCCAACGTCGACATGCGCTCGGGGGCACCTGCGTTCGGAACACCTGAAGCGATGAAAGGCGCCCTCGCGAGCGGCCAGCTGGCCCGCCACATCAATCTGCCCTGGCGGTCCTCCGGTTCAAGCACATCGAACACCGAAGACGCCCAGGGCGGCTACGAAACCATGATGAACATGTATGGGGCCGTTCTGGGCGGAGCCAACATGATCGTGCACGCCGCCGGATGGCAGGAAGGTGGGCTCTGCGCGTCATACGAGAAATTCATTCTCGACGTCGAAATGCTCCAGATGATCGCGGAATCGTTTTCACCGATCGACATGGCCCACGACGAACTGGCCTACGACGCGATCGCAACCGTTCCGCCCGGCGGGCACTTCTTCGGCACCGAGCACACCAGCACCCGCTACGCAACGGCGTTCTACGAGCCGATCGTCTTCACCCGGCAGAGCTTCGGTCAGTGGGCCGACGCCGGGTCGACAACCGCAGCCGAACGCGCTTCAAGCGTGGCCAAGTCAGCTCTGGCAGCCTTTGCGGCTCCACCGATAGATGACGCGATCGTCGCCGAACTCGACGATTTTGTCGGCCGTCGAATCTCCGAGGGGGGCGCGAATCCTGACTGATCAAAGGCCAACGCTCTGACCGGTCTTCACGGGTGACACATCTCTGCGGGAGTATTCTCCCGATCGCATTTCTGCCTGGCCCGACCCCCGGGGACCTTGGGTTGAACCGTCAGCCGCGACGCAGCGCACCACGGAGCTTCGAGGCAACGTCTCGGGGATCGGGCAGCATCATGCCTTTCCGAACGAGCTTCTGCTTCTTGGCCGTGTACGGCGGGTACATCATCGACGGATCGATGCGGGTGCTGCGCTGGTGTATCGAACGCCGATGGCTGAACGTGTCGAATCCGAACTTCCCATGGTATGCACCCATACCACTTTCACCGACCCCACCGAACGGAAGGTTCGGATTGGAGATGTGCAGAAGCGTTCCGTTGACACAAGCTCCACCGCTGGTGGAACCGGCCAGCACGGCGTCGTTCTCGTCGCCGTCTTCACTGAACATGTAAAGAGCGAGAGGTTTGTCACCCCGGTTGGAGCGATCATTGACGAACGCAATCGCCTCCGGCAACGAGTCGACAGCCAGAACCGGAAGAATAGGCCCGAATATCTCCTCGCTCATCACCGGGTCGTCGTCCTTCACACCGGTAAGAACAGTGGGTGAGATGTAGCGCGTGTCCGTGTCGGTCACGCCGCCATAGGCAACCTTGCCGTTGTCGAGCAGTTTTTCGAGTCGGTGGAAGTGAGGCGAATTTATTATGCGCGCATAGTCTGAGCTCACCTGCGGATCAGCTCCGTAGAACTCGGCAATGTGCTCACCGAGGGCCGCCACAAAGGCATCGTGAACCGGCTTCTCGACCAACACATAGTCGGGCGCGATGCAGGTTTGTCCGGCGTTCAGGAACTTGCCCCACGCGATGCGCCGAGCCGCTACATCGATATTTGCCTTGCGGCTCACAATCGCCGGGCTCTTCCCCCCGAGTTCCAACGTGACCGGCGTGAGGTTCTCCGCAGCCGCCCGCATCACGATCCGGGCGACGCGGCTGTTGCCCGTGTACAGCATGTGGTCGAACCGTTGCGCGAGGAGTTCAGTCGTTTCCGCCACACCGCCTTGAACCACGGCAATGGCCGGATCACCGATCGCCTCGATCAAGGACACGAGCTCGGCAGCCGTCGACGGCGCCAGTTCACTAGGTTTGGCCACCACGGCATTCCCCGCGCTGATTGCGGCGACCATCGGAAGCAACAGCAACTGCACCGGATAGTTCCAGGGCGCGATCACACACACGACGCCCACCGGCCCGGACTCGATTCGCGATGAGCCGGGCTGAAACGCCATCGGGGTGGGCACCTTTTCCGGCCGCATCCACGTGGTCAGATGAGCGAGTGTGTGGTTGATGTCGCTGATCGAGAAACCGATTTCGGTTGTCCAAGCCTCGAAACGGGGCTTGCCGAAATCCTCGGCCAGCGCGTCGAGGAGTCGGCTCTCACGTTCGACCAGGAGATCACGGAGCCGCAGAAGGGCCGCCCGCCGCCAGGCCTCCGGTTGGGTGGACGCCGAAGCAAACGCGGATCGGGCCGCTCTGACCCTGGGGGCGATCTCATCAAGCGGTGTGGCGCGATATTCCATAGCCCCAGGCTACGCCCCCGCAATGGCTTCGACACACGGGCAAATCGCCGGTCCGCACCAGTGGCGCGAACACTTCGCCAACGAAAACAGGCGCCCAACCGGGCGCCTGTTTTTGTGCATTCGAACAGTGAAAGTTCAGCTGACGAGAATCCCGCCGTCGCAGCTGATGACTTCGCCAACCGTGAAGGCACCGGCGCGTGAGGCAAGGAAGATCGCCAGACCCGCAATGTCTTCCGGCGTGCCGACCCGGCCACGGGGATTCCCCCGGGCGACGGCCGCCCAGTTGGTGTTCTCCACGTCGCCGCCGCCACCGACGCCGGTGCTCAGCATCCATGTCGGAAACGGGCCGGGGGCAATGGCGTTGACGATGATGTTTCGCCGCGTGAGATGGGCGGCGAGCATCCGGGTCAACGCGTGCACAGCGGCTTTCGAGGGACCGTAGGAGAACGTGCTGAATGCCGGATTCTTGATTCCATCGATCGACCCGATGTTGATCACGCGGGCAGGATCATCCGCCGTGGCATTTGCCTCCAGGAGCGGTAACAGCTTCTGCGTCAGGAAGAAGACCCCCTTGACGTTGGTGTCCATCACCTTGTCCCAACCGGACTCGGGAAACTCCTCGATCGGCG
Source organism: Acidimicrobiia bacterium (assembly GCA_031383405.1). Classification (GTDB taxonomy): domain Bacteria; phylum Actinomycetota; class Acidimicrobiia; order Acidimicrobiales; family JANYDT01; genus JANMZO01. Next base: position 6,675 of record JANMZO010000125.1, on the reverse strand, counting down.
CCCCCCACGACACGCCCGCGTTGTTGACGAGCACATCGACGTGGTCCTCCCGCTCGCGCAGCGCAGCGACCAGCGAGTTGATGCCGTCGAGCTCCGCAAGGTTGGCGGGAAGTGAGATGCATTCAGCGCCGTACGTTTCGCTCAGCCTCTTGGCGGTCTCATCGCAGACTGCCGCCTTGCGGGAGCTGATGTACACCTTGGATCCATTGGCCACGAAGCCGGCCGCAATCATTTCCCCGATGCCGCGGGAGCCGCCCGTGACGAGCACGACCTTCCCCGCGACCGAGAACAGCGATTCAATCTTCATGTGAGTCCTCGAAGTTCCGGTCGGCCAGCATCACGGCCCGGTGAAGAGCGAGCCGCGCGAAAGGTGAGCGGCGGTAGCAGCACCGGTCGAACGATCGGCCTGACGGTTCTTGACCTCGGCGCGGGCAACGACCTGATGGTGGACTTCATCGGGACCGTCGGCGAGGCGCAGTGTGCGCTGCGAGTGCCACATGTCGGCGAGCGGAAACCATTGCGAAATGCCTGCGGCTCCGTGCATCTGGATGGCCTCGTTGATGATGTCACAGCACTTCTCGGGCACCATGGCTTTGACCGCACTGACCCAGACCCGAGCTTCGGCGTTGCCGAGCGTGTCCATCGCCTTCGCAGCACGAAGCACCATGAGTCGCATGGCCTCGGTTTCGATTCGGGCGCGCGACACAACTTCCATGTTCTTCCCGAGGTTGATGAGCTTCTTGCCGAAACCCTCCCGTGAAAGACCCCGGTCGACCATCATTTCGATGGCCTTCTCGGCCGCTCCAATGGAGCGCATGCAGTGGTGGATCCGACCCGGGCCGAGACGGACCTGGGAAATCTCGAAGCCGCGACCTTCGCCCCACAAAATGTTGTCCTTGGGCACACGGACATCATTGAAGCGGATGTGCATGTGACCGTGCGGGGCGTCGTCGGCACCAAAGACATACATCGGACCGACAATTTCGACTCCCGGAGCATCCGTCGGAACGAGGATCTGTGACTGTTGCTTGTAGGTGTCGGCATCGGCGTTCGTGCGCACCATCGTGATCATGATCTTGCACCGGGGATCACCGGCCCCCGAGATGTAGAACTTTTCGCCGTTGATGACCCACTCGTCGCCGTCGAGCACGGCGCTCGTCTGGATCTGCTTGGCGTCTGAGCTCATCACGCCGGGTTCGGTCATGGCGTAGGCCGATCGGATTTCGCCGCGGAGCAGCGGTTCGAGCCACTGCTTCTTCTGGGCTTCGGTGCCAACCCGCTCGATGACCTCCATGGTGCCCGTGTCGGGGGCTGAGCAGTTCAGACACTCCGACGCCAAGCGGTTCTTGCCGAGTTCGTTTGCAATGTAGGCATAGTCGAGGTTGCTGAGACCCTGTCCGGTCTCGGCGTTCGGAAGAAAGAAATTCCAGAGGCCCAGTTCGCGGGCCTTCTTCTTAGCTACTTCGAGCAGCTCCAACTGGCCCGGAGCCCAGCTCCAACGTTCGGCGCGCCCCTCCCCCAGCCGGTGGAACTCCTCGGTGATCGGCTCAACTTCATCGCGGATAAAGGCCTTCACCGCTTCGTAGAGTGGGCGGACCCCTTCGGACATCCTCAGATCGAGATCGTCCATACTCGCCATTCGTAACGCTCCACCAACCATGTCTGGCTCCTTCTTCTCTCTAGTTCCTGTGAACTGGGCACTTCTGGCTGAACTCAAATCAGATCGGATCCGACTGTAATGAATCGAAGGGTCATCAACAAAGCCCACTCGATGGGCACGTGAGCGGATGGCCGCGAGATCGCTGCCGCGATATCCGGCAGGCCATGACCTGACCCTCAATCCGGAGGGTCGGCCGTGACCGTCAACTTCGCTCCGATAAGGCGCCGAAGCAGATTCGGGTCAGCCGGCCAGGCTTCGTAGAGCACTTCGGGTGGGATCTGCCGCGCCGCATACCGGAAGGCCAGGGCGACCACCACTATGTCGTCGAGTGGTCCGATGACGGGCAGAAACTCCGGAATGAGGTCGATCGGCGAGATCACCCACAATCCTGCGAAGCCAATTGCAAACTTCGCCCGCCGTGGGACCCGCGGATCGGCGCGCAGTCTTCTGATCGTCGTGACACATGCGGGAAGAAATCCGGCGAGATCTTTGACAACGCCCGGCGGCAGCCGCGCCGCGAGCACGATCATGAGTCCCCATGACAAAGCCACGCATGCGGCGCCGATGATCAGGACACGGATCACGGGACGGAGAGTGTCTTTTCAGCTCCGTCACCTGACGACGCAGCCGAAACCATGCGTCGCAACGGGGTTCGCAGTACCGCACGGAGTAAAGGTTCGATGACGCGGGCCGCAACCCGATGGAGTCCGACCACCACCACCGCACCCAGCGCCAATCCTGCGACCACATCACCCGGGTAGTGGGCGCCGACGTACACCCGGGCGAGCGCCATGGCCAATGCCGCGAGTGCAGCGACGAGCCCGAGTCGGCGATTGACGAGCCAAATTCCGGCAGCTACTGCACCAGCGATGGTCGCGTGGTCACTGGCCAACGAAAAATCGCGCGTCCGGTCAACGAGAAGGTGCATGTCGGGAATGACTGTGTACGGCCTGGCCCGGCCGATCGCTGCTCCGATCGGCTGGTTGATGGCCAGTGCGAGCAGTGCTCCCGCTCCGGCCCACACGGCCATCCCCACGCCCACGATCGGCGTCGTGGATGTCCGACCGCTCCACCATGCAGCAAGGAGCAGTATCGCGAACAGGATCACACCATCCTTCGCATAGAACCGCACGACGCCATGAGCCCATGCCGTGCGATCGGCGAATCGGTTCATCACCTTGTAGAGGGAACGATCAACGTTGGCCATCCGGGTGCTCTCTTCCTAGCCGATTACGACACTTACGACACTTACGACACATGTCGTATCACATCAGGGTGCCTTCGCAACCCGACCGGGCAGGACCGAACCGGCCACGGGCCGGCGACGCAACGGTTCTCCTTCCGGCCTCTCCTGACTTGGAGGTCCTGACTTGGAGGTCGAATCGGGTTGGGGGAGACTGCCACCATGGCTGAACCACTCACCAATGTCTCCGTGGATGATCTCCGCACGGAGGTGTCGACCTGGCTCGACGCGAACTGGGATCCGTCGCTGCCAAAAGCCCCGTGGCAGATGAAGGTCATCGAGGGCGGATGGGCCGCTCCGACCTGGGTCGAGTCGACCTACGGGCGCAGCGCCACCGCCGACCAGGCCAAGGTTATCCATGAGGAGTTCGCCAAACGCAAGGCTCCCGGAACCGGCCACGACCGGCACAACCTATGGGCCAACACCATGGTCGCCTACGGCTCCGCCGAGCTCCAGAGGAAGATGCTGCTCCCGTTGCTCACGAACGAGTTGCAGATGTGTCTCCTCTACAGCGAGCCCGGGGCCGGGTCCGACCTGGCCGGAGTCCAGACCCGGGCCGAGCGCGACGGAGACGAGTGGATCGTAAACGGCCAGAAGGTGTGGACGTCCGGTGGCAAGGTCGCCGAATACGGGATGTTGATCTGCCGCACGAACTGGGAGCTTCCCAAGCACCAGGGCCTTTCGTTCTTCTGGTTCCCGATGCGCCAGGATGGCGTTGAGGTCCGTCCGATCAAGCAGATCACCGGCGAGGCCCACTTCAACGAGGTGTTCATCACCGACGCGCGCGTTCCAGCGGCAAACATGCTGGGAAACCCCGGCGAAGGATGGCGCGTGCTGCAGACGGCGCTCGCCTACGAACGTTCGACGATGGGCGACAACGCCCGAGGCCCACGCCAGCCCGGCGTCGGCGAACGCGATGCCGCCGCCGAGGCTCAAGCCGGAGCCGCGACGGCTTCAAAAGGGGCGACCGACATCGATCTCTGGGCCATGGCCAGAGACCGCGGTGTAGACGCCGATCCGGTCATCCGGCAGGCCATAGCCCACGTGCACTCGCTGCGCATGGTCAACAAGTGGAACGGCCAGCGCGCCAAGGCCCAGCTGCAGCAGGGAACATCGTCACCCATCCTGTCACTGGGCAAGCTGGCCATGAGCCAGATCCTCCACGAGGGGGCCAAGGTCCAGAACCAGATCATCGGCGCCGAGTCGATGCTGGTGGGCGATTTGTTTCCCGACGCGGCCGACGCAAACTTCCTGTCGCTCAACGCATACTTCACGTCGATCGGCGGAGGGACCGACCAGATCCAGCGCAACATCATCGGCGAGCGCGTGCTCGGCCTCCCGAAAGAACCGGAACTCGACCGCGACCTGCCGTTCAGCCAGGTCCGTAAGGCGTCCGTCGCCGGGCGCGGCTGAGCGGTCGAGCCCATACATGAATCGACGCAGGAACAACTTCGCCATTGCCGGCATCGGCATCACCCCTATGGGGCGGATCTACGGGAAGACCGCCGCGGGCTTTGCCCGCGACGCCGTCCAGCTCGCGGTTGCCGACGCCGGCCTCACGATGGCGGACATCGACGGATTGCTCATCAACTCCCCGGGGGATCTCACCCTGCAGCTCCAGCGCGGCCTCGGGCTGCACAACACCAAATTGCTCGCCGAGTACCAGGGCTACGGATCTTCCGCGGGCGGCATGATTCAATATGCGGGCTTAGCAGTTGACGCCGGCCTGGCCGACGTCGTCGTCTGTGTCTTCGCCGACGCGCCGTTGAGGGAAGGCGTCGGCGCCGGAACGGCCTATGGCGCCCGTCGACCGCAGCTCAAAGGGTTCGGGGCGATCCAGATGGCGGCCGGTTACGGCGGGGCAAACCCGCGCTACGCGATGGCCGCCCGTCGGCACATGCTGAAGTACGGCACCACGTCGGAACAGTTCGGCGCCGTCGCAGTACAGCAGCGCCAGTGGGCGGCCATGAACCCGATGGCCCAGTTCCGTGACCCGATCACACTCGAAGACCATCAGTCATCGCGTTGGATCGCCGACCCGCTCCGCCTACTCGACTGTTGCCTCGTCTCCAACGGGGGCATCGCGGTGATCGTCACTTCTGCCGATCGGGCGAAGAGTCTGCGTCAGCCGCCGGTCTACGTACCGGGGTTCGCTCAGGCCCATCCAGGCCTCGTGCAGGAGCGCGGTTGTCGATTCGGTGAAGTATCGGGTGCCGTCGAATCAGGCAAGCGGGCTTTTGCCATGGCCGGGCTCACCGTCGCCGATGTCGACATCTGCCAGATCTACGACTGCTACACGTACACGGTCATTGTGTCGCTCGAAGACTACGGGTTCTGCGAGAAGGGTGAGGGCGGTGCGTTTGTCGAGTCAGGGGTTCTCGGACCCGGAGGTTCGCTGCCGACCAACACCGGCGGTGGCGAACTGTCGGCCTACTACATGTGGGGCATGACTCCGATTTCCGAGGGCATACTGCAGGCCCGCGGCACGGCCGGCGATCGTCAGGTCGCCAAACATGATGTTGTGCTCACGAGCGGTAACGGCGGCATCCTCGACTACCACGCCACGTTGATCCTCAGCCCCAACGAACCATAAGGACGCCGACATGACTGCCAGCCAGATCTCCCCGGTCGTTCGCGATGATGCTTCTGCCGTGTTCTACGACGCCACCGCCGAAGGACGTCTCCTGCTCCGCCGTTGCAACGTCTGCAGACATCCACGAGGACCGGAAGTTCCTATGTGCACAGAGTGTCTGAGCGAAGACTTCAACTGGTTCGATTCGGTTGGGACCGGCCACCTCGAATCCTGGGTCGTGCTTCACTCACGCGCTGGGGCCGATGGTGTCATACCCCTCCCGCGGATCGTCGCGACTGTCGAGCTCGACGACGGGCCCTGGATGGTAAGTGCACTTATCGGCATCGAATCCGACGCGATCACTCCCGAAATGGCGGTGCTGGTCTCGTTCGTGCGGCCCGAGGACAGCGAAGCCGTTCCGGTATTCACGCCGCGATAGGCGCATCCTTGATGCCACCGATGCGTGGGGTGAACCGGTGTTCACAACTGCACCTTCGATCGATTTCCGGCTTGAATTCTCTTCTTCACGACGAACGCTGAAAGACTATTGCTGACCGGCAGATCGGCCGATAGGAACCCCATGAACCCTCGCAACAGATCCGTCGAGTCGCCGTGCGTGCGACGTTGTTGCCTGTCCGACGACGACGTCTGCCTCGGCTGCTTCCGAACGCTCAGCGACATCCTCGCCTGGATGAGGTCAACCGACGACGAACGCCGCGAAATCTGTCAACTGGCCGAGGAGCGCGCTACCCTCGCCCCCTCGGCCTTTCGCCGTTAGCCCGGAAGCAATAGAACGAGCCCACTGCGGAGCAACCCCCTACTGACTAAATGTGCTACTCGGCCCGGTCGTCGGAGGTTGAGTTCACGGAGAACACTTCGGGGAGGGCGAGCATCTTTTCAATGCAAACGGAGAGCTCCTTCGCACTCAACCCGTGCACCTCCATTACCAACTCCCGGTGCACATTGCCGCCGACAGTCTTCGAATCCAGAACATGGACGTCTCTGACATGGCCGGCCTCGTACAAAATGGCGAGGACCGGCGCCAGCGTGCCAAACCCGGTTTCATAGCGGACGGCAACAAGCCGACTGACCCTCCCCCGTACGAGGCCCTTGGACAAACGGCCGAATACCACAACCACCAGCGCAATCGCCGTGGAACCACCGGCAAGCAGAATTTGATTTGAGGCACACGCCAGCCCA
>JANMZO010000107.1:0-21514 GCA_031383405.1 Acidimicrobiia bacterium | reverse complement strand
CGTTCAACATCTTGTCCGGCAACACCGACGATCATGGCCGCAACCATGCATGTCTCATCGGTCCTACCGGTCTGGTGCTGAGCCCGGCGTATGACATCTGCCCGCAGGCTCGTACCGGGCGCGATGCCCGTCAGGCGATGGCGTTCGCTGCTGACGGTGGCCGCGCCGCCCGTGTCGGGGATCTGGTCGCGGCGGCCGCGGTCTACCACCTTGACAGCGCCGATGCGCAGGTGATCGTGGAGCATCAGGTGGCGGTGATCCATGATGCGTGGCACTCGGTGTGCGACGCCGGGGAGCTGACCACTTCGCAGCGTGCCGCCTTCATGGAACGCCAGTTTCTGAACCCCGGCGTGTTCGACTGACGCCGCGCCTGCGTGTCACTCTCCAGCCAAGGGCGGTGGCACCATCACCAGCTTTCCGACGAAGTGCTTGCTCAGGAAGTCGGTCTGAGCCTTTACGATCTCGTCGAGCGGATACGTGGCGTGGACGAGGGGCCGAATCTCGCCACGTTCGATGTAGCCGACCAGCTCCTTCATTACCTCGGGTCTCTGATACGTCGCTCCTATCAGCGTGAGGTCCTTCAGATAGAGCGTGCGCATATCGAGAAGGACCATTGGACCCGCGATCGCTCCTGAACTCACGTAGCGGCCACCGCGCCGGAGCACGTCTAGCAACTCGGGCCACCGCGAGCCACCGACGACATCGATGACGACGTCGACCGACTCCTCCCCCAGTGTCTCGACAAGGGGTTCTCCACGGGGTACCGCGCGGTCAGCGCCGAGACGGGTCACGGCCGCGGTCTTTTCTGATGACACCATCGCAGTCACATGCGCACCCCGTCGTTTCGCCAGTTGCACGGCCGCCGATCCCACACCACCCGACGCACCGGTGATCAGCACCCGGTCCCGCTCCCCCACCCTGACCCGACCGAGCATGTTCTCTGCGGTTGAATACGCACAGGGAATCGATGCGAGCTCAACATCGGTCCAGTCACAGCTCACGGCGTGGGTCTCGGTGGCCCGCGTCACGACGAACTGCGCGAATCCGCCGTCCATTTCCGACCCCATGGTCACCGTGGTGAACGCAACGCCGGAGGGGTCCTGTTGCATGGTGGCGACAATCACGCGCTCGCCGACACGGTGGGGGCTCACACCATCGCCGACGCCCACGATATGGCCGCAAACGTCTGCCCCCTGGATCCGGGGAAACGTCAATGGCGTCCCGGACCAGCTTCCGTTATCGACCGACGGAAGGGTCGCCGCCGAATCGGTCGCTACAGTGACCGTCTTCGCGTACCAGCCGATCCGGGTGTTGATGTCGGTGTTGTTCACACCGGCGCCGCCCACCCGGATCAGGACCTCCCCATGACCTGGGTGGGGAACCGCCGCGTCGGTGCGGTATTCGAGTTTGTCCAGACCACCGTGACCGGTAAGCAGGACTGCGCACATCACGTTGGGGATCGCTTCCGGGACTGAACTCTTCATCGAGGTCATTCCAGCACAGGGTGCGCACCGCACCCATCTGTTGCGGGCCGCGTAACAGGCTTTGCTACGCGGGTGAGGGTGAACCCCGAAGGGTTCACCCTCACCACTGGCACTGCGTTGCAATCTTTGACCCGAGGCAGACCCGAGGCTGACCCGAGAACGATCCGGCAATGGGCCGGCAATGGGCAGCAGACGGTCAGTGCATGGTCAGTTGATGATCAAATCGAGCACGACTGTGGCGACGTAGCTCCCCGACGTCCCGGTGACGTTGAACTTGTAGCTGCCGGGCTTGGCGAGGACCGCATCGGCGTTGATCGCGAGCGTCGTCGTGAGGCCCGAAGTACTGGCCGCGGTAACCGTTATCCCGGCAGGAAGGCCCGAAGTGCTGAGAGCAACCGGCCCGGAAAAGCCACCGAACGGCTTCACGGTGACACCGAAAAAGTTCTGAACGCCTCGGGTGACACCGACGGTACTGCGGTCAGCCGCAATCCCGAAGCCAGGATTCGCGTCGACGATCAACGACACGTTGGACTGGCGGACGAAGTTGCCGCTACGACCGGTGATGGTCAGGAAGTAGATGCCGTTTGGAGTGGCGCCGGTCGTCGTGACCTGCAGGTTCGTGGTCTTATCGGTCGACGTGGCGCTGAACTTGGCCGTGGTGCCCGCGGGAACTCCCGCCACCTCGAACGATACGATCGGCTTCACTACCGCGGTAGAGGCGAGATCGATCCGGTACGAGTAGGTCGCGGCCTTTGTCGCTGTCTGCGACACCGGGCTGACGACATATGCGAAGTCGGCCGAAGTCCGAACGTTGAGTACCACCGCCGAGATCCGTTGGGTCGAGCCGGCCGAGGCGATGATGGTCATGACATAACGCCCGTTTGGGGTGTTGGCCGCCGGGGTGACGAGCAGCACCGACGTGCCCGAAAGGCTGGGGTTCTGGGAAAAGCCGGCACGTAGCCCGGTTGGCGCGTTGCTCAGGATGAAGTTGACCGGGCCGTTGTAGCCGGAACGGTCGATCGTGTACGCATACTGGACCGTTTCATCGGTCTTGGCCGTACGCTCGGTCGTGTCGACCGAAATCTGGAATTGCGGTGCAACGGTCGTGGGCGGCTGCGTGACCGGCGGTTGGGTCGGTGGCGGCGGTGGGATGGTCGGAAGGGTGACCGGAGGAGCGCCGACGACGGACAGGCGGAACAGGGCAACCTTGGTGCGCTTGTTCGACGTTGCGAGGAGTCGGTAGACCTCGTTGGACGACGGTGCGTTGGGCGGCACGATGAGCGAGAGCTGGTACCGGTTGGTCCCGATGCGGGCGATCTCGGCATCTATGTAATCCGGTACACCGTCGATGTCAAAGACGGGAATGGATTTGTAGCCCCTGACCGCTTGGATGAACAGGGGGTAGTTCGCGGTCTGGCCCGCAGCGACCCGAATGTTGTCGGGTGACACCACGACGTTGAAATCGGGTCCGACGTTGCGAACCCGGCGGGTGGCTTCGGCCGGTCCAGCCATGGCGGCGAGGAGTCCGAGTACCGAAGTAAGGGTGACGAGGAGGCCGAATCGGGCCCCGAGCCGGCGTTGGCGTCCGGCGTTGGAATGCTTGTGAATCACGTTGACTCCTTGAGAACTGAACCACCAATCAGGTGGGCTACCAATGACTACCGGCCCTATGTGAGGACGATGTGATCCAGCGGGCATCGAGTTTTCATGTGGTTCGCCGAAGTTGTGTGGTCGGGCAATGTCGCGGGTCGTTCGGGCTACCTGATGGGCCGTACGGTCGCGCCTACCCTGGCAGCATGCCAAACAGGAACAGCGACACAGTTTCGGAAATATTTGATCCAACCGCGTGGCGAAACATCGACGGCTTCGAAGATCTGGTCGACATCACGTACCACCGATCCGTTGCCCACGGAACCGTCCGCATCGCCTTCAACCGACCGGAAATTCGTAACGCGTTCCGACCGTCGACCGTCGACGAGCTCTACCGCACGCTCGACCACGCACGCATGACCACCGATGTCGGCTGTGTCCTGCTCACCGGCAACGGCCCCTCGCCGCGTGACGGGGGCTGGGCTTTCTGTTCGGGAGGTGATCAGCGCATTCGCGGAAAGGATGGCTACAAGTACGCGGAGGGTGAGACGAAGGACACGATCGACCCGGCCAAGACCGGGCGTCTGCACATCCTCGAGGTCCAGCGGCTGATTCGATTCATGCCCAAGGTCGTGATCTGTGTCGTTCCCGGATGGGCGGCTGGCGGAGGCCACAGCCTGCACGTCGTTTCCGACCTCACCCTTGCAAGCCGTGAACACGGCCGTTTCAAACAGACCGACTCCGATGTGGCGAGCTTCGACGGCGGTTTCGGATCCGCGTATCTGGCCAGACAGGTCGGGCAGAAGTTCGCCCGCGAGATCTTCTTCCTCGGTTCGGAGTACAGCGCCGAAGATGCTTTCCGCATGGGGATGGTGAACAAGGTCGTGGACCACGCCGATCTTGAGAGGACAGCTCTTGAATGGGGCCGGCTCATCAACCGCAAGTCCCCCACCGCCCAACGCATGCTGAAATTCTCGTTCAACCTGATCGATGACGGTCTCGTCGGCCAACAGGTGTTCGCCGGCGAAGCGACTCGGCTTGCGTACGGAACCGACGAAGCGGCCGAAGGCCGCGACGCATTCCTGGAGAAGCGCCCGCCCGACTGGTCGCCGTACCCCTGGCACTTCTGACGCGTCCGATCAGGCCCAGGTCTGGATCGCGTCGATAGCGGTGTCGATCGCCGCGTCGACCGCACCTTCCTTCATCGCGAATACGACGTTTTCACCTTCGGTCCGCTGGGCGATCACCGCACACACGCACCCGGCCCGCAGACGGTAGACCGACGCAAGCTTGAACAGCGTCGCAGACTCCATCTCGTAGTTCAAGATGCCGAGAGCGCGGTACTCCTCGGTGATTCCCTGAAGCCATCTCTGCAGAGTCGGGTTCACAGAAATGGAGGTGCGTTCCTGCCCTTCGAAGAACGTGTCGACGGATGCGGTGATCCCCACGTACGCGTCGAATCCAAGTCGTCCGGCGGACCGGGAGAGCTCGACCGTTACGAACGGATCGGCCACAGCCGGGAACTCCACCGGCGCGACGTCGATGGCCGCTCCCTGCCGGGAAAGCGCGGCTGAGCTGATCACGATCGAGCCCGCTGAAACGTGGGGTTGGATGGAACCGGTCGTACCGATGCGGATAATCGTCTTCACCGGAAGTTGTGCCAGCTCGTTGATGACAATGCTCGTCGAAGGGCCACCCATTCCGCTGGTTGAGCAGAGGACCGGTCGGCCGTTCGGGAGATCGGCGATGAAACTCGTCAGGCCACGGTTCTTCGAGAGGACCCGGGCGTTCGTGAGCTTCTCCGTGGCGATGTACTCCGAGCGGTCAGGGTCGCCCGAAAGCAGGACCGCCGTGGGGGGTTCGCTCCCGAGATCGCTGGGCCCAAAACCGATGTGATACAGCGTTTCGCTCATATCCTCAGTCTGCCTGACAGGAAAGCTTCAGGAGGCATACATGTATCGGTCGAATCATCGGCGACAGGGCGGTGATCACGGGATGGTTCGCACGAGCCGTGTCGTGATGCCGACGAAAGACCTAGTCTCGTTGACGTGATTGACCCACCCGATCCACCGTTTGTCCGGTTGGCGGAGCTGGTCGCGGCATTGTCGTTGGGGATCGATCTCGGCTTCGGTCAGCCTATGGAGCACGTGCTGCGGCAGTGTCTTATTGCGACGCGGCTCGCCGACCGGATCGGCCTTAGCGACGACGAGCGGGCGGGCGTGTACTACACGGCGCTCCTGATCAATGTGGGCTGTCATTCCGACGCGCATGAGCAGGCGAAATGGTTCGGCGACGACATCGACCTCAAGTCGGCCAAGTACGACTACGAACCGAAGAGCTTCCGGGAGGCGGTGGGCGGTCTGCGACGCATCGGCGGGGGAAGCACCGGGTTGCGCCGCGTCCGAATCGGGGTCGAGTTCGCGCTCCGCGGGCGCCACGATGTCGAAGACATGATTACCCAGCACGCCAAGCTGGCGCGGATGCTGGCCGAGGAACTCGGGCTGGCCGACCTGGCTTGCGAGGCGCTCGGCGGCGCCTACGAGCAGTGGGACGGGAAGGGCTGGCCCGGAAAGCTAGCTGGTGGGAACGTGCCGATCGCGGCGCGGATCGCACAACTCGCCGAGTACACCGAGGTGGCCTACCGCGTCCACGGGGTCGACGCGGCACGCGCCGTGGCGCGGCGCCGCGCCGGAACACAGTTCGACCCGACGTTGTCGGCGTGTCTCGACTCCGCGGCGGACGAGATCTTCGGCGGCCTCGACACTATCGAGACATGGGACGCGGTGATCAAGGCCGAACCGGCGCTCACCGTGAAGCTGTCGGCGCAGGAATTCGACTCGGCCTTGGGCGCGATCGCCAACTACGTCGACCTCAAGTCACCGTTCACACTGGGCCATTCCTCGGCCGTCGCCGAACTGGCGGCGGGGGCCGCTGCCGAGCTCGGGCTCAACGCTGGCGATATCACGACGGTGCGAAGGGCGGGGCTCGTCCATGGCTTCGGGCGACTTGGCGTCTCGAACAGCATTTGGGACAAGCCCGGCCTGCTCACCGCCGGTGAACGTGAGCGGGTCCGGCTTCAGCCGTACCTCACCGGGCGGATCCTCCAACAGTCCGAGTCGCTCGCGCAGCTCGGCGCCCTCGCCATGCAGCATCGTGAACGCCTCGATGGCTCGGGATATCCCCGAGGCCTGTCCGGTGTTGCGATATCGCAGCCCGCACGCGTCCTCGCCGTGGCCGACGCGTACCAGTCGATGCGCGAACCGCGTCCCTACCGGCCGGCCCGTGCCGCCGACGCAGCTGCCGACGAGTTGCACGCCGAAGTAAAGGCCGGTCGACTGGACGGCGATGCCGTCAGAGCGGTGCTGGTCAGCGCCGGGCACCGCGTCGGCAGACGGCGAGAGGGTCCAGCGGGATTGACATCGCGCGAGGTCGACGTACTTCGACTGGTCGCCCTCGGGCTCTCAAGCAGGGAAATAGCGGCGCGCCTCGTGATCTCGCCGAAGACCGCCCGAAACCACATCGAGCACGTCTACACCAAGACCGGGGCCACGAGCCGCGTCACGGCGAGCCTGTTCGCCATGCAAAACGGCCTGCTCGTCGCCACCTCAGGTCAAAGATGAGGCGGTTGCCCCATGACCTCGCAGCCCTCATTTCGTACGTTGCCATCATGAGTCTCGCAACGAACGAAGCAGGCGACGACGGGACTGCGAACGACGATCTTCGCGTACACGTACGACCGCCAGCACGTCATGTGGCCATGGGTGTTCGTAGCGGCGGGCGAGGCGCGGATGTGACCGTCACGTGGGAGTGCTACCTCGAGGCGTTCGATCGCAAGTTTTTCGGCGGACCGTTACGCAAGCGCCAGTCGGCGCAGGAAGTCCCGAAATCCCTGGCAGCGCTGAGCAAGGCCCTGTCCAACACATCCATCCCGTAACCCGACAAGCAAGGAGAATGACCATGGCGAAAGTATCGAGAGAGACAACTGAGAAGGTGAACGAATTCCCGGTCGCGGTGGATCGATCCAGCGACCTCGATGGTTACACCGTCAACTTCGTGTCGATACTTGAGGCGCATGACCTGGCCCCGATGCTCAAGGTGCTGCCCGGCGAGCACTGCTCGTGTCCGCACTGGGGTTACGTGTTCAAGGGTCGCCTCACGGTCACCTACGGCGGCCGGATTGAGGTCATCGAGGCCGGTGACGCGTTCTACATGACACCCGGACACACTCCGGCTGCCGAAGCCGGCACCGAGTTCGTGATGTTCAGCCCCGCCGACGAACTCGCCGCGACCGACTCAGCTGTCTTGGCCGGCATGCAAGCCGCGCACGGCACCTGAGGCCGTGCCGACGGACCTTGAGGCGCGTGCTGGGCGAGCGGGCGTGGAGCGACTCGTTCACCCGGGCCGACGGGCTTAACGTACAAAAACCTCGCCTGTGGGCGCACGCCAGTAACGTCGTATGCGATGAGCACGCCAGCCCGGGTACGACGTCTGGTGCCCCTCGTGCTTGCGCTTGCGGTCATCGTCGGCACCTTCGTTGTCGTACTCCCCCGCTTCGCCGATTACAGCGGGGTGGCCGACGCAATCTCGGGAATGTCGAAGCTGGCCGTATTCGGTCTCGTGGTCGCGGGTGCGATCAACATTCTCACCTACGCGCCGAACTGGATGGCCGCGCTGCCAGGTCTTTCCTACAGGAAATCGTTGCGGGTGACCCTGGCCGGGACCGCCATTGCGAATCTCGCTCCGCTCGGCGGCGCGGTCAGCATGGGTGTCCAGTACTCAATGTTCCGGGCGTGGGGTTTCGAAAGGCGGGAATCGTCCAGGGCAATGGTGGTCACCGGCGTATGGAACAATCTCGTCAACCTCGCGCTCCCGCTCTGCGGTCTCACGCTGCTGCTTCTGCGGGGCGGACGCAACGCCGCCCTCGAAGTAAGCGCGCGTATAGGTGCTGTCGCCTTCGTCGTCGTCGCTGGAGCATTTGCGCAGGTTCTCCGAAGCGAATCGGGAGCGGTTCGCGTCGGTCGCTTTTGCGACCGGTTTGTGCGGTTGTGGGACAGGATCCGGCGGCGCACGACAAGCCGGGCTTCACTGTCAAACGCGTTGGTCATGTTCCGCAACGACAGCGTTGAGCTACTGAAGGCCCGTTGGCTCGTGCTGACGGTGACAACCGTCGTCGGAGTCATGACCGTGTTCCTGGTTCTGGCCGTTGCGATCCGGGCGGTGGGAATCAAGGGTACGGACGTGACGTTCGCCGAGGCGTTTGCCGCCTGGGCCAGCACGCGTTTGTTGAGTACCGCATTTCCCGTGACGCCGGGTGGGCTCGGTGTCGTCGACATCGGATTAACAAGCGCGCTTACCGGTTTCGGAGGACGCGCCGAGCCCGTCGTCGCCGCCGTGCTGATCTACCGGGCGGTGACCTGGTTACCCCCGATCGTGCTCGGCTCCTTCGCGTCGGTTGGCTGGCGTAAGCGCAGCGGGAACTCGCCCGTATGACCGACTCCGGCGCAGCGTACCGTCGGTATCTCCCACTCCTGACGGTCGGCGATCGGGTGGCTGTGATCACCCCTTCGGGACCGCCGGACCCCGAACAACTGAACCGTGGTTGTGAAGCGCTTCGCTCCTGGGGTCTGCATCCGGTCCTCGGAGCTCGGGTCGACACGGGTTCCGGCATGACCGCGGGTTCCGATTCCGATCGTGTGGCGGATCTCGAATGGGCGCTGACCGCCCCCGACATAGCGGCCGTGTTCTGTGGGCGCGGAGGGTACGGACTGGTTCGCATCCTCGATCAGATCCGCTGGGCCGAAGTGGCGCGTGCGACCCCGAGGGCGGTGGTGGGCTTCTCCGACATCAGCTCTCTCCATGCGGCGCTTTCCCGACGGGTTGGATGGGCATCGGTACTCGGCGTGCACGTCGCCGGTGGACTTGCGAACGAATCGGACGACAACCCGTCGGTGGCCGGTCTTCGTCGTCTGCTGTTCGACGGCGAACTTCCCGTTCTGTTCACCGAGGAGACCCGGGTGCTCCGGGCCGGCGTTGTCAGCCGCGTGACGTTGCGCGGAGGAAATCTGGCGACGCTGGCCTCGATGGTCGGATCCCGGGAGGGCGTGCCGCCCCCGGAACCGTTTCTTGCGGTGCTCGAAGACGTCAACGAGGCGCCCTACCGCGTGGATCGCATGATCACCCAGTTGCTGCGTGCGGGCTGGTTCGCCAATGCCGTCGGGGCGGTCTGCGGATCGTGGGAAGGCTGTCACGGGAAAAGGTCAGCAGACCCGAACGGGGGGCGCCTCGACCTTGCACCGCCGAGTACTGAGCTCGAGGAGGTTCTCCTCGATCGTCTAGCCGGGATCCCCGGGCCGCTGGTGTTCGACGCGCCGTTTGGGCACGCGGGCCTTCACCATCCGATCCCGATCGGTATTCCTGTCGACCTCGACACCTCGCTCCGAATGGTCAGCTTCTCGGCAACCAGCGCTCGCGCCTAAGCCAGGATCGCTGCACGCGAGGCGAATGGAATTTCCGGTCGTGCATTGGGGAGGGACCCAGGCTCCTGTGCCTCCAAACTTTTTGGCCGTGAAACCTACGTACCGGTTGCGTTTGACGTAACGTTCGTCACACGAGTGCAATAGAGGCACCGCCAGGTCAAAACGTGTCGTTGAAAGGATCGCCATGGCAGCTGCAGGATCGATTTTGGGAAATGCCGTACAACGGTTGGAGGATCCGACGCTTCTTACGGGTAGTGGGAAGTACCTCGACGACATGGCGCCCGTGGGAACGCTTCACGTCACTTTTGTGCGCTCGACGCAGGCGTACGCAAAGGTGTTGAGCGTCGACGTTTCCGCAGCTGAGGCCATGCCTGGGGTCAAGTCGGTCTACCACGCCGGAAACGACCTGGGTCTTCCCTCATTCCAGGGCTTCCCGATGATGCCCGCAACCTTGAACCGTCCGATCTTTGCGAAGGATGTGGTGCGTTTCGTCGGCGACATCGTCGCCGCTGTCGTGGCGACCTCCAAGTCTGCGGCCGCCGACGCCGCCGAAGCCGTGGTCGTCGAGTACGAGACGCTCAAGGCGATTGTGACCCCCCAGCAGGGCCTTCTCCCGGATGCCCCGATCCTGTTCCCCGAGCACGGCTCCAACGTGTGCTTCGGAACCGATCACGGCCAAGACGTCGACCCCTTTGAAGGCGCCGACGCAATCGCCGAAGTCACGATGGTCAGCCAGCGCCTCGCCGGTGCGCCCATGGAGAACAACGGAATCCTGGCCGAACCTGGTGAGCGCCCGGGCACCCTTACCTGTTGGGTGTCGCATCAGGCCCCCCACGCCGCACACGGTGCTCTCGTCGCGATGCTCGGCATGGAAGGCCCCGACGTTCGTGTCGTCTGCCCCTGGGTCGGTGGGGGCTTCGGCCCGAAGGCCGCTATGTACGTCGAATACATCGTCGCCGCCGCTGCGTGCCGTGCGCTGGGGGTCCCGGTGAAGTGGGCGGAGACACGCTCGGAAGACATGGTGTCGCTTGTCCACGGCCGTGATTTTGTGATGACCGCCAAGCTCGGCGTCACCAAAGACGGCAAGATTACGGGCCTGCAGGGCGACGTCACGGCTTCGGCGGGCGCCTACCCGGCCATCGGAGCGATACTTCCGATGCTCACGCAAATGATGTCGGTCGGCGTCTACGACATTGACAAGGTCAAGTTCAACACCCGCACGGTGATTACGAACACCACGACGATCGGTGCGTACCGAGGTGCCGGCCGCCCTGAAGCTACGCAGCTCATTGAGCGGGTGATCGATATCGCCGCGCAGAAGATCGGGATGGACCCGGCCGAGATCCGCCGCCGAAACTTCATCCAGCCGGGAGCATTCCCGCTCACAACCAACACCGGCGCGGCCTACGATTCGGGTGAATACGAAAAGGCGCTCGATGCAGCTCTCCTTGCTTCCGGCTACCAGGAGCTCCGGGCCGAGCAGGCCAAACGCCGCGCCGAGAAGAACCCCGTTCAACTCGGAATCGGCGTGTCGACGTATGTTGAAGTCACGGCTCCGGTCGGCCTTCACGTCGAGTTCGGTGCCGTGGAAATCCACGACGACGGCTCCGCGAGCGTATTCGCCGGTACCAGTGCCCACGGGCAGGGTCACCACACCGCGTTCGCCATGCTCGCCACCGAGGTACTCGGTATTCCGATGGACAAGATCAAGCTCGTGAACTCCGACACCGACCTGGTGCCCCGTGGTGCCGGCACGATGGGTTCCCGTTCGCTGCAGACCGCCGGGTCCGCCATCTTCCTGTCCTCGAAGGAAGTCTTCAGCCGGGCCCAGAAGATTGCCGCCCATCTCCTTGAGGCGGCCCCCGAAGACATCGTGGCCGAAGGTGGTTCGCTGCATGTGGCCGGTACCCCGTCGAAGTCCATCTCGTGGGCCGAGCTGGCGGTCGCCTCTCGTGACCAATCAAAGCTGCCTGAAGGTCTTGATGCCTCGACGCTGCGGCACGAACTCGACTTCGACGGAACCAATTCCACGTTCCCTTTCGGTGCTCACGTCTCCGTCGTGGAAGTCGACACCGAAACCGGCAAGGTCGTCATGCGTCGCCACATTGCGGTCGACGACTGCGGCCGGATCCTCAATCCAATGCTTGTCACCGGTCAGCAGCACGGTGGGATCGCCCAGGGCGCGGCGCAGGCGCTTTACGAGTGGGTCCGCTACGACGAAGACGGTAACCCGGTCACCGGAACCCTTCTCGATTACACCGTGCCGTCGGCGGCGGAGCTTCCGAGCTTCGAGACTTCAAACACCCAGACCGACAGCCCCCGCAACCCGCTCGGGGCCAAGGGCATCGGCGAGTCGGGCACGATCGGTTCAACACCGGCCATCCAGAACGCCGTGGTCGATGCGCTTTCGCATCTCGGCGTGGTCCACATCGACATGCCGTGCACACCCGAGCGCGTGTGGATGGCGATCCACGCCGCCTGATCAGCCCCGCTGAAGTTTTCAAAGCGGCTCCCGGGGCGACCCGGGAGCCGCTTCGCGTACAGAGCCGGTCCGTTGTTCGGTATCCGCCCGCCGCCCGCGAAGAAATACTTGGTCGGAAGAGTCCGTCATGGTGGAACCAACTTGCAATCGCTCCCTTCGGATGCCAAAGCTTGCATCCGATCACTCGACCACATCCAGGGAGACCCGTGAGCCAAACTGTTGCGTCCGCTATGACGTCAAACGACCCGTGTCTGATCAACGTCCGGCCTCTGTCGGGTTATACGGGAGCGGAGATCTTTGGCGTTGATCTTCGGGACCCGTTGACCGCCCCGGTTATTTCCGAGATTCGAGCCACGCTCTTGAAGTGGAAGGTGGTGTTCTTCCGCGATCAGCACCTTTCGCAGGAGCAGCACCTGGCCTTTGCCCGACAGTTCGGTCGGCCCACGCCCGCACATCCGACTCTTCCTGCGGCATTTCCCGAATTCCCCGAGATCCTGCTCCTCGACAACCTGGCCTTTGCCGGTAAGGAGTCCAGCGGCGGCCCGATGGTCGAGAGCCGCTGGCACACCGATGTGACGTTCGTGGCGGATCCGCCGATGGCGTCGATTCTGCGGGGTGTGGTTGTGCCCCCTTACGGCGGCGACACGCAATTCACGAATCTGGTCGTTGCATACGAACGGCTTTCGGAACCGATCCGGCGCTGCATCGACGAACTTCATGCTGTTCACCAGAACTTCCTTCCGCTCGTACGCGGCGAGTTGCCCTCGAACCTCGCGAAACAGTTCACGGGACGGACCATACGGGCGGTGCACCCGATGGTCCGTGTCCATCCCGAGACGGGCGAGAAGACGTTGTTCGTGAACCCGAACTTCACCAGTCATATCGTTGAACTCACGCGTCGGGAGGGAGCGCATCTTCTCGAACTTCTCTACGAGCACATGATCAACGCCGAGTTCACGTGCCGGTTCCGGTGGGAGCCGGGAAGCATCGCATTCTGGGACAACCGTGCAACTGCCCATCTCGTGCCGACAGACATCGTCGTCGGGCAGCACCGGTCGATGCAGCGCATCACACTTGCGGGCGAA
This sequence comes from Acidimicrobiia bacterium, assembly GCA_031383405.1. GTDB lineage: Bacteria > Actinomycetota > Acidimicrobiia > Acidimicrobiales > JANYDT01 > JANMZO01. The sequence goes on along the minus strand of JANMZO010000107.1, from coordinate 8,397 downwards.
CCGGCCCGTAGTGCCTCCGGAAGCACCTCGTATTCGCTGTCGGATTGAAGCGGCGACTACCCACCCAGCGGCCGACAGAACCGAATGCCGAGACATCAACCACACCCACCCGACGCATCGCCCGCGTCCGAGGCAGCGCGTGCGACCCTCACGAAAGCGCGCCTGCCCTGACGAGCGGCAGGTGCGCCGCAATCGGGACCATCGGCCCTATCGCCGCCGGAACCTCCGGCTCAGTGTGAAGCACCGCACTGTATCCGCAGCCCGGCTTCGAACGGGAGATCTGATGACAGCATTCGGAAACCAGGGCCCCGGGAACAAGGCCTGGGAGCAGGTCCCAGATCCGATCGTCATCGAATCGACCGATGCCATCGCAATTGGCACCGGGCAGCTTGCGTCGTAGCAGTATCTTGCCGATCCAGTTCGCAGTCTCCGTCGACCTTCGCAGGCTCCCCTCCCGGTTGGTCGCCGGGCAGACCGTCACGGCGGTCGGGTGATCGCTGCATCAATCGCATCGGTGCCGACCGCGGCAGTCCACGAAGCGCTGGGCTCTTCGGATCAGGGGCTTTCCGCGGCGGAAGCGGCGCGTCGGCTCGCAGCCGTGGGGCCGAACGCGATGCCGAAGACGAAGCACCGCTCGCTGGTGCGCTGGTTCCTCGGACAGTTCTTCGACCTCTTCGCGCTGATGCTGCTCGCCGCCGCCGGTCTTACGCTGGTGGCCTACCGGCTGCAGACACCCCGCGACTCGGGCAACCTGCGCCTGGCACTGGCGATCGTGGCCGTCGTTGTCCTCAACGCGGTCATCGGCTTCCTTCAGGAGTACTCGGCCGAGCGCACCGCAGAGGCGCTGGATGCCCTCGTGCCGCGCACCGCCCGAACCCTGCGGGATGGACGCCTCACCGAGATCGCCGCCGCGGAGATCGTCCCGGGGGATGTGATCGTCCTCGAGGCCGGAGACGCCGTCTCGGCCGACTGCCGGCTCGTCGAAGCTCACGAACTGACGCTCGACAACTCATCGCTCACGGGTGAGAGTGATCCGGTCAGCAGGTCCGCTGCTCCCGATGCTGCCTCCACGGTTACCGTCGAAGCGATGAACTGCGCGTTCATGGGAACTACCGTGGTGCACGGCGGAGCGACCGGCGTCGTGTTCGCCACCGGGCCGTCGACGGAGTTCGGCCGCATCTTCTCGCTGACTTCCATGGTGGAACCCGTCAACAGCCCGTTGCAGCGCGAGGTCGCAATAGTGGCGAAACGGGTCGGGGCCGTTGCCGCCGTCCTCGGTGTCGGTGTATTCGCGCTACGCCAGTTCACTACCGCAGGTCCGGTGCTTGAGTCGTTCGTGTTCGCTCTCGGGGTGATGGTCGCGCTGGTCCCCGAGGGGCTCCCGGCCACGATGTCGGTCTCGCTTGCGGTCGGGGTGCGTCGCATGGCTCGCAAGCATGCCCTCCTCAAGCGACTCGTGGCCGTTGAGACGCTTGGTTCGGCGACTGTCGTATGCAGCGATAAGACCGGAACGCTCACGCAGGCGGAGATGACCGTGCAAGTGGTCTGGGAGTCCGGCCGTCGCCACGACGTCACCGGCCTCGGCTACGGATCAGAGGGTTCTGTGCAGGATCCAGCGACGGCGCTCGACGTGCTGCGTATCGGGTCGCTGTGCACCAACGCCCGTCGGATGCCGCCGGGCGAGGACGGCCGCTGGGGAATCCTCGGCGACACGACCGAGGGTGCGATCCTCGTCGCCGCGGTCAAGGCGGGTCTCGATCTTGAGGCGATCGCTGCGGCCTCGCCGCGGCTGACGGAGCTGCCGTTCGATTCGGATCGCAAGCTGATGACCGTCGTCTGCGAAACCGGTACCGGCCTCACCGCGTTCGTGAAGGGTGCTCCGCGGGAGCTGCTCGACCGTTGCGTATCAGTCGAATGGAACGGTGACGTGGTCGACCTGTCCGTAGAGGTACGTGCACAGATCATCGCGACGAACGACGAATTCGCCATCGGCGCGTTGCGCGTCCTGGCAGTGGCCCGCCGAACCGTCAGCAACGCCCACCCTCGGCCGGAGGAGGCCGAGAACCACCTCACGTTCGTCGGGCTGGTCGGGATGATCGACCCTCCGCGGCACGACGCGCTCGACGCCGTGCAGGCATGCCGCCGAGCGGGTATTCGCGTGATCATGGTGACCGGCGACTACGGACTCACCGCGGAGGCGATCGCCGGCCTGGTCGGGATCGTCACCGCACCGCCGGGCCTTGTGGTTTCCGGTGCGGAGATGAGCGCCATGAACGACATTCGTCTACGAAAGGTGCTCGCGTCCCACGACGAGATCGTCTTCGCGCGGGTGAAGCCCGAACAGAAGCTGCGGCTCGTGTCGGTCCTGAAAGCGACCGGTGAGATCGTGGCGGTGACGGGCGACGGAGTAAACGACGCGCCAGCACTGCGTCTCGCGGACATCGGCATCGCTATGGGGATCGCGGGGACCGACGTTGCTCGGGCCGCAGCCGAGATGGTACTTCTCGACGATTCCTTCTCGTCGATCGCCACGGCCATCGAACGCGGACGATCGGTGTACCAGAACATCCGCCGGTTCCTCGTCTACGTGTTCGTGTCAAACGTCAGCGAGCTCGTTCCCCTCCTGATCGCTGCTGCCGTCGGCTTCCCACTCGTCCCCCTGTCCGCACTCCAGGTCCTGGTGGTCGATCTCGGGTCCGAGGTCATGCCCGCTCTTGCGCTTGGCGCCGAACAACCCGAGCGTGGGCTCATGGACCGGCCGCCGCGCCCACGCGCCGAGCGGCTCTTCTCGGGGGCTGTCCTCCGCCGGATCCTGTTCCTCGGGCTCATCCAGTCGCTCGGCGTGACCGTCGCATTCTTCTGGAAGATCCACTCGGCCCACCGGGGCTTCGACACGTTCACCATCCACGACCCTGTGTATCGGCACGCCATCACGATCAGCCAGGCGGCGATCGTCGTCTCCCAGGTGTTCGTGAGCTTCACCGTACGCACCGACCGCCAGAGCCTCTTCTCGATCGGCATCTTCTCCAACCCCCTCCAGGTCGCAGCAGGAGCGCTCGGCATCGCCATCGTCTCCGCCATCAGCTACGTGCCGATTCTGCAATCCGTCTTCAACACCGCCGCCCTCGGCGTTGCCGACTGGGCGCTCGTCATCGGCTTCGGGGTACTCGCGTTCGCTGCGGACGAGACCCGGAAGGCGTGGCATCGGCACGTGGAAACGACCGTTGATCGAGCACAGGATTAGGCGGGACCTTTTGGCACTGTCCGCATGCCGATGACTGCCGCAGCTATTGGATCCAACGAGTGCCTCTTCGCGTAGGAGACCGTGACGCCGAGCGATACCGCAATTCGTTACCAGTGCGAGATGTCGAAGAAATCGACATCACACTTCCTGCGCTTCAGTGCACTAGGTGTAAATGGCTCCCATTTCACATTTCAACGAGCGGCCGTCCTTTGGCCTAGGAGCTAGCGGGGTGCTGACGACTCGGGCGTGAGCACAATCGGGGCACCGGTCGTCCCGGGAATGCCCGGTGTGCCGGGGAGTTGGGTCTGATCGGGTCCGGCCGGCAGAACGGCGTACTCATCGGCGAGGGTGTCATAGGGATTGGGTGGTCCGTCTGCCGTCGCGTAGAGGAAACCCGCCCCCGCCGTGGTGGCACGCTCGATGACACCGGCGGCCGATCCGGCCGGCACGGAGTAGACGATGTGCCAGAACGTTGCCGGCGGATACGAAACAGTCCATGGGGGAAACGACTCGCCCAGATAGGTGAAATAGGGACCTTCGAAGTTCACGATCACGTCGGCGACCCCAGCCCAGCAAACATCGGGGGTGACGCCCGGGTTGACGACTACGAACCCGTGGTTCGTCCGCACCGCATCGATCCAGGGCCGATAGCTTGCGTTGAGGGTCGTGCAGTCGGTGGCGGCTTCGTCGAAGAAGATGTCGGTCACCCCGTAGAAGCGATTGTACGCAGCGATGTCGTCCGCAACGTTGCCGGCCCAACCATGACCGGTAGCGACGTAACCGAGTACCCGCATGCCTCTCGCCCGTGCCTCATCGACGACGTTCATGTATCCGGGGTTCACAAAAGGGCCTGGACCGCTCGCCGGATTCATCACGACGATGCCGATCTTCATTGGCGCATTGGATTCCGCCGCGAACATGACCTGCCAGAGTGGCACCGGTCCAAAGTATGCCGGGACCCCCGCCTGTATCTGACGAGGTGTCGAAGGACCTGGTTCACGAACAGTTGAGGGTGGCGGGGTCGGCGATGCCGTAACGATGACGCTGGCTGACGGCCCGGCGCCGTTGACCGGGGATGTGGCAGGAGCGCTTGCCCCCAAGGTGGAAGGGCCCGCGTCGCCTGAGGTTGTGCTCGAGGACGTCGAATCAACATCGCGGTTGCCGTGACATCCGGCCATCGCGGAGAGCACGACCAGAAGCCAGGCCCGGCGCGCGCGTTGCCGCATCCGAACTCAGGTCCTCGGATCACCGGCGCGGACCCGCTTGATCCATTCAGCACCGTCGATCGTACCGATGTGCGCGACCCGGGCCGCGTCGACCGGTGGGAGCGCGTCGACGATGCCAGAGATTCGCTTCCACTCGGCGATCGGCGTCTCCACACCGTCACGGGGCACGTACCGTGAACGTTCGACCGGCTCATAGCGATGTACGTAACGGGGGCAGTTCGTGAAGGCGTGAGTGATATGCACGCGTACGACCGTGTCGGCCTCGGGAAACAGCCGGAGTTCAGCCGGATCTTTCGAAAGCTCAGCACGACCCTGCACTCGCAACCGGTTCGGCTTCTCGAATGAGATGAACAGCAGGCCGACGTTGGGATTGACGGTCACGTTACCGAGCGACAGGAACATTCCGTTGCCGTCGTAGCTCGGGAACAGCAGTGTCGTCGGATCGGGGGTTTGCACAAAGCCCGGATCCCCGCCTTTGTACGACACGGTCGGGCGGCCTTGGTGATCGACCGTGGAGAGGAAGAACATGTCGAGTCCGGCGATGAACGAGCGATCGTCGTCGGTCAACGCGGCCGAACGCCTGTACGCGAGCCGATCAGCCAGTTTTCTCGTCCCGAACGTGTCCTGCATGGCGCGGTGCTGTTCACCGTAAAGATCATCGGCCATTTCGCAACTCCTCATAGGCCCGGTACTCCCGAAGTTGTCCCAGGGACGCAAGGTAGCGCTCTGAGCCATCGACCGTCCAGAGCATTCACTGCATTAGGCGTTGCCGGGTGAGGACGATTCGGCGCAACCAGGTTGTCCCGGTCACGCGTACTCGTCGACGACTTGGGGACGCTCTAGCCTAGCGACCGCCCGAGCAGCACCCCACGGACGGTCCGCAGAGGCATTCCCGAAAGTCCCCCTTCGGTGGCAGACAGAAGGGCCAGGAGTGCTTCCCGGGGCTGGTCAAGTCCGACCGGTCGACACACATCGCAGCCCAAATGGGCGACCCGGGATCCGGTGAGCGACCTGAGCATTCCGCCGTTCGGGTGGCCCAAATAGCGGTCAACCATGTGAGCGAGACCCTGCTGATACGGGTGCGATGACCGCCAGATCCCGGGACCGTCGAGCATCGAGGTGGCGTGGCCCGGTACGGCGCCCTGTCGGGCGACGGCCAGCATCGGAGCATCGGAGATGGTGTCTCCGATCGCCAGAGCGGGAGTTGCGGCCGAGTCCGGGGTGTTCACCGGCGACAGGTGGACCATGAGCCTTCGAAGGCCGCTTCCCTTGTCGACGCATGCGGCGACGAAGTCGGTCTGGCCCTCTCCACGGATCACCCGGATCTGATGGAGGTCCGCGAGAGCGGAAGCGATATCCCGATCGTCGAGACCTTTGGTCACTCCGGTGTCTTCGGCCCAGGCCCGCACGCCGAACCGATAGTGCTGATCGACCACGACACCGGGCACCGACATGAGCGTGGACCGGAGAGTCGCCAGTTCTGACTGTGCGTCCGGCGGGACAAGGTCCATAACGGTGTCGCCCGATGCCAGGTAGACCGCCGATCCGTACTCCGCCACCCCTCCCACCAGTCCGTAGTTCCGACATCGCTCCCGGACGTCGTCGAGGCTGCGCCCGGTGACGAGCACGGGACGGCACCCGTGCATGCGCAGGGCTCGCAGGGCGAAGGCGCTCGCCGCAGTGAGTGACGGAAACCCAAGATGGTCAGTTTCGAGTACCCCATCGATGTCCAATGCGCACACCGGTCCGTCAGCCGGTGGAGCTTCAACGCCGGCGAAGAACACCCGGGCGAAATACTCCTGGAGTACCCGGGCTCCCGCACCGCGAACGGCGAGTGGGTCGGCTCGGCGCCGACGGCTGCCCCAAAGCTGTGCCAGGCGAAGAAGCATCCAACGTTCCGGGCTCACGACGTCGCCGGACCGGGCCGCGTACTCGGCCAGCATCAACTGCGGGAACGGCACGTCTAGTTCTTCGGTCATGGCGCCGGCGAGGTCGAAGGCCGGGTCGTAGCTTCCGAGGCCGTGGTGCCAGTACGCCCGGCGCTGAAGGCCGACCGACCAGAGGTGTTCAGGGTGTTCCCAATCAGCGGAGAACCAGTTTTCAAGAGTCGTGGTCCCATCGACGATCGTCGGACGGGAAACGCGCATCAGTCGTCGCACAACCGGATTCACGCCGAGCAGCTGGACGAACGGCCATGCCTTCCCGAACGTGCCACTCACCTCGACCGCGGCGGCCTCCCATGCCGGCCTCGATCCCGCCAACCGGAGACTGCGATCCTCCGGAACGGGCAGACGGCGGGATCGCTCGGCCGCGTACCCGGCCAGTGCGGCGGCCACGGTCCGGGGCTCGCCGGTCGTGGCGACACGATGCCGGTCATCAATCCATTCGCGGTAGAGCAGTCCGGCCCGAAGCCCGTAAATACGCGGTGTGTACGCAGCCAGTTGTTCTGCAATGACCTGGACATGCTCGCCGTAGTATCCGATACCGACACCCTGTACGGCGACGTCGAGGGTACGCCGCTCAGCCGAAGACCGGTCGACGACGTGAACGAGGAACCTCGCCCTCACGTGGGCCTCAGACCGGCTGAGCGCCCGCTGTTCCAACGCCTGCACAGATTCGACGCGTACCGCGTCGCCGAGGAGAGCGACGAGGTCAATTCCAACGGCCTCGGGGGTCAATCGGGTGTGTACGGCCCACTCCGTCCAACTCAGGGTCACCTGATGGTACCCCTCGAGGTGCGTGACATCGCCGAGCGCCTCGGCGAACCGCGGGTACGCCACCGTCACCGATGCTTTCGGTACCCCGATCCGTCGCAGCTCTTCGACCGCACGGGCAAGCGACGAACCCGAGACCGGCGGGTCATCGGTCACCACAAACGCGGCTCCTGCCCGGGTGGCCGTCCGGGCCTGATCGGCAGCGGCACCCAGGAAGGGTGCGCCCGGCCGCAGCGTGACGGTCGAGACATCGCTCCGACCCCGGGCCCGGAGCACGGCCGCCATTAGCGGCGCAAGGTAGCTTCCCGATGTGCGAACGCCCACGACCATCACGGGGCCGGGCGAGTCGGCAAGGGATTCGGCCACCCGGTCCGCCAGGCGCCGGATGTCGCCGATCCCGAGATCGAAGGTCTGAAAACAGCTTGGAAGAATCGGGATGGCGTTTCGGACATACGTCGGCAGCACGGCCGCAGATGCGGCGAGAGATGCCAGTCGTGTTTCCAACCGGGTGCGGTGCGAACCGTCACATTCCCCGACCACGATCGCCGCCAGGTGCTGCACGACCTCGTCGACCCCAACACGCCATTCGGTGAGTCCCTGTCGCCCGAGTGCCGCACACGTGACACGGTGGGCCAGCCGTGAGACCCGTCGTAGCGTGGCGCTTGTGACCGTCCCCCACACGGATCCGTGCTTCCCGAGATACTCGGCCGCGCGGTCGACCATCGAGGCCGAGGCAAGTCGGTCGTCAACCGCCTGTTGGATCGCAACCGAGAGTAGGAAGGCATTGAGATACGACGAGGATGCAGTCTCGTGGACCAGGGAGTCGACCACTTCCCCGACCGGTCGCAGGAGATCGGCACGCCAGTCGAGCGCCGCGAAGTTGTCGACGAAAGATGTCTCGGTCCCGTTTGGTATGTGCGCTGAAGTGCCGCATGGGACGGCGCCGTTCTCCGTGACGGTCATCAGCGTCGTCCTCCCGTATCGACATTTCGGGCTTCGTTGAACACCAGGACCGGCGGCGCCCAGTCCAGGGAACTTCCCGAACCACTCTTCGGCGCCTCATCCGGCAGGACGCCGACCGGCTGGTTCGTGGACCATTGCAGCCCCTGGTCCGGAACGACTGCGACCGGCTGGTTCGTGGACCATTGCAGCCCCTGATCCGGAACGACGCCGACCGGCTGGTTCGTGGACCATTGCAGCCCCTGATCCGGAA
>JANMZO010000028.1:0-2572 GCA_031383405.1 Acidimicrobiia bacterium | reverse complement strand
CCCTCGATTCCCCACGGCTGGGCGGCAGCCACCACCACGCTCGCGTTGTTGCAGCCGGGAATTCCGCTGGGAGGCGCGACGATCTTGAACGTCACCACCGAGTCGTCCGCCCAGCCCGTCATCTCGATCGTTCCCTGAAAGAGGGCGGCCGTGACATCGAGCGTGCCCGTCGTGCACGGCGCCGCCGCGTTTCCGCCGTCCGGGCCGATCGCCGTCGCGCTGCGCGGCGGGCAGTTCGAAGCGCCGCTGACCTGGATCATCGTGGTCCCACCGTCGACGCCGACGATCAGCCCCGCATCCGTCACCCCGGTGTACGTGCAGGTTGCGGGAGCCAGAATGTCGGTGCGGATCGCGCTCACCACGTTGACGCCGTTGCCGGTGTACGTGCCGGTGACTTCGCCAATCTTGTACGCGACCCGCGAAGGCCCGGCGTCGACGCCCGCGTCGAAGGTGCCCGAGTCGACAGAGGTGCCGGCGTCGGTCGTCGTCACCGGACCGCAGTTGCACGCGCCCAGCACCAACCCGAGTCCGGCGATGAGGAGAATTCGCATGGCCGGTAGCTACAGCTTGTCCGGAAATTGGGGGCGAAATTCGACGGATCCCCGACAGGTGAAGCGACTTCGGGGGTGACTTTTCGTCACCACCGGCGGGCGGTCGACCGCCGGCCCCCGCGCTGCTCCGATTCAGCCAACCAGCACCACTCCCCTTCGCTTCGCCAACTCGCGCACCAGCTTGTTCAGGTTGAATCCCATCGCCGCGAGCTGACCACAGGCACCCATCATGGGAACCGAGCGCGCCGCCGGACGATTGAACTTGTACTTGTCGCACTTCACCGTCCCGATTCCGCCCTCGACCTGCGCTCGTTCGCTCACCAGCTTCTTCTTCATGCTGCCGCTCACCTTCCATTCGGCCTTGCCTCGGGGGGCCAGCCCCACTTCCTTGACTCCCAGCTTCTTCAACTTGGCGACGTTCTTCGCGCTCCAGCCACCACGGTCGTACGCATAGGCTCGCGGTGCCTTTCCAAACATCGCGATGTGCTGCTCCACCGCGTTCACCGCGAACCTCGAGTCGACCAGCTCCTTTCGATTCATCGCCATCGTGGCGAGCAGGTACCCGCCCTTCAGTCGCCGGATTCCCCAGTTCAGCCCGAACTCCACCTTCTTCCCGACCTTGCCTCGGACAATCGAATACAGCTCGGGGATGTGCAGGCTGATGATCTTGTTCGCGGCGACGAAGCCGGTCTTCAGCCAGTAGCGAATCTGAGGGACCAGCTTCTTCGTCGTCTCGTGCAGGTGCTCCACCTTTGCCGTCGCCAGCCGGGCGTATTTCCCCAGTCGCTGCTTGCCTGACTCCGCCAACTTCAAGGCCGCGCCCAGATGCTTCTGCACACCTTCGATGAGCGTCACCACCTGCGCGGTCATCCGGTCCTTGCCTGCCTTCGTCTTGTTCTTGGCGAACAGTCGGTACTCCCGCATCTTTTCCCTGGCCGCCGAGATCTTCGTCGCCGCTTTGTTCACGAAGTCCTTCAACGCCGCCCCGGCCTTCTTGCTGGCAGCAACCACCGTCGTCAGGAAGGAACTCAGCAATCCAATCTCGTTCGGGTACGGGATGGCCGCCTCCTGGGCCGTCGTGTCCGCCACCAACACTTTCGGGTCCGCCAATTTTTCCTCCACCGCTTTCTCCACCACATACTCGTTGATGAGCCTCGTGCCGTCCTCGCCCATCAACTCGATGAAGTCGTGCAGCGTGTTGTGGTCCGGGGACCATTCCGTCTCGGTCAACGCGCACAAGTACCGCGCTGGCGCGTAGTGACGAATCTGGTCCTCCAACACCCGGTACGGCATGTACCTGGTCGCTCTGAACACCATCGCGCCGAGTAACGCTCGCAAGTGCGGCGGACGGCCCGCGGCGTTCTTGAGCTTGCTGGCCCGAATCAGTTCCGCGCGCGCTTCCAACTCGGTCCAGTCCAGGCTGTCGGCCAACTCCACCAGTCGATGATTCTCCTCGATGGGAATCGTCGGTCGCTTCGAACGAGGGAACAGCTCGGGCTGACGGCTGCCGCTGCGTGGCTTCTTGCTCATGTCGATTCTCCTCTGAGGACACGGCCAGACAGGTGCCAGATGCTTCAGCGATTGTCGATCCCCTCGGGGAAGCGATCGATCTTGCTGCGGGATTTGAGCGTGCCGGGAGAAACTCGGCGGCGCTGCACTCGGAAATCACCCGGATTTTCCGGACAAGCTGTAGCTACAGCGTGAAGGCGATCATCAGGCTGCCACCGAAATAATCGTCGGTGGCGCCTCCGGCGATCGCCGCGTCGCCGGGCTCGGGGTTCATCGAGTACCAGTAGCGGACGTAGTCGCCCGACAGCCGCAGCTCGAGGTGGTTCACCAACGGGCCGATCGCGATCCCCACGTTGGCGTCGAGGCCCCCGGCTTTGAGCCGCGGGAAATATTTGGCGGTGCCGATCTCGCCCGTCGAGAGCGGGGCCTGGTACGCAAAGCCACCGGTGACGGACAGCGGGCCGACGAGGCTGATCTTCAGCCCGAGGCCCGCGCGCAGGGTGCTGTAGTTG